>NZ_JBEYRK010000012.1:39025-213655 GCF_040704065.1 Streptomyces sp. NPDC047869
GGCTTCCCCCAGCAGGGACAGCAGCAGGCCCCCGCAGGGCCCACTCCCCCCGGCGGCTACGGCTTCCCGCAGCCCGGACAGCAGCAGGCCCCCACCAGCCCCACCCCGCCCGGCGGTTACGGCTTCCCCCAGCAGGGACAGCAGCAGGCCCCCGCAGGGCCCACTCCCCCCGGCGGCTACGGCTTCCCGCAGCCCGGACAGCAGCAGGCCCCCACCGGCCCCACCCCGCCCGGCGGTTACGGCTTCCCCCAGCCCGGACAGCCGCAGCCGTCCGCGCAGAACCCGGAGGCCGGTGCGGCGGGCCAGGCCGCGCAGCCGGCCGCCGATCCCCGGGCCGGTGCCGCATGGCCACAGCCGATCCAGCACGACCAGCGGCAGCCGACCAACCCGGGTGCCGCGCCGCTGGGTTACACCGCGGCCGTGGAGCTGTCCTCGGACCGGCTGCTCAACAACAAGCGGCAGAAGGCGAAGAGCGGCCGGCCCGCCGCCGCCGGGTCCCGTTTCAAGCTGGGCGGGAAGAAGGAGGAGGCCGAGCGGCAGCGGAAGCTGGACCTGATCCGCACGCCGGTGCTCTCCTGCTACCGGATCGCGGTCATCAGCCTCAAGGGCGGCGTCGGCAAGACGACCACCACCACCGCCCTCGGCTCGACCCTCGCCACCGAGCGGCAGGACAAGATCCTCGCGATCGACGCGAACCCGGACGCCGGCACGCTCGGCCGCCGGGTGCGCCGGGAGACCGGGGCGACCATCCGCGACCTGGTCCAGGCGATCCCGTACCTGAACTCGTACATGGACATCCGGCGGTTCACGTCGCAGGCGCCCTCCGGTCTGGAGATCATCGCCAACGACGTCGACCCGGCCGTCTCGACCACGTTCAACGACGAGGACTACCGGCGCGCCATCGACGTGCTGGGCAGGCAGTACCCGGTGATCCTCACCGACTCCGGCACGGGCCTGCTCTACAGCGCGATGCGCGGAGTGCTCGACCTCGCCGACCAGCTGATCATCATCTCGACGCCGTCCGTCGACGGGGCGAGCAGCGCCAGCACCACGCTGGACTGGCTGTCCGCGCATGGCTACGCCGACCTGGTCTCCCGGTCGATCACGGTCATCTCCGGGGTACGCGAGACCGGCAAGATGATCAAGGTCGAGGACATCGTGTCGCACTTCGAGACCCGCTGCCGCGGGGTGATCGTGGTGCCCTTCGACGAGCATCTGGCCGCCGGTGCCGAGGTCGACCTCGACATGATGCGGCCGAAGGTGCGGGAGGCCTACTTCAACCTCGCGGCCATGGTCGCCGAGGACATCGTGCGGCACCAGCAGATGCACGGTCTGTGGACCAACGACGGCAACCCGCCTCCGGTGGCCGCCCCGCCGATGCCGGGCCAGCAGATGCCGGCCCAGCCGTACCCCGGTCAGCCGATGCCGGGCCAGCCGTATCCCGGACAGCCCGCGGCGGACCAGCCCTACCCCGGTCAGCCGTACCCGGGTCAGCCGTATCCGGGTCAGTCACACCAGGGCCAGCCTTATCCGCAGCAGCCCGGCCGGCCGTACGCGCCGCAGCAGCAGCCGTACCCACCGCAGCAGGCACAGCCGGGGCAGGCGCAGCCGTACCCGGAGCAGCCGGCGCAGCCGGGCCCGCCCCACCAGCAGGACGCCCCTGCCCAGCCCTATCCGCCGCAGCCCGGCCCGCCCCAGGCCCAGCCCCCGCAGGCTCCGCCGCAGCAGTAGGCCCCGGGCCACGGGGACGGTACGACGAAGGGCGGCCGGTGCGCATCGCACCGGCCGCCCTTCCATGTCCAGGGGGTCTACGCCTCCGCGGCCACGATCTCCCGGCACCGCTTCACGTCGTCGGCCATCTGCTCCAGCAGCGCCTCGAGCGACTCGAACTTCGCCTGGCCGCGGACGTAGGCGACGAAGTCGACGGCGACGTGCAGGCCGTACAGATCGAGGCCGACGCGGTCGATGGCGTACGCCTCCACCGTGCGCTCGGTGCCGTCGAACTGCGGGTTGGTGCCCACCGAGATCGCGGCCGGCATGGCCTCGCCCTGCGCGTGCAGATAGCCGGCGTACACGCCGTCGGCCGGGATCGCGGTGTGCGGAAGCGTCTCCACGTTGGCCGTGGGGAAGCCCATCTCGCGGCCGCGCTGGGCACCGCGCACCACCACGCCCTCCACTCGGTGCGGACGGCCCAGGATCTCGCGGGCACCGGTCACATCGCCCTCGGCGACCAGGCGCCGGGTCAGGGTCGAGGAGAACGGCTCGCCGCCGCCCGCCTCGCCGGTGACGTACAGGTCGACGACCTCGACCTCGAAGTCGTAGATCTCGCCCTGCTCGGTGAGGAACCCGACGTTACCGGCCGCCTTGTGGCCGAAGCGGAAGTTCGGGCCCTCGACGACCGCCTTGGCGTGCAGCTTGTCGACCAGGACCTTGACCACGAACTCGGCGGGCGACAGCTTCGAGAACTCGGTCGTGAAGGGGAGGATCAGGACCGCGTCGACGCCCAGTTCCGTCATCAGCTCGGCTCGGCGGTGGTGCGGGGCGAGCAGCGGCGGGTGGCTGCCGGGGCGGACGACCTCGCTCGGGTGGGGGTCGAAGGTGACGACGACGGCCGGGACGCCCAGCTCGCGGGCGCGGTCGACGGCGTGCTTGATGATCAGCTGGTGGCCGCGGTGGACGCCGTCGTAGGAACCGATGGTGACGACGCTGCGCCCCCAGTCCTGGGGGATGTCCTCCAAGCCACGCCAGCGCTGCACTGTGACCGCTCCTCGAACCCTTGTCCGTGTCTACCGTTGACCTCTTGTGCAGGTCTAAGGGTGCCATGCCGGGTGCCCGGCGCCCGCATCGGCATGGAGGCTGTGACCGGGCGCACGTTCCCCGGCAGCTCAGGCCGGTACGCGGACGCCGGCCAGGTTGTCGATCATGCGGTGGGCGCTGGGGCCCACCACCGCGGCCCAGTCGTCGGGGGCCTCGCTCAGCCAGCGGGCCATCCGGGCGGCGAAGCCGGGCGCGTGCCGGGCCAGGTCGACCAGGGCGCAGTCGAAGCGGGTGGCGCCCTCGGGGGTGCGGACGAGGAGCAGCCCGGTGCGGTGGACCAGTGCGCGCAGCTCCGTCTCGCGGCCGTCTCCGTGCGGGGCCGCGGCGTACAGGACGGCGTCCAGGACGGACGGCTCCCGCTCATGGGCGAGCAGAAGGTCAAGCAGCTCGCGGCGCAGGGGCCGGGATGCGAGGGCTCCGGGGGCGGCGAGGACGGTGGCCAGGGCCGCCCGGGCCTCCTCGGGGCCGTCGTCGAGCAGTCCGGTGACCAGGGGCAGCAGTACGGAGCGGGCGACGGGGCCCCGGTCCAGGCAGCGGTCGACGTGGTCGGCCACGGGCCCGGCCAGCTCCGGGCGTGTCTCCACCACGTCCCGGACCAGGGCGGCGACCCGGCCGGCGACGGCATGGGAGGTGACGTCGGCGAGCGGGCGCAGTGTCTCCCCGGCGTCCGCGCCGCCGCCGCCGCTCAGGCGGGCGCGGAACGCCTCCAGGACCGGCCCGGGGTGGGTGTTCAGGGCCGGGACCAGGGCGGCGGGCGGGAACAGCGGATCGCCGTCGGCGAAGTGACGCAGGGCTTCGGTCAGGTGGCGGTCGCGGGTTGCGGGGTCGCGGACCAGGAGGGCGAGGGCACCGCCGTGCAGGGTGCGGTCGGCGGGACGGGCGAGCAGGGCGAGGGCGGCGTAGCGCAGCAGCTCCCGGTCGGCCGCCGAGTGGACGTGGGGGGCCGCGCGCAGCCCGGACACGACGGCCGCGGCGCGGCGGGCGGGGCGCTCGTCGTGCGCCCAGCGGTCGACGGCCCGGCAGAGCGCCGAGGGCTCGTCCTCGGCGAGGACGGCGAGCAGTTCGTCGGCGCGCGGGTGCCCACTGGTCGCGAGCACCTCGGTCAGGTCGTCCAGGGCCCCGTGCCGATGAGTGTGCAGCAGCGCCTGGGCTGCGGTCGCCACGGTGGCGTCCGGGGCCGCGGGCAGTGGTCGCTCGTCGTCGAACCAGCCGGCCAGGTACGGCTGTACGACGCGCGGCCGGTCGGCGAGCAGCCGGGCCACGGCGTCGAGGTGGCGTCCGCCCGCGTCGGCCGGCTCCGGTGGCGCGGTGTCCGCCAGGACCAGCTCGCGCAGCAACGAGAGGCGTTCCTCGACCGGGACGGGCAGTGCGGTCCAGAAGGCCGGCCCGAACTCGGTCGGCACGGTGCGCTGTTCGCGGCGCCAGGTGACGATGTGATCGGCGAGGATGCGCAGCACCCCGGTGTACGGCGTCGCGTCCGGGACGGCCAGCAGAGTACGGGCGATGAGCCGGGCGGGCCACCAGGAACGCGGCTCCGTGTCGATTGCGTCCGTCAACTCACCCAGTCGCAGCGCGAGTTCGCGGTGGCCCTGCTGGCGGGCGAGCAGGAGCAGGGCCTGGACCACCGGTCCGACTCGGTGGTGCGGCAGGGGCGTGAGGTGAGGATCCCGAGGGGGGCGGTGGACGAGGGCGTCGAGGGCCTCATCCAGGTCGAGGTGCAGACCCTGGATCCAGTCGGCCAGCTCCTCGTGGGCGAAGCGGTAGCCGTCGCCGGCCGGGACCAGGAGACCTTCGGCGAGGACGGCGGAGGCCCAGCCGGAGCCGCCGCCCAGCCGGGCCGGAGCGGGCCCCCACGGGAACACCGCCTCGAAGGACTCCCGGTCCAGCTCGCCCTGTCCGGAGCCGAGGCTGCGCCGGGCGGCCTGGTGCGCCTGCCCGGCCACCCGGGCGGCGAGCCGCCGTACGGCCGTGCCGCGCAGGCCGTTCTCGGCGGCGAGGCGGACCGCGACACGCAGGCACATCAGGTCCAGGTGGGCGGCGAAGACCTCGTGCCGGTCGACGGGGCCGGCGGGCGAGACGTCGTCCGGAAGGGCGGCGCGGACCTCGGAGAGCAGGCGCAGGGTGAGCGGGTGCCGGGCGTCGCGGTCGTCGAGGACTCCCTCGGGGACGCGGTAGCGGGCACGGGCCTCGCGGGCCTCCTCGCGGGTGAGATCGTCGATCCGCACGCACGGCGGCAGCGGGGCCCCGGCTTCCGCCGTGGTCGGGGCGTGCAGCAGACCGGCGGGGAACTCGGCCCCGGCACGCTCCCAGTACTCCTCACGGCAGGCCACCACCAGCCGCGTCCCGGTCTCCCCCAGCCACTCCGCCGTGCCCCTGATCCACTCGGGCAGTCGGCCGGCGAGGGCGGGCGGCATCTCCTCCGGTCCGTCGAGCAGGAGCAGCAGCGGGCGGCCGGCCCGCCGGGCGAGGCCGGCCACCCGCTCCGGAGTGGGGTCGGCGGTACCTGCGGGCGGCGCGGAGGGACCGGCGGCGACGATGCGCGCGGCGCGCGCCAGGCAGCGGCGCACCGCGTCGGCCACGGACTCGTCGGCGTCCTCGAGGTCGGCACCACGCAGCCACAGGGTGGGGGCGGACCGCTCGGCCCCGTGGCGGCGGGCGGCGAGGGCCCCGAGTTCCGTCGTACGGCCGCTGCCCGGGGCGCCGACGAGGCCGAGCACGGCGCGGCCCGCGGCAGCCGCGCCATCGCCATGGCCATTGGCATCGGCATCGGCATCGGCATCGGCATCGGCATCGGCATCGGCGAAGGCACTCAACTCGACTGTCACCCGCTCTCGTTCGACCGGTCGCACGGGAGTGAGGCCGGCCGCGCCGGTGTGTCCGGCCAGGGCGCCGGGCGGGCCGTCCTGGCCCACGGAGGTGGCGGCCAGTTCGAGGACACCGGCCAGGTTGAGGTCGGCGCCATGGGCGGGCACGGTCGCCGCGTTGCGGGTGAGCAGTTCGGCGAGCGGGCCCTCGGCCGCCGGTCGCAGGGGCACCGCGAACCCGGTGTCGCGCCGGGCGGAGCGCAGGGCGGTGCCGAGCACGGCGAGCACCGCGCCGGTCCCGGCGTCGAGCACCGGCCCCCCGGTCGCGCCACCGCCGAGCCGGAGCGCGTCCTGACCCGCCGTTCCGATGGCCAGCTCCAGGGCGTCCTCGATGAGGTGGAAGCCATCGGTCCCGGTGTAGGTCACCTGGGTGGCGGCCAGTACGCGTGCCTCGCGCCAGCAGCCGGCGGCGACTCTGACGTAGGCACCGGCCTCGACCCGTTCCCGAACCGTCAGCGGCAGCGGCGCCACGTCCAGCCCCTCCGTACGGACCAGGGCCAGCCCGAGCTCCGGCAGCGCGGTGACGGCCTCGGCGCCGACCAGGCAGGTGCGCTGCCCGGCGGCGTGCAGCACGAGCCGCCCGAGCCCGTCGACGGCCTCGTGGCTGGTGAGGAGGGTGCCGCTGTGATCAGCCAGAAACCCCGTGCCCCGGGGACGCCCGGCCAGATCACGGATCTGCACGAGCCCGTCGAACCCGGCGCGGTCCGCGCCACCACCACGGCCGGCGACAACGGCCCGACCCGGCACGGCGATCCGGCTCAGGGCACCGGCCCGCCCGGGATAGCCGGCCACGCTCTGACCGCCGGCCTCTTTTGACCCGGCGATCGGCCCCGTCCCTGCGATCGGCCCCGGCCCGCCGATCCGCTCCGGGCCGCCGATCGGCTCCGGGCCGTCGGCACACAGCGAATCACCGGTCCTGCTCGAATCGCCGGTTCCCTTCAGCCCGCCGATCGGCCCCGGGCCGTTGGCACGCCCCGAATCGCGGGTCCCCCTCGGACCGACGATCGGCTCCAGGCCGTCGGCAGGCCCCGATTCACCGGTTGCCCTCGGGTCACAGGACCCCTTCAGCCCGCGTAGCGGCTCCAGGCCGCCTGCCCGCCATGGTGCACCGGTCCCGCCCGGAACGGCGGTCGAGCCCGAGTCTCCGGTCGCCCCGAGTGCGCCGGCACGGCTGGAGCCACCGCCCCCGCCCAGGCCACCGGTCGACTCCGGGCCGCCAGCACCGCTGGAGCCACCGGCCCGGCCTTGGACTGCGACACGGTTCGATTCGCCACTCCCCCTCGGGGCGGCGATCCAGCCCGGGAGGCCGACCCAGCTCGCTCTGAGGGTCTGCCTGGGGACGCCGATCCCGTCTGGGCCACCGCCCCTGCCCGGATCGCCGGCAGGGCTCGGCGCGCCGGTCACGCTCAGGCAGTCGATCGGGCCTGGGCCGCCAACCGGTCCCGAAGCAGCGGCGGGGGCGCCATCGCCGGTCTGGGCAGGGACACCGTCCCGACCCGCGACGCCGGCCCCGTCCGTGCGTCCGGCCGTGCGCCCGACCGCGCTCACCTCGCCCGGGACGACGGGCCCGCTCGAGTCGCCGTCGCCGTCGCCGTCGCCGTCGCCGGGGTCCAGGAACTCCGTGCGGTTGATGGGCCGGGCGAGGTTCAAGACGTCGGTGGGTTCTGGCTTTTCGTCCTGTGCCGCCATGGCCGTACCCTCCCCGCCCGTACACGCGTGCCCTGGTCTTCGACGGTAGGCGGGGGATGATCAGCGGGACAGTTCGCGGAGCGAAAGCGCCCCCTTCCGCTCCCCCGGTTCACTCCGAGCGCCCGCCCGGTCGGGTGAATGAGCGGGGGCGGCTGGATACACCCTAGGGGTGGGGGAACCGAGGGGGGACCCGTGGAGCGGCGGCACCGGCGGTACCCCGTGGCCGCCGCCGCTCCACGGGCAGGCTTGAGCGCCGCCCGGAGGCCGGGTACCGGTCAGCCGAAGACGGCCAGGCTCTTCGCCTTGCCCTTCTGCTCCTCGACGAGGGCGAGGAATCGGCCCTCCAGGTCGAACACGGCGACGGGTCCGGCGCCCGCGTACTCCTCGGGCATCTCCAGGCGGACGCCGTTGAGCAGCAGCCCGGCGCGCCGGGCGTCCACCTGCCAGCGCGGGAACGCCGCCGTGGCCGCCTCGGCGATGGGCATCACGGTCAGCTCCTGCTGGAGCTGGTCGAGCGTCTTCGCGGAGTCGAGCTTGTACGGCCCGACGCGCGTCCTGCGCAGCGCGGTGAGGTGGCCGCCGACGCCCAGGTCGGCGCCCAGGTCGCGGGCGAGGGCGCGGATGTAGGTGCCGGACGAGCAGACCACCGAGACGACCAGGTCGAGCACGGCGGTGCCGTCCTCGGCGACGGCGTCCCGGACGTCGTACACCGCGAAGGAGGACACGGTGACCGGGCGGGCCGGGATCTCGAACTCCTCGCCCTCACGGGCCCGCTTGTACGACCGCACGCCGTTGATCTTGATGGCGCTGACCTTGGACGGCACCTGCATGATGTCGCCGGTCAGCTTGGCGATGCCGGCGTCGATGGCGTCCCGGGTCACCTTGGAGGCGTCCGTGGTGGAGGTGATCTCCCCCTCGGCGTCGTCGGTGAGCGTGTTCTGGCCCAGGCGGATGGTGCCCAGGTACTCCTTCTCGGTCAGCGCGAGGTGCCCGAGGAGCTTGGTGGCGCGCTCGACGCCGAGGACCAGGACGCCGGTTGCCATGGGGTCGAGGGTGCCCGCGTGGCCGACCCGGCGGGTCCGGGCGATGCCGCGCATCTTGGCGACCACGTCGTGCGAAGTGAAGCCCGACGGCTTGTCGACGATGACAAGGCCGTCGGGCGTGGTGTGCTTCTGGGTCATTCCGCGGCGTCGCCGTCCGTCTCGGCGCTCTCGTCCTCGTCCGGCTTGCGGTACGGGTCGGCGCCGCCCGCGTACGCCGCGCCCGCGGAGGCCTCGCGGACCTTCGCGTCGGACTGCCGGGCCTTGTCGAGGAGGTCCTCGATGGTGCGGGCGGTGTCCGGAAGGGCGTCCGCGACGAAGCTGAGGGTCGGCGTGAACTTCACACCGGCCGCGCGGCCGACCTCGGAGCGCAGGATGCCCTTGGCGCTCTCCAGGCCGGCGGCCGCGGCCTGCCGCTCCTCGTCGTCCCCGTAGACCGTGTAGAAGACGGTCGCCTCCCGCAGGTCACCCGTGACCCGGGTGTCCGTGATGGTGACGTGCGAGCCGAGCCGCGGGTCCTTGATCCCGCGCTGCAGCTTCTGGGCCACCACCTCCCGGATGAGGTCCGCCAGCCTTTTCGCCCGCGCGTTGTCGGCCACTGGTCCGTCTCCCGTTCTTTCTTCTTCTGGCGTTCTGTTGGTCTGGTCGTCGTCAGTCGTCTTCACCGTGGAGGCGCCGTCTCACGGACAGCAGTTCCACTTCGGGGCGGCCGGCGACCAGCCGTTCGCACCGGTCCAGTACGTCGGTGAGGTGCGCCGTGTCGCCGGAGACCATGGCCATGCCGATGATCGCTCGCCGGTGGAGGTCCATGTGGTCCACCTCGGCCGCGCTCACCGCGTACTTCCGCTGGAGTTCGGCGACGATCGGGCGGACGACGGAGCGCTTCTCCTTCAGCGAGTGGACGTCGCCGAGGAGCAGGTCGAAGGACAGAGTCCCCACGTACATGTGTGTAACCGGTTCACCCGCCGGTACGGGATCGGTGGCCCCGGGTCCGTATGGCCGGGGACACCAAGAACGGTACCCCGTACCCGCCGGTGGCTCGACAGGGTTTCCGCGGCACCGTCGGCCGGACCGTTGCCCGGGGACGGAGCCCCCGGGCAACGGCGCGCCGGCCGGCGGCGAACCGTGGGTGTTACACCCGCGGCTTCTCTCGCATCTCGTACGTCGCGATGACGTCGTCGACCTTGATGTCGTTGAAGTTTCCGAGGTTGATACCACCCTCGTAGCCTTCGCGGATCTCGGTGACGTCGTCCTTGAAGCGACGCAGGCCCTCGATGTTGAGGTTCTCCGCGACCACCTTGCCGTCGCGGATGAGGCGCGCCTTGGTGTTGCGCTTGACCTCGCCGGACCGGATGAGCACACCGGCGATGTTGCCCAGCTTGGACGACTTGAAGACCTCGCGGATCTCCGCCGTGCCGAGCTCGACCTCCTCGTACTCCGGCTTGAGCATGCCCTTGAGGGCCGCCTCGATCTCCTCGATCGCCTGGTAGATGACCGAGTAGTACCGGACGTCCACGCCCTCGCGCTCGGCCATCTGCGCCGCGCGGCCGGCCGCGCGGACGTTGAAGCCGATCACGATGGCGTCCGAGCCCATCGCCAGGTCGATGTCGGACTCCGTGACCGCACCGACGCCGCGGTGCAGGACGCGGATGTCGACCTCTTCGCCGACGTCCAGCTGGAGCAGCGAGGACTCGAGGGCCTCGACCGAACCGGAAGCGTCACCCTTGATGATCAGGTTCAGCTGCTGGACCTCGCCGGCCTTGAGCACCTTGTCCAGGTCCTCCAGCGACACGCGGCGCGTGCGCTTGGCGAACGCGGCGTTGCGCTCACGGGCGGCGCGCTTCTCGGCGATCTGACGGGCCGTACGGTCCTCGTCGACCACCAGGAAGTTGTCGCCCGCACCCGGGACGTTGGTCAGGCCCAGGACCTGGACCGGCGTCGAGGGTCCGGCCTCGGCGACGTTGTTGCCGTTGTCGTCGAGCATGGCGCGCACCCGGCCGTAGGCGTCGCCCACGACCATCGTGTCGCCGACCCGCAGCGTGCCTCGCTGGACGAGGACCGTCGCCACGGCACCGCGGCCGCGGTCGAGACGGGACTCGATCGAGATGCCCTGCGCGTCCTGGTGCGGGTTGGCCCGCAGGTCGAGCGAGGCGTCGGCCGTGAGGACCACGGCCTCCAGCAGCGAGTCGATGTGCAGACCCTGCTTGGCGGAGATGTCGACGAACATCGTGTCGCCGCCGTACTCCTCGGCCACCAGGCCGTACTCGGTCAGCTGACCGCGCACCTTGGTCGGGTCGGCACCCTCGACGTCGATCTTGTTGACCGCGACGACGATCGGCACCTCGGCGGCCTTGGCGTGGTTGAGCGCCTCGACCGTCTGCGGCATGACGCCGTCGTTGGCCGCGACGACCAGGATCGCGATGTCGGTCGACTTCGCACCACGGGCACGCATGGCGGTGAACGCCTCGTGACCCGGGGTGTCGATGAAGGTGATCTTGCGCTCTTCGTCGTTGACCTCGGTCGCGACCTGGTAGGCACCGATGTGCTGGGTGATGCCGCCGGCCTCGCCCGCGATGACGTTCGTCTTGCGGATGGCGTCGAGCAGTCGGGTCTTACCGTGGTCGACGTGACCCATGACGGTCACGACCGGCGGACGGACGACCAGGTCCTCCTCGGAGCCCTCGTCCTCACCGAACTCGATGTCGAAGGACTCGAGCAGCTCGCGGTCCTCCTCCTCGGGGCTGACGATCTGAACCGTGTAGTTCATCTCGTCGGCGAGGAGCTGCAGCGTCTCGTCGGAGACGGACTGCGTGGCGGTGACCATCTCGCCGAGGTTCATCATGACCGCGACGAGGGACGCCGGGTTGGCGTTGATCTTCTCCGCGAAGTCCGTGAGCGACGCGCCGCGGGAGAGGCGGATGGCCTCGCCGTTGCCGCGCGGCAGCATCACGCCGCCGACGCTCGGGGCCTGCATGGCCTCGTACTCCTGGCGCCTCTGCCGCTTCGACTTGCGGCCACGACGCGCGGGACCGCCGGGACGGCCGAAGGCGCCCTGCGTGCCACCGCGGCCACCGGGACCGCCGGGACGGCCACCGAAGCCGGGACGGCCACCGCCGCCACCGGGACCACCGGGACGACCGGCGAAGCCGCCGCCACCGCCACCGGGACCACCGGGACGACCGGCGAAGCCGCCGCCACCGCCACCCGGGCGACCGGCGAAGCCGCCGCCACCCGGACGACCGCCACCGCCACCGGGACGACCGCCGCCACCGGGACCACGGCCGCCGGGGCCACCGCCACCGGGACGCGGGCCGGCAGCGGGACGCTGCGGCATCATGCCGGGGTTCGGACGCGGACCGGCCGGGCCGGGACGCGGACCGCCCTGCGGGCGGGGCATGCCGGACGGCGACGGACGGTTACCGCCCGGAGCCTGCGGACGCGGACCGCCGCCCTGGCCGGGAGCCTGCGGACGGGGACCGGCGCCGGGGGCACCGGGACCGCCGTGGCCTCCGGCCGGCCGGGGACCGCCCTGCGGGCGGGGCGCCTGCGGGCGCGCCATACCGGTGGAACCACCGGACGTGAAGGGGTTGTTGCCCGGACGCGGGCCGGCCGGGCGGGCACCCGGACGCTGACCCTGGCCGCCGGGGCGCTGGGCACCCTGGCCCGGACGGCCACCCTGGCCCTGACCGGGGGCCGCGGGACGGCCACCGGGCTTCGGCGCACCCGGACGGGCGCCGCCGGGACGCGGGCCCTGCGCGGCCGGAGCCTGCGGGGTCTGCGCGGGCGGAGCCGGCGGAGCGGTGAACTCCGGGGCGGCCGGCGCCGGACGCGGCGCGGGCTTCGGACCCGGGACCGGACGCGGGCCGGGGGCCGGCGTCGAGGCGGCGGGAGCCGACGGAGTCGCGGGCTGCGGGGCGGCCGGCGGCTTGGGGGCGCCCGGCTTCGGTGCAGCCGGACGGGCCGCCTGCGCCGGAGAGGGCGCGGCGGGCCTGGGGGCAGCCTTGCGGGGGGCGGGCTTGCCGGACTTGCCGGAGCCACCACCCTGGAAGGCGTCGGTCAGCTTGCGTACTACGGGCGCTTCGATCGTCGAAGACGCCGAACGGACGAATTCACCGAGTTCCTGGAGCTTGGCCATGACGACCTTGCTCTCGACACCGAACTCCTTGGCGAGTTCGTAGACCCGGACCTTAGCCACTTCGCTCCTCTGAGGTCCGGGTTGCGTCCGGACCGTCGCTAGTTCATGGGCGTACTCATCGCGTACTCATCGAGTGCTCATCGCAATCTCGACCTGCTTTCGACTCGCGAGGTACCAGGCCGCGCGGGGGGTTCCGCACGGCTCGCTTTCTACGGTGTTGCCTGCGTTGCCTGCTCGGCAACTGTCTGTCGCTCGACGTAGTGGCGCAACGCCTTTACGTCGAGCGGCCCGGGGACGCGCAGCGCCCGAGGGAACGCCCGGCGGCGTACCGCCTGGTCGATACAGACCAGGTCGGGGTGTACGTATGCACCCCGGCCGGGCAGCGTACC
Organism: Streptomyces sp. NPDC047869; assembly: GCF_040704065.1. Classification (NCBI taxonomy): domain Bacteria; kingdom Bacillati; phylum Actinomycetota; class Actinomycetes; order Kitasatosporales; family Streptomycetaceae; genus Streptomyces; species Streptomyces sp. NPDC047869. The sequence goes on from NZ_JBEYRK010000012.1 coordinate 51,960, forward strand.
GCGAGGATCGGGAACGCACCGTTCCTGATCCGCCACGGTCCGCAGCAGAGCGTCCTTGGCCGCTCGCTGCCTGCACCCCACACAGGTGCGTTCAGGGCATGCGCGGGCTTGCGTCCGGCCAGACACTCCTAAGTCTACCTCCCCGCACCGACCTAACCCCTTCGGGGGAAAAGTCGAACACTTGCTTGCTGCGAGCTGACGTGATCTCAGCGCCACTCGGCCGAGATCTATTCCCCGTCGCGGTCCCCGACCTGCTCGGTGTCCGGCCGGATGTCGATCCGCCAGCCGGTCAGCCGGGCGGCGAGCCGGGCGTTCTGCCCTTCCTTGCCGATCGCCAGCGACAGCTGGTAGTCCGGCACGGTCACCCGGGCGGACCGGGCGGCCAGGTCCACGACGTCCACCCTGCTCACCCGGGCGGGTGACAGCGCGTTCGCCACCATCTCGGCCGGGTCGTCCGACCAGTCGACGATGTCGATCTTCTCACCGTTCAGTTCGCCCATCACGTTGCGCACCCGGCCGCCCATGGGGCCGATGCAGGCGCCCTTGGCGTTCAGGCCCGAACGGGTGGACCGCACGGCGATCTTGGTGCGGTGACCGGCCTCGCGGGCGATCGCGGCGATCTCGACCGAGCCGTCGGCGATCTCCGGCACCTCCAGGGCGAAGAGCTTCTTCACCAGGTTGGGGTGCGTGCGGGAGAGCGTCACCGAGGGGCCGCGGACGCCCTTGGCCACTCGGACGACGTACGACCGCAGACGCATGCCGTGCTGGTACGTCTCGCCCGGCACCTGCTCCTGCACCGGCAGGATGGCCTCGAGCTTGCCGATGTCCACGAGCACGTTCTTGGGGTCGCGGCCCTGCTGGACCACGCCGGTGACGATGTCGCCCTCACGGCCGGCGTACTCGCCGAGCGTCGCGTCGTCCTCGGCGTCGCGCAGCCGCTGCAGGATCACCTGCTTGGCGGTGGTGGCGGCGATCCTGCCGAAGCCGGACGGGGTGTCGTCGAACTCGCGGGGCGCCTGGCCCTCCTCGAGGTCCTCCGGGTCCTCCTTCGCCCACACGGTCACATGCCCGGTCTCCCGGTTGAGCTCCACGCGCGCGTGCCGGCGGCTTCCCTCGGTGCGGTGGTAGGCGATGAGGAGGGCCGACTCGATCGCCTCGACCAGCAGGTCGAAGGAGATCTCCTTCTCCCGCACCAAGCCCCGCAGGGCGCTCATGTCGATGTCCACGGCTACGCCTCCTCCTCTTCCTTCATGTCCTTCTTGTCCTTGCGGTTGAACTCGACCTGCACGCGCGCCTTCGCGATCTCCGGGAAACCGAGTCTGCGGGCGGTCGCCTTGCGGCCCTTCACCCCGGGCACCTCGACCTCGATGCCCTCCTCGTCCACTTCGAGGATGCGCGCGACCACTTCGCCGCCGTCGGTCAGCTGGAACCTCACCAGCCGGTCGGTGGCGCGCACGAAGTGCCGGTGCTCGGTCAGGGCGCGCTCCGCGCCGGGGGTGCCGACCTCCAGGTCGTACGCTTCGTCGCCCATCGCGTCGGTCTCGTCGAGCTTCGCCGAGAGCGCGCGGCTCACATCGGCGATCCGGTCCAGGTCCGCTCCGGTGTCGGAGTCGACGGTCACGCGCAGCACACGCTTGCGTCCGACGGATTCCACGGCGATCTCTTCGAGGTCCAGCCCCTGGGAGGTGACGAGCGGTTCGAGCAGCTCTCGCAGCCTCTCGCTCTGGGTGGTGCTCATCCGGGTGACTCCTCGGCCGCGTGTGCTGTTGTGGGATGGGTCGCGTGTCTGATCAAAGGGTATCCGGTCGCAGGGAGTGTTGCCGTCCACCTGTGTACGCGCGGTGCCGGTGAGTGGCGTACCGGCGGGGCGCGGGTACGGTGATCACGGGCATGCCGCCCGATGGGCGTCGCCCCTCCCTGCGGTTCCCTGCCGTTGCCTGCCGTTCCCTTCGTACGAGTGCCCGAGGACGTCTGCAGTGTCGTACCCTCCGCCGCCGCGCACCCTCTCGGGTCCGCGCAGAAGATCCCTGCTCGCCTCGGCCGCCGGGGCCGCCCTGCTGGTGGGCTGCTCGGCCGGTCCCGACTCCGCCGCCGGCGGGACCCTTTCGGTGACCGCGCGGGCACGCGCGCGTGCGGCCCGGGACAGTGAGGGGCTGCTGGAGCGGTACGACGCGGTGCTCGCCGCGCACCCCGCGCTCGCGGAGCCGCTGGGACCGCTGCGGGCGCAGGTCGCGGCGCACCGGGCGGCGTTCGCCGGCCGCACCGCCACCGGCACGCAGGCGCCGGTGTCCGCCTCCGCCGGTTCTGCCGCACCGACGGCCACGGCCGCGTCCTCGCCGGCCCTGGCCGTGCCCGTCGGCGAGAAGGACGCGCTGGCGTTCCTCGCCACCGCCGAACGGAGCCTCGCCGACCGCCGGGCGAAGGACCTGCTGGACGTGCCGGGCGAGCTGGCCCGGCTGATGGCGTCGGCGGCGGCGGCCGGGGCGGCGCACGCGTATCTGCTGACCGAGGGGGCCAAGTGAGCGAGCGGGACGGATCGGCCGAACTGACCGCGCTGCAGGCCGCGTTGGCGGCGGAGCACGCCGCGGTGTACGGGTACGGCGTCGTCGGCGGGCGCGTCGGCGACAAGCGGCTGAAGCAGGCCCGCGCGGCCTACGACGCGCACCGGGCCCGCCGGGACGCGCTGGTGCGCGAGGTGCGCGAGCTGGGCGGCGAGCCGGTCGCCGCGAGCGCCGCGTACGCGCTGCCGTTCCAGGTGGCGGACTCCGCGGCCGCGGTGCGGCTCGCCGCCGATCTGGAGGAGCGGGTGGCCGGTGTCTACTCGGACCTGGTCCGGGCGACGGCCGGGGAGCGGCGCGGTGCGGCCGCCGGGGCGCTGCGGGAGGCCGCGGTGCGGGCGGTGCGCTGGAGCGGGGAGAGCGTAGCCTTCCCTGGGCTCGCCGAGCGGACCGGTGACGACACGGGTGCGGCGGGGCCGAGTACCTCGGCGTCCCCGTCGAGGTGACGGCGGAGCCGCCCGCGGGGCAGGCTCAGGAGAGGAAGGAAACGACTCGCGCATGGTTTTCGAACCGCCCCGGCGGCTGGTGCGGGCGCTCGGTGAGACGGCGCCGGCCGGGGACGACTGGCTGGCACGGCTGCCGGAGACGGCCGAACGGACGGTCGCGCGGCGCGAGTTGACCGTGGAGCGGGTCCAGGTGCCGGGCGGCCGCAGCAGCCTGGTGGTACTGGTCCGGCGGGCGGACGGCACACCGGCGGTGCTGAAGCTGGCCCCGGGCCGGGCCCGGCCGGAGAGCGAGCGGGCGGCGCTGGCGCACTGGGCGGGACGGGGTGCCGTACAACTGCTGGAGTCGGACGCAGGGGACAGCGCGGCCGGGGCGCTGCTGCTGGAGCGGCTGCACCCGGATGTGTCGGTGCGGTCGCTGCCGGAGGCGAAGGCGCTGCTGGAGGCGGCGGGGACGCTGCGGCGGCTGTGGGTCGAGCCACCGGACGGGCATGCCTTCGAGACGGTGGCGGAGCGGACCGGGCGGCAGGCGGAGGCGATGCGGGCGGGCGCGCTGGCCGAGCCGGAGACGGCACCGCTGGTGGACGCGGCGCTCACGGCCCGTGCGGAACTGCTGGCCGCGCCGCCGGAGCACCGGCTGCTGCACGGCACGTTCCGGCAGAGCAAGGTGCTCGCCGGGGAGCGGATGCACTGGCTGGCGGTGGGGCCGGACCCGGTGGTCGGCGAGTGCGCCTTCGATCTCGCGCGGCTGGTGCGCGACCGGGTGGAGGACCTGATCGCCAACCCGTCCGGGGCGTCCACCACCCGTCGCCGGATCAAGCGGCTCGCGGAGTCGCTGGAGGTGGACCTGGAACGGCTGCGGGGCTGGACCCTGTTCCGCGCGGTGGAGTCCGGAGCCCGGGCCCTGCGAGTGGGCCGCCCGAAGGACGCGGAGCTGCTGCTCGAATTCGCGGGCTGGCTGTAGCCCCGGCGGGCGGCGCCCGGCACGGCGGGACGCCCCGCGGCCCCGGTCTGCGCGGCCGCATGCCCGGGCCGTCCTTCGCGCTCGGGGTTCTCTTCCAGGAGACGCGGGCGCGCGCGATGACCGCCGGGACCGGTCCGCTCGCCGCGGCCTCGGGCCCGAGCACGACGCCGGCACGGCAGGGACCCGACAGGCATCGAGCCCTCTGCGCCTCCCGGCGCGATCCAGCAGGACACCGCCCGCAACCGCTCCGCGCGGAGCAGGACGCGAAGCCGCGTCGACGGCCGCCGACGCCCGGCCTGCGCGGCCAGGGGCCCGAGTACGGCATGGACGCGGCAGGGACCCGACAGGCACCGAGCCCCGCGGCTCCCGGCGGGCACGGCATGGACGCGGCGGGGGCCCGGCGCGGAGCCACGTGACCACCGGGGCGGAGGCCCGCCGGACGGGACGTCGTGGTCGGCCAGCATGACCACCGGGGCGCCCACGACGGAACGCCCCGCACCCGCAAGTCACCGGCCGCGACCGCGGCAGCGCCCCCGCGCGGCCACCGGCCCCGACCGCGGCAACGCCACACGGCTCACGCCCCGCTCCCCCGATGGGGCGCGGGGCGCGAGCCGGTCAGGGGTCAGGCGGACAGACGGGCGATGGCGTCCTCGACGGACAGCTCCTCGCGCTCGCCGGTCTTGCGGTCCTTGAGTTCCAGCACGCCCTCGGCGGAGCGGCGGCCGGCCACCAGGATCTGCGGTACGCCGATCAGCTCGGCGTCGGTGAACTTCACGCCCGGGGAGACACCGGCCCGGTCGTCGACCAGGACGCGCAGGCCGGCGGCCCGCAGCCGCTCCGCGACGTCGAGCGCCAGCTCGGTCTGCACCGCCTTGCCGGCGGCGACGACGTGCACGTCGGCCGGGGCGACCTCCTTGGGCCAGACCAGACCGTGCTCGTCGGCGTGCTGCTCGGCGAGGGCGGCGACCGCGCGGGAGACGCCGACGCCGTAGGAGCCCATGGTCACGCGGACCGGCTTGCCGTTCTGGCCGAGGACGTCCAGCTTGAGGGCGTCGGCGTACTTGCGGCCCAGCTGGAAGATGTGGCCGATCTCGATGGCGCGGTCCAGCTTCAGGCCGGTGCCGCACTTCGGGCAGGGGTCGCCGTCGCGCACCACGACGACGTCCACGTACTCGTCGACCTCGAAGTCACGGCCGGCGACGACGTTCTTCGCGTGCGTGTGCTCCTTGTTGGCGCCGGTGATCCAGGCGGTGCCGGGGGCCACCCGCGGGTCGGCGACGTACTTGACCTTGTCGCCCAGGCCCTGGGGGCCGACGTAGCCGCGCACCAGGTCGGGGCGGCCGGCGAAGTCGGCCTCGGTGACCATCTCGACGGCGGCCGGGGCGAAGTGCTCCTCCAGCTTGCCGAGGTCCACCTCGCGGTCACCGGGGACGCCGACGGCGACGATCTCGCCGTCCACCTTGACCAGCAGGTTCTTCAGGGTGGCCGAGGCCTGGACACCGAGCGAGGCGGCGAGGGTCTCGATGGTCGGGGTGTCGGGGGTGGGGATCTCCTCGAGCGCGGGGACGTCCGAGCCGTCCACCGGCTGCAGCTCGTAGGTGATGGCCTCCGTGTTGGCGGCGAAGTCACAGTTCGGGCAGTCGGCGAAGGTGTCCTCGCCGGCCTCGGCCGGGGCGAGGAACTCCTCGGACTTCGAGCCGCCCATGGCGCCGGCGGTGGCCGCGCAGATGCGGTAGTCGAGGCCGAGCCGGTCGAAGATGTTCTGGTAGGCCTGGCGGTGCAGGGCGTAGGACTTCGCCAGGCCCTCGTCGTCGAGGTCGAAGGAGTACGAGTCCTTCATCAGGAACTCGCGGCCGCGCAGGATGCCGGCGCGGGGGCGGGCCTCGTCACGGAACTTGGACTGGATCTGGTAGAGGATCACCGGCAGGTCCTTGTAGGACGTGCACTGGTCCTTGACCAGCAGGGTGAAGATCTCCTCGTGGGTCGGGCCGAGGAGGTAGTCGCCGCCCTTGCGGTCCTTCAGCCGGAACAGCTCCTGGCCGTACTCGTCCCAGCGGCCGGTGGCGTCGTAGGGCTCGCGCGGCAGCAGGGCGGGGAGGGAGACCTCCTGGCCGCCGATGGCGTCCATCTCCTCGCGGACGATCCGCTCCACGTTGGCGAGGACCTTCTTGCCGAGCGGCAGCCAGGACCAGATGCCCGCTGCGGTACGGCGGACGTAGCCCGCGCGGACGAGGAGCTTGTGGCTGAGGACCTCGGCGTCCGCCGGGTCGTCGCGCAGCGTCTTCGCCATCAACTGGGACATGCGCTGGACCGGTGCGTTCGCCATGGTTGTCGTACTCCTGCCGGATGAGGGTCCCCCCGCTCCTGCGAAGCCGGGAGTGGGGGAGGGCTACGGCATAGGAGGTTAGCCGGGCGGGCTGTGCCGGTGGAAATCGGTTAACCCCTGCGCAGCGGCAGGGGGGCGCCCATCACGGCGTACGGCTTGGCGGCGCTCGGGAAGTGCACCTGGCGGGCGAGGTCGATGTAGCCGAGGGAGTGGTAGAGGCCGCGGGCGGGGCTCTCGACGTCGATCGCGGAGAGGATCGAGCGGGGTTCGTCGGCGCCGTCGGTGATGGTGGTGATCAGGCGGCGGCCGATGCCCCGGTTCTGGTGGTCGGGGTGGACGTGCAGCTCGGTGATGACGAAGGAGTCGTCCAGCCAGTATTCGTTCCGCCCGGCGCGGAGGTAGGGCTCCACGACGGTGGACCACCAGTGGCCGCGGGAGTTGGGCATGCCGTAGACGAAACCCACGAGGTGGCCCCGCGCGGTCGTCGCGCCGAGGGCCCGGGCGCCCGGGTACTGCATGTGACGCTGGACGATCTGGCGGCGTACGGCGACTTCCTCCGGGCCCAGACCGAAGGCGAGGGCTTGGACGGACAGGGCCTCATCGACGTGGGCTGCGAGGTCCAGGGGGCCGATCACGAGGTCCATGCGGGGAGCGTACAGGGGCCTCAGAACAGGATGCTCATGAAGGCTCCCACCTCTTGGAAGCCCACCCGGCGGTACGTGCGGCGCGCCGCGGTGTTGAAGTCGTTCACGTAGAGGCTGACCACGGGCGCCACGTCGGCCAGGGCGTAGCGCAGCACCGCCGCCATGCCGGGCGCGGCCAGGCCCCGGCCCCGGTACTCGGGGGCGACCCACACGCCCTGGATCTGGCAGGCCTGGGCCGTCGCCGCGCCGATCTCCGCCTTGAAGACGACCTTGCCGTGCTCGTCGAGGCGGGCGAAGGAGCGGCCGGAGCCGACGAGCTCGGCCACCCGCGCCTGGTACAGCAGGCCGCCGTCCCCGGCCAGCGGGGACACCCCGACCTCCTCGGTGAACATCGCCACGCACGCCGGCATGATCGTCTCCATCTCGTCCTTGCGGATGCGGCGGACGTAGGGATCCGGGGCGATGTCACCGGGCATGCGGTCGGTGACCATCAGGGGCTGCTGGGCGCGGACCTCGCGGGCCGGGCCCCAGTGCGGTTCGAGCAGGCGCCAGAGCTGGGCGGTGGAGTCGGCGGGTCCGACGATGGAGGAGCAGCGGCGGCCGGCCCTGCGGGCGCGGTCGGCGAAGGCGCGCACCGCGCGCGGGGTGGCGCAGATGGGGACGAGGTTGGCACCGGCGTAGCAGAGGGACGTGAGCATGCCGTCCTCGTACCAGCCCCACATCTCGCCGCCGAGCCGCCAGGGGTCGAGGCCCGCGACCTGCACCCGGGAGGTCACGAAGGCGTTCGCGACCGGCTCGCGGTCGAGGACGGCGAGCGCGGCGTCAAGGTCGCTCGGTTCGAGCACCCGGGAGGTGGTCTGGGTCAACACGGGCGGGGCCTCACGCTGGGGTTCTGCTGATCTCCGCACTGTACCTGCGGATTCCTGGCGGCGCCGCCCCCCGGTACCGGGCCCGGGGCCGCGGTGGGGCCGCGGGCAACACGCCGCGCCGAAGAGGGAGCGACCCGCGACTAAAGGTGAAAATGACACAAGAAGCCATTTATCGGACGGTGGCGGGAACGCGGTGGGTGTGGCACCGGAAACGAGGGCGTGAGGGCATGAGCGGGGCGGACGCGAGCCGTGAGCCGGAGCTCCCGGACGCGATCCTGCGTGATCTGGGCACCGGTGTCTTCACCATCGACCTGGCCGGTCGCATCACGTACGTCAACCCGTGGGCCGAGCAGCTCCTGGGCCGGACGGCCGGCGAGATGCTCGGCCGTGACGCGCACGACCTTCTGCACCGCCGTCCCGACGGCAGCGCGGTGCCCCGCGAGCAGTGCCTGATGCGGGCTCCGCTGCATGACAACCGGTCCGTCGAGCAGGGCAGCGAGGAGTACTTCCTGCGCGCCGACGGCACGACGCTGCCGATCATCTGGGCGACCACTCCCCTGCGGCTGGCGGGCCTCAGGGCGGGGCTGGCGATCGTCTTCAGCGACTTCAGCCTGCACCGGGAGGCCGAGCGGCGGGCGGCGGCGCGCACCAGCGCCCTGGAGGCGCTGACTGCCCGGCTGAACCTGGTGTCGAAGATCTCCTCGGTGCTGATCTCGGCCCGGAACCCGACCGGTCAGGTGCGCCGGGTGCTGCGGATGCTCGTCCCGGAACTGGGCGACTGGGCCGCGGTGGCCCTGCGCTCGGAGCGGACCGGGGCGCTGGAGCGGGTCGCCGTCCGCTGTCCTGCGCACCCGCACCGGGCGAAACAGCTGGAGGGTCCGCTGTCGCCGCTGCCGCGCAGGGCCCGCCGGGCGCTGGCCCGGGCGACGAGTGACGAGGAGCCCGTGCTGCTGATCGCGGAGGAGCTGCGGGACGGGGACGCCCCGCTCGCCGCGACCCACGGGCCGCTGTTCGAGCGGCTCGGCGGTCACTCGGCCGTCGTGGTGCCGCTGCGCGCCCGCCGGCACCACTACGGGATGCTGACCGTGGGCCGCGCCGACGCGTCCCCCGCGTTCACCGACGCCGAGGTACGGCTCCTCGCCGACCTGGGCTGGCGTGTGGCGCTGGTGCTGGACAACGAGCGGCTCTACGAGGAGCAGCGCAACGTCGCCGCGACCATGCAGCGTCAGCTGCTGGCCCCGCTGCCCCAGGTGGACCACCTGCGGATGGCCGCGCGCTACCTGCCCGCGCAGCGGGCGATGGAGATCGGCGGCGACTGGTACGACGCCTTCCTGCTCAGCGACGGGGTGATGGCCCTGGTGATCGGGGACGTGGTGGGCCACGACCTCAAGGCCGCCGCCCACATGGCCGAGGTCCGCAACATGCTGCGGGGCCTGGCCTGGGTCGACCGGGAGCCGCCCAGCGTGATCATGCGCCGCCTCGACGAGGCGGTGACGAACACCAGCGACGCCCCGATGGCCACGCTGCTCTTCGCGCGGATCGAGGGCCCCGAGGGCGGCCCATGGCGGCTGCGCTGGGTGAACGCCGGGCACCCGCCGCCGCTGCTGGTGAGCCGTGAGGGCGAAGCGCGGTTCCTGACCGGCGGGCACGGGCCGCTGATCGGCATGAGCGCCACGCTGCACCTGGGCCTGAGCTGGCCGGACGCCACCGCGGAACTGCCCGCCGAGTGCACGCTGCTGCTCTACACCGACGGCCTCGTGGAGAGCCGGGACCGCCCGATCGACCTCGGCATGGCCAAGCTGCGCCACCACGCCGCCATGCTGGCCGGGCGGCTGGGCGAGGGGACCGTGGACGACTTCTGCGACGAGCTGCTGAGACGGATAGGGCCGAGCGGTGACGACGTGGCCCTGCTCGCGCTGCGCATGCCGGCCGCAGGCGCGGGCGCCCCCGGCGACCGCAGCGCCCCACCGCCTCCGCAGTCCCCCTACAGCCCGGCCGCCCCGGACCGCGCCGCTCCCGGCTCGGTCCAGCAGGACGCCCCGGTCCAGGACCCGACGCGGGGCGAAGGAGAGGAGTGAGGGGACCCGCCGCATCCCGCCCGGCTCGCAGAGGGGCGCCCGGGGCACGCCCGACGGGGCACGCCCCACGGCACGGTGACCTCGCCGCGCGCTACCGCTCCCCCACCTCCCCGACAGCCGGACGCCCCGGGCCCGGCCCGCTCCGGACGCGTCCAGCAGGACGTTCCGGCGCAGGGCCTGGCACGGGGCGCGCGAAGGGAGCGAGCCGGCCGGCAGTTCGGGCCGGCCGGTGTGGGCGTCAGCCCGCTACCGAGACCTCGGGCTCGCCGGAGGCCACGCCGTCGGCCTCCATGGCCTCGGCGAGCTTCATGGCCTCCTCGATGAGGGTCTCCACGATCTTGGACTCGGGGACGGTCTTGATGACCTCGCCCTTGACGAAGATCTGGCCCTTGCCGTTGCCCGAGGCGACGCCGAGGTCGGCCTCGCGGGCCTCGCCGGGGCCGTTCACGACGCAGCCCATGACGGCGACGCGGAGCGGGACCTCCATACCGGTCAGACCGGCGGTGACCTCTTCGGCCAGCTTGTAGACGTCGACCTGGGCGCGGCCGCAGGACGGGCAGGAGACGATCTCCAGGCCGCGCTGCTTGAGGTTCAGGGACTCCAGGATCTGGTTACCGACCTTGACCTCCTCCACGGGCGGCGCGGACAGCGAGACCCGGATGGTGTCGCCGATGCCCTGGGAGAGCAGCGCGCCGAAGGCGACCGCCGACTTGATCGTGCCCTGGAAGGCGGGGCCGGCCTCCGTGACGCCGAGGTGCAGCGGGTAGTCGCACTGGGCGGCGAGCTGCTTGTAGGCCTCGATCATCACGACCGGGTCGTTGTGCTTGACCGAGATCTTGATGTCCCGGAAGTCGTGCTCCTCGAACAGGGACGCCTCCCACAGGGCCGACTCGACCAGCGCCTCCGGGGTGGCCTTGCCGTACTTCTGCAGCAGCCGCCGGTCCAGGGAACCCGCGTTGACGCCGATCCGGATCGGGGTGCCGTGGTCCCTGGCGGCCCGCGCGATCTCCTTGACCTTGTCGTCGAACTGCTTGATGTTGCCGGGGTTGACGCGGACGGCGGCGCAGCCCGCCTCGATGGCGGCGAAGACGTACTTCGGCTGGAAGTGGATGTCCGCGATCACCGGGATCTGCGACTTGCGGGCGATGGTCGCGAGGGCGTCGGCGTCGTCCTGGGTGGGGCAGGCGACCCGGACGATCTGGCAGCCGGACGCGGTCAGCTCGGCGATCTGCTGGAGGGTGGCGCCCACGTCGGACGTACGGGTCGTGGTCATCGACTGGACCGAGACGGGCGCGTCCCCACCGACCGCCACGGATCCGACCTGGATCTGCCGGCTCTTCCGGCGCTCGGCCAGCTTGGTCGGAACGGACGGCATGCCGAGAGAAATCGCAGTCATCTGCTGTGCAACCCCAAGTCGTGGATCAAGGTCCGGTCCCGTGATCGGCGGGCTCCAGGCTTCGAGATTACGGCACGGGCGCGGGCCGGGGCACATCCCACCCGGCAAACACGCTCAATGGAAGGCGGCCCGGAACACGGGGCTTCCGGGCCGCCTCCGACATCCGGTGGCTAGGAGATTTTCACCGGGTTAACGACGTCGGCGATCAGCACGAGGATCGTGAAGCAGACGAAGATGCCCGCCACCACGTACGCCACCGGCATCAGCTTCGCCACGTCGAAGGGGCCCGGGTCCGGGCGGCGCAGCACGCGGGCGACGCCGCGCCGCAGCGACTCCCACAGGGCGCCCGCGATGTGCCCGCCGTCGAGCGGGAGCAGCGGGAGCATGTTGAACAGGAACAGGGAGAGGTTGAACCCGGCGACCACGAACACGGCCATGGCGAGCTGCTGCGAGGCCGGGATGTCCAGCGTGGCGATCTCGCCGGTGACCCGGGCCGCGCCGACGATGCCCATCGGGGAGTCCGGTTCGCGCGGGCCGTCGCCGAAGGCGGCGTCCCACAGGGCGGGGATCTTGCCGGGCAGGGCGATGAGCGAGTCGACGGCGTCGCCCACCCGGTCGGTCATCCAGGTCACGGACTGGCCGAAGTCCTGTTTGACGACACCGGTGGCGGAGCTGAAGCCGAGGAAGCCCGCCTTGACGTACTGGCCCTGGACGTAGGTTCCGCTGGAGTCCTTCTTGGCGACCTGGTTCGTGGCGATCTTCGCATGCAGGGTCAGCTCCTGGCCCTTGCGGTCGACGACGAGCGTGACGTCCTTGCCCGCGCTGTCCCGGATGAGGTCGGACAGCGTGTTCCAGTCCCTGGTCGGCGTGCCGGCGAAGGAGACGATGCGGTCGCCGTTCTTCATGCCGGCGGCCGCCGCCGGGGAGGCGGGGTCGGACTTCTTGCAGCTGTCGCGGTTCTCGCTCTGCGCGATGACGCAGGGCGAGACGGAGGCGACGGTGGTGGTCTGCTGCTGGATGCCGAAGCCCATCAGCACGGTGAGGAACAGGCCGATCGCGAGCACCAGGTTCATGAACGGGCCCGCGAACATGACGATGACGCGCTTCCACGGCTTGCGCGTGTAGAACATGCGTGTCTCGTCGCCCTCCTTCAGCTCCTCGAAGGCGGCGGAGCGGGCGTCCTCGATCATGCCGCGCCACGGCGAGGTGGAGCGGGCGGAGACCCGGCCGGCGTCGTCGGGCGGGAACATGCCGATCATGCGGATGTAGCCGCCGAGCGGGACGGCCTTGATGCCGTACTCGGTCTCGCCCTTCCTGCGCGACCAGATGGTCGGGCCGAATCCGACCATGTACTGCGGGACGCGGATGCCGAAGAGCTTGGCCGTGGACAGGTGCCCCAGCTCGTGCCACGCGATGGAGACGAGCAGGCCGACCGCGAAGACCACTATGCCGAGGATGAACATCAAGGTCGTCATGCACGCGCCTCCGCGGTCCGGTCTGTCAGTTCGCGGGCCCTGGCCCGGGCCCAGGTCTCCGCTTCGAGGACGTCCGACACGGTGAGCGGAGTTCCCGTGACCGGGGTGCCGTGCTCCTCCACCACCCGGGTCACGGTCTCCATGATTCCGTTGAAGGGCAGTGCGCCGCTGCGGAACGCCTCGACGCATTCCTCGTTGGCGGCATTGAACACCGCCGGAGCGGTGCCCGCGAGCTGCCCCACGTGCCGGGCGAGGTTCACCGAGGGGAAGGCCTCGTTGTCGAGCGGGAAGAACTCCCACGTGGAGGCCTTGCTCCAGTCGAAGGCGGGCGCCGCGTCCGGGACCCGTTCGGGCCAGCCCAGACCGATGGCGATGGGCCCGCGCATGTCGGGGGGCGTCGCCTGGGCGATCGTGGATCCGTCGGTGAACTCGACCATCGAGTGGACATACGACTGCGGATGCACGACGACCTCAATGCGGTCGAAGGGAATGTCGTAGAGCAGGTGCGCCTCGATGACTTCCAGGCCCTTGTTGACGAGGGTCGCCGAGTTGATCGTGATCACCGGGCCCATCGCCCAGGTGGGATGCGCGAGGGCGTCCTCGACGGTGACGTTCGCCAGCTCCGCCCTGGTCCGGCCGCGGAAGGGGCCGCCGGACGCGGTGACGACGAGCTTGCGCACGTCGGCGCGGGTGCCGGAGGCGAGTGCCTGGAAGAGCGCGGCGTGCTCGGAGTCCACCGGGATGATCTGCCCGGGCTTGGCGAGCGCCTTGACCAGCGGGCCGCCGACGATCAGCGACTCCTTGTTGGCGAGCGCCAGGGTGCGGCCCGCCTCCAGGGCGGCCAGGGTGGGCGCGAGGCCGATGGACCCGGTGATGCCGTTCAGCACGGTGTGGCAGTCGGAGGCCGCGAGGTGGGTGGCCGCGTCCGGTCCGGCGAGGATCTCGGGCAGCGGCTCCGAGGCGCCGTAGAGCCCGGTCAGCGCCTCGCGCAGGGCGGACACGGCGTCCTGGCGGGCGACCGCGACGGTCCGCGCCCGCAGGCGGTGCGCCTGCTCGGCGAGCAGGGCCGGGCGGGCACCGTTCGCGGAGAGCGCGGTGACCCGGAAGCGGTCGGGATGGCGCAGCACGAGGTCGATGGCCTGGGTTCCGATGGACCCGGTGGAGCCGAGGATCACCACGTCCTTCGGGCCGTCGCCCGCGACGGGGTCGTACACGAGGTGCGGGTCGGCGAGGGGCGCGGGGCTGGCGGGACTGTCGGTCATCCCCCCATTGTCGCCGCAAGCCGCGCGCGTCCGGACAGGGCGTCCCCCATGGAAGGGCGCGTCACCGGTTTTCGTCGCCGGATGGGGTGATTGTTCTTGAAACTCCCCATGTGGGGTCGAGGTGAACATCATCCACACCCGCGCGTCAACGACGACCGCGAGGGCCGCCGGACCGGGTGATTTCCCGGGTGCGGGGCCCTCACTCATGGCATCCTGCCCGCTGGAGCCAAGTCCAAGTGGCTCACAGGGGGAGGAGAGACACCACGATGAACCGCATGCGCACGACCGCGACCGTCCTGGCGGCGGCGGGGGTCGTCACCGCCGCTCAGCTCGGTCTGGGCGGTGTCGCGTCCGCCGCGACGGCGACGAGCACCGGCTGCCCGGTCGACCTGGTCTACCCGAGCCGCTTCTACGTCGACTCGCACGGCTGGGTGACCAACGGCGGTCTGTACTTCGGGATCAAGAACAAGAGCACCACCAAGAGCTTCAAGAAGGTCACGTTCACCGTCACGAACGTCCGCAACATCCGCTTCGGCACGGCCAAGGCGAAGGACGGCAAGGTCACCAAGAACACGACCAAGACGGTGTCCGTGTACACCACGACGCTCAAGAAGAAGACCAGCCTCGGGCTGAAGGTGCCCACGCACCTGCTCAACACCCGTTCCTACAAGGTGAAGTTCACCCTGAAGGGCACCGGCTGGAACTGCGCCTCGAACCAGGGCACCTGGGGCGTCTGAGCCCAGGCGCCCGGTCCGGGGCGGGATGTTCAGGCGCCGAAGGGGCGCCGTTCGTTCGGCCGTGCGGACGGTCCGGGGGTCGCGTCGGCGATCCACGGGCCGTCCCCGGACGGGTCGATGACGCCCTCCTCGAGCCAGGTGTAGGCGCCGCCGAGGACTCCCTTGACCACCTTGCGGTCGAGGTCGTCGGTGTTGGCCCACAGGCGGCCGAAGAGTTCCTCGACCCGGATGCGGGCCTGGCGGCAGAAGGCGTCGGCGAGCTGATAGGCCTCGCGGCCGTGCTCGCCCTCACCGCGCAGCCGCTCGGCGCGGACGCAGGCCGCGCTCATCGCGAACAGTTCGGCGCCGATGTCCACGATCCGGCCGAGGAAGCCCTGCTTGGTCTCCATCCGGCCCTGCCAGCGGGACATGGCGTAGAAGGTGGAGCGGGCCAGCTTGCGGGCGTGCCGCTCGACGTAGCGCAGATGGCCGGAGAGGTCGACCTCGCGCTTGAACTCGCCGTACGAGGACGGCAGTTGTCCGGGGCCCGCGACCAGCTTCGGCAGCCACTTGGCGTAGAAGACGCCCGCGTTCGCGCCCGCCCTCGCCTTGTCCGAGAGGGTCTTGTCGGGATCGATGAGGTCACCGGCGACCGAGAGGTGGGCGTCGACGGCCTCGCGGGCGATCAGCAGGTGCATGATCTCCGTGGAGCCCTCGAAGATGCGGTTGATGCGCAGGTCGCGCAGCATCTGCTCGGCGGGGACGGCCCGCTCGCCGCGCGCCTTCAGGGACTCGGCGGTCTCGTAGCCGCGGCCGCCGCGGATCTGGACCAGCTCGTCGGCCATCAGCCAGGCCATCTCGGAGCCGTAGAGCTTGGCGAGGGCGGCCTCGATGCGGATGTCGTTGCGGTCCTCGTCGGCCATCTGCGAGGACAGGTCGAGCACGGCCTCCAGGGCGAAGGTGGTGGCCGCGATGAAGCTGATCTTGGAGCCGACGGCCTCGTGCAGCGCGACCGGCTTGCCCCACTGCTCCCGCTCCGCCGCCCACTCCCGGGCGATCTTCAGGCACCACTTGCCGGCTCCGGCGCACATCGCGGGCAGCGACAGCCGGCCGGTGTTGAGGGTGGTGAGCGCGATCTTCAGACCCGCGCCCTCCGGGCCGATGCGGTTGGCGGCGGGCACCCGGACCTGGTGGAAGCGGGTGACGCCGTTCTCGATGCCGCGCAGCCCCATGAAGGAGTTGCGGTTCTCGACGGTGACGCCCTCGGCGGTGGCCTCCACCACGAAGGCGGTGATGCCGCCCTTGTGGCCCTCGGACTTCGGCACCCGGGCCATGACGACGAGCAGGTCGGCGACGACTCCGTTGGTGGTCCACAGCTTGACCCCGTCGAGCACGTAGGTGTCGCCGTCGGGCACGGCCGTGGTGGCCAGGCGTGCCGGGTCGGAGCCGACGTCCGGCTCGGTGAGCAGGAAGGCGGAGATGTCGGTGCGGGCGCAGCGGGGCAGGAAGGCGTCCTTCTGCTCCTGGGTGCCGAAGATCTTCAGCGGCTGCGGTACGCCGATCGACTGGTGGGCGGAGAGCAGGGCGCCGACGGCGGGGCTGGCGGAGCCGGCCAGGGCCAGCGCCTTGTTGTAGTAGAGCTGGGTCAGGCCGAGACCGCCGTACTTCGGGTCGATCTTCATGCCGAGGGCGCCGATTTCCTTCAGGCCCGTGATGACCTCGTCCGGGATGCGGGCCTCGCGCTCGATGCGGGCGGAGTCGACCGTCGACTCGCAGAAGGCGCGCAGTTCGGCCAGGAACGCCTCCCCGCGCCGTACGGACTCGGCGTCGGGGAGCGGATGGGGGTGGATGAGGTCGAGCCGGAAGCGGCCGAGGAACAGTTCCTTGGCGAAGCTCGGCTTGTGCCAGTCCTGTTCCCGGGCGGCCTCCGCCACCTGGCGGGCCTCGCGTTCGGTGACGTTGGTGCGTTGGGTGGTGGGGGCGGACATTGAGGCTCACCTCGCCGCGAAGAGGGATCATTGAGGGTCGTTCGTTACCGACCGGTGCTACTGGATCGTTGGTACCCGAAACGGGCCGGTCCCACCACCCCTCGCGCGCCGTTCGGGTGGAATGGCCGCCGAAGGCGGGTGACGGCGGGGTGTACTGGTTTCGCACGGCACTCCCGCCCGTCGGATTCGCTGTCGAAGCGCTTCGCGAGCCGCGGCCGGGCCGGGTGAGGGGGCTCGTCGACGAGGCCGTCGCCTCCCGCGGCGCCCGGGTGGTCGCCTTGACCGCCGGCCGCACCGTCCTGGGCGGCGGGACGGCGGCCGCCGACGCCTACGGACTTCCCGGCCGAGCAGGGGGCCCTGAAGCATCCCGGCGAGAGCCGCGGCGCGCAGGAACCGGCCGAGCTGTGCGTCCGTCTGAACTGCTCCCTGCGGACCTGGCGGGCGGTCCGCAAGGCGATCACCGGGGCCCTGTGCCCGGAGGGAACGGCATCGCACGCGTGCCGCCCGCGCCCGCTCCGCCTCATGACCATGCCACCGCGACGCACTGATCGCCACGGGCCCGCTTTCGGTCGCCGTCGGGGGGCGTGCTTCCCGGGGTCCGCCCGCGGCCGTCGCGCTGCGGTTGCCGCCGCCCCGCCCACCTCGTTAGCTGGAACGAGGGGCGAGGCCCATCGGGCGACGAGGCTCATGGAGCGGCGAGGAGCGGCGATGATCACGCAAGGGCAGATCGAGCGAATCCTGCGGCTGAGAGGCGACGGACTCCCAGTGGTGTCCGTGTACGTCCCGGTGAACCCCGGCAGGCCCGACCGCCGAGAATTCGACAGCCGCGTAACGAGCCTGATGAACCGCATCCAGCCGCTCGCGGAGGACGCGTCGGCCGAGCACGCCGTGCGGCTCTCGCTCCGCGAGGATATCGCGAGGATCGAGAAGACACTGAAGGAAGAGCCCCTCAGGCCGGGAACCATCGCGGTCTTCTCCTGCGCCGGCCACGACGTCTACGAACAGGTGTGGCTGCCCCGCAGGACGCGCGAGAACATCGTGGTGGACGCCGATCCCTATGTCCGGCCCCTTCTGGGTGTGCTCGACGAGTACTACCGCACCTGCGCCGTCGTCGTCGACAAGAGCGTGGGCCAGGTCTGGGAGTACTACCTCGACGAGGTCCGCGAGCTCGAGGTGATCCGTGACCGCGTGCTGAGCAAACACGCCTACTCCGACGAGTTCGCCGAGTACCGCGTCCGTAACAAGGCGGACGAGCTGAGCAAGAAGCACTACCGGCGGCTGGTCGGCGAGCTCAAGCGACTGTTCGGGAGCGGGGGCTATGACCTTCTCGCCGCCGGCGGTCAGGCGCACGAGGTGTCGGTCTTCGTCGACTTCCTGCCGCGTGAGCTGACGGACCGCCTCGTCGGGACCTTCACCCTCGACCTGGAGACCGCGACGCCCGAGGACATCCGGCAGAAGGTGGGGGAGCTCGTCACCGACCACGCCGAGGAGGAGCAGCGGCGGCTGGTCGGCGAGATCCTCGAGGCCAAGGCGGCCCGCAGACCTGCCGCCGTCGGGCTCGACGAGACGCTGTGGGCGGCGTCCGTGGCCGCGATCCGGACGCTGGCGGTGGACGGCCAGGCCGTCGTGACGGGCTTCGTCTGCGACCGGGACGGGCTGCTGACGCGCTCGGGGAAGACCTGCCCGCTCTGCGGGGAGCCGCTGCGCGAGGTGCCCGACGTGATCGATGAAATGGCCGAGGCCGCCATCGACGACGGCGGCGAGGTGCGGCACGTGGACACGGAGACGGAACTGCGCACGCAGCGGGCCGGAGCCCTGCTGCGGTTCGAACTCCCCCCGCAGCCGACCTCCGCTCAGTAATCGGGCCGACTCTCTTGACTCTGCCGCGAACCAGAGCAATCGTGACAAACAGGACCGGTCAACCGCGACAGGGTTCCTCACGGAACACCTGTCGGGCACCGGCCAGGTCCCCGGCGATTTCTGAGAGATGCGAAAGTGTTGATCGGGACTTTCCGGGGACCGCCCGTGCATACGGGCAAACAGAGGATCACCGCTGCCGGCGTCGGCCGGGCGTGAGCATCCGTGTCAGAGCCGGCGGCGCTTGTCGATGTCCTGAGCGCACTCCCGCAAGGGTTGGGAAACCGGCCATTCTGACGCTCTTCGAATGCAGGTCGGTGCCCTGGAAGCAGAAACGGCCGGAGCCCCCGCACAGTGGGCTCCGGCCGTCCCTCCGACCTGTTCGTGTCAGGTCAGAGCGCGAGCCCGGTGAGGACCAGCACGCGCTCGTATGTGTAGTCGTCCATCGCGAACCGCACGCCCTCGCGGCCCACACCGGACTGCTTGGCGCCGCCGTACGGCATCTGGTCGGCGCGGTAGGACGGCACGTCGCCGATCACGACGCCGCCGACCTCGAGGGCGCGGTGGGCGCGGAAGGCGACCTGCAGGTCGTGCGTGAACACACCCGCCTGGAGGCCGTACTTGGAGTCGTTGACGGCGGCGAAGGCCTCGGCCTCGCCGTCCACCTTCCGCACCGTGAGGACCGGCCCGAAGACCTCCTCGCAGGCGATCGTGGTGTCGGCGGGCACCTCGGTGAGGACGGTCGGCGTGTAGGAGGCGCCGTCGCGCTCGCCGCCCGTGAGGAGCTTCGCGCCGGCGGCGACGGCCTCGTCCACCCAGGACTCGACGCGCTTGGCGGCGTCCTCGCTGACGAGCGGGCCGACGTCGGTCTTGGCGTCGCTCGGGTCACCGGTGACCTGGGCCTCGACGGCGGCGACGATGCGCGGCAGCAGACGGTCGTACACGGCGGCGTCCGCGATGACCCGCTGCACGGAGATGCAGGACTGGCCGCCCTGGTAGTTGGAGAAGGTCGCGATGCGGGTCGCGGCCCGGTCCAGGTCCTCGTCGCTCGCGAAGTCGCCGAGCACGACGGCCGCGCCGTTGCCGCCGAGTTCCAGGGTGCAGTGCTTGCGCGGCACCGAGTCCATGATCGCGTAGCCGACCTTCTCCGAACCGGTGAAGGAGATCACCGGCAGGCGCTCGTCCTGGACCAGGGCGGGCATGCGGTCGTTGGCGACCGGGAGGATCGACCAGGAACCGGCGGGCAGCTCGGTCTCGGCGAGCAGGTCACCGAGGATGAGGCCGGACAGCGGGGTGGCCGGGGCGGGCTTGAGGATCATCGGGGCGCCGGCGGCGATGGCCGGGGCGATCTTGTGCGCGCACAGGTTCAGCGGGAAGTTGAACGGCGCGATGCCGAGGACGACGCCCTTCGGGAAGCGGCGGGTCAGCGCCAGCCGGCCCTGGCCGCCGGCGTCGGTGTCCAGGCGCTGGGCCTCGCCGCCGTTGAAGCGGCGGGCCTCCTCGGCGGCGAACCGGAAGACGGAGACGGCACGGCCGACCTCGCCCCGGGCCCACTTGATCGGCTTGCCGTTCTCGGCGGAGATCAGCTGGGCGATCTCCTCGGTGCGCTCGACCAGACGCCTGCTGACGTGGTCGAGGGCGGCGGCACGCACGTGGGCCGGGGTGGCGGCGAAGTCGTCGCGGACGGCGTACGCGGCGGCCACGGCCTCCTCGACCTGGGCCTCGGTCGGCACGCTGACCTTGCCGACGAGACGGCCGTCCCACGGGGAGGTGACGTCGAAGGTGTCCTCGCCGGTGGCCTGGCGGCCGGCGAGCCAGAAGGCGTGGGTGGAAGTCATGTGTGTCGTCCCGGCCCTTCCGCGTTGTGGGTGTGCGTTCGGTTCGTGGTCCACGGTAGGGCGGCGGCGGGCCGGGGTCGCTTGTCCGAGTCGTAGCAGTCGGGGGGTGGGGTGCGCCGGTTTGGCGCGGTGGAGCCGGTCACTCCGTCGACGTCGTCTTCAGGGCCAGCCACAGTTCCATGCGGACGTCGGGGTCGTCGAGGCTGCGGCCCAGGATCTCCTCGACCCTGCGCATCCGGTACCGCAGGGTGTGCCGGTGGACGCCAAGGTCCGCCGCGGCCGCGTCCCACTGGCCGTGCCGGGAGAGCCAGGCGCGCAGCGAGGCGACCAGGTCCCCGCGGCCCGTCGCGTCGTGCTCGTACAGGGGCCGCAGCAACCCGTCGGCGAAGGCCTTCACCGCGTCGTCGGCCAGCAGCGGCAGCACCGAGCCCGCGGCCAGCTGGTCGTGCTCGACGAGCACCCGTCCGCGTCGCCGCGCCACCGAGAGCGCCTGCTCGGCCTGCTTGTAGGCGGCGGCCGCCGCTATCGGGCCGGCCGGCGCCGAGAGGCCGACGACCAGGTCGTCCTCCTCGGCCGCCCCCTGCTCGGGCACGCCCCGGGCGCGCTCCAGCCCCGACGCGTACCGGGTGCACGCAGCCACCGCCGCGCCCCCGTCGGCGACCAGCACCACCAGCCGCTCCCGCTCCGGCACCACGAGCACCGCCTCACCGGAGCGCGCCGCCGCGGCGTCGACCGTCTCCGCGAGCGTGCCCAGCGGGTCGCCGCCGGACCCCGGCTCGGCGACGATCATCCGGAACGGCGCGTCGAGCAGCCCGCCGTACAGGTCACCGGCGACCGCCCGGGCGTGGTCGGGCTCGCCGGCGAGCAGCATGCGCAGCACCGCCGCGCCGATCCGCTGTTCGGCCGCGTGCAGCGAGCGGGAGCGTTCGGTGGTGAGGGTGAGCAGGGCGATCGCGGAGTGCAGGGCGTAGCGCTCGGCGGTGCCCAGCGCGGCCGCCGTGCCCACGGCGAGCGCGTCCCGCGGGCGCTTCCCCGTCCCCAGAGAGTGCAGTTCCACCCGGTCCTCGTTGTCCGGTCCGCCCACCACCGACGACGCCGGAGCGGGCCGTTCCCGCAGCCGCTCCACCTCGGCGGTGAGCCGGGCGGCGCGGCGGCCGGCCCACTCGGGCGCGGCGGCGACGACGGCACCCGAGGCGTCGTACAGCGCCGCCCAGCCGTCGATCTGCGCGGCGAGCGCGCCGAGCAGTCCCTCGGGGCCGGCGTTCAGCGCCTGCCGGGTCAGCTCGCGCTGGGCGGCGAAGCCGGCCGTGACGGCCCGGTACTGGTCGGCGGCGATCGCGGCGGAGACGGCCTTGCTGATGGCGAGGAACGGGGTGCGGCGGGGCACTTCCAGCAGCGGCAGCCCCTCCTCCTCGGCGGCGTCGACGAGGGCCGCGGGAATCTCCTCGTAGTTGACGCCGACCGCGAAGCCGAGCCCGACCACTCCCGCACCGGCCAGCCGCCGCACGTACCGCCGCATGGCCTGCGGGTCCTCCGCGTCCAGCTTGAGTGCGGTGATCAGCAGCAGCTCGCCGCCCTCCATGTAGGGGACGGGGTCGGCCAGCTCGCTGACGTGCGCCCACCGGACGGGCACGTCGAGGCGGTCCTCGCCCGCGCGCACGGTCAGCTTGAGCGCGGAGTGGTGGACGAGCGAGGCGAGCGTCGGGGGCATGGGGCCTTCAGGTCGTGGTGAACCGGTCGGACGGGGGTTGCGGTGACGGCCGGTTCGGATCATTTGGCCACCGCGTATGAACAGCCTATGCCGATTCTGCCGCACCGTACGGTCCGCCGGTGGCCGTTCGGCCCTGCCTCAGCCCCGCAGATCCACCAGCAGCGGCGGCGCGTGCTCACCCCGCACGGTCGTCAGCGACAGCACCGCGTGCCCGGGCGGCACCCCGTGCGCCAGCTCGGAGGCGGACCAGCGCTCGCGCTCCACCTGGCGGACGGTGACGGCCCGGGCGGTGGGCGCCTGCCCGGTGATGACCCGGCGCAGCATGTGCACAGCCTTGCCGGCCGGGGTCTCGGCGATGATCTGCCGGTCGGTGACGTCCCGGGTCTCGGTCCACTCCTTGCCCCACACCTCGGCGAAGTCCTGCCCGTCCCAGGGGGTGAGCCCGGACAGGGCCATCCGGCATCCGGTGGAGCCGAGCAGCGGGCCGCGCAGCGGCCGGGGCACGTCGTCCAGGGTGCGCAGCGTCAGTACGGCGCCCGCGCCCGCCGACCGCAGCCGCTGGATGCCCCGGACCGCCTCGGGGGTGACCACGCCGGAGGCGTCGTCGAGGAGCAGGCAGGCGAACAGCGACCGGTCCTCCCGCGCCGTCACACTGGCCGTGAACTGGGCCAGCACCAGCCGGGCCAGGATCCGGGAGGCGTCGGCGTGGCCGCGCTGCGGCAGGTCGATGCGGACCCGCACCGGGTGGTCGAGTGCCTTCAGCGAGAACGGCCGGGACTCCCCGGTGGTGTCGAAGAAGGCGGCGAAGGCGGGCCGGTCGAGCAGCGCGACCCGGTCGGCGAGCACCGCGCCGACATCACCGGGGTGGGCCATCTGCCGCTCCCGGGCGTCCAGTTCGCGGAGCAGCGAGGCATGCCCGGTGTCGGTGAGCGCCTTGCGGAGGGCGGCCAGCGGGCCGGGGGTGCCGTCGAGGAGCTGGCGCAGCTCGGGGACGGAGGGGAAACGCCCGTGGACGGCCCGGAAGGGGCCGAGGAGCTGGGCGAGGACGGTGGTGGAGCGTCGGCTGTCGCTGCCGGGGTGTGGGTCGGCGAGGTCGCCGACGAGGGCCTCGGCGAGTATGGCGGCGGCCTCATCGGGGTCGGTGGTGCCGCCGTACAGGTCGAGGTCGTAGACGGAGTCGGGGTGCCCGACCCGCACGACGACGTCGTAGGACTCGGCCGGCCCGAGCCCGGCGCCCGCCGCGCCGACGACCACGAGCGCGGCCTGTCCGGCGAGCGCGTGCAGGCACAGCGACTCGGCGAGCGGCCGGACCACGGAGCCGGTCTTGCCGGAGCCCGCCGGACCGACGGCGATGAGGGAGGTGCCGAGCAGCTCGGGCCCGAGGGCGAGTCCGGCGCCCCGGTAGTGGTAGGGGTTGCGCGGGTCGTCGGCGGTGGTGCCGAGCCGCACCTGACCGGTGACCAGGTCGTGCCGGGCCTGCCGGGCGGGCAGGTCGCGCTCGCCGGAGGGGTGCGGGCAGGCGGCGGCGCCGTCCCTGAGCACGGCCCCGGTGAAGGTGGCGAGGCTGTGCGCGCCGGACCGCACGCCCTGCCAGGCCCGGCTGATCCGGGCGTGGTCCACGTCCCGCATCAGGCCGGCCCGCGCGTCGGCGGCCAGCCGCGCGGCGGCCTCGTGCGCGCCGGAGGCACGCAGCTGAGGCCACTCGGCGGGGTCCTGTTCGGGTGCGGGGGGCGGTTCCGTGGCGGGCGCGGCCGGACGCCAGGCGGGCGGGCCGTAGCGCCGCCAGACCTCGCCCCAGCGGCCGAGCCGGCCGACGACGAGCATGATGACGACGGCGATGAGCGTGTAGTACGAGTACCAGAGGACGGCGTTGCCGACGCGGCTGTTGCCCTGGCGCCAGGAGTCCGGGGTGAACAGCTCGAGCGGCAGCACCCACCAGCCCCCGAGGTAGCCGTTCCACAGCAGGGACCAGACCAGCCAGCCCACCAGGAACGCGATCAGCGCGCCGCTCAGCAGTTGCCGGGCGGGGATCAGCTCGGGTTCCTGCTCGGGCCGCGGCCGGTGCCCGAACCGCCACACGCCGGGCGCCGCCTGCGGCCTGGACGCCCGGAGCCAGGCGAGGAAGGCCGAGCCGTCCGGCCGCGGCGGCGCGCCCGGCGGAACCGGGGGCATGGGCGGTAGGGCGGCGCCCTCCGGGGGCACCGCCGGGCGCGGCACCGGATTCGCATGCGTGCCGCGCGCGTCCCGGGTCCCGTCGCTGTCCATGGCCCTTTCCCCCTGACCTGCCGTTCCGTCCATCGTCAGCGAGCCAATCTAACGCCCCGGGAACGGGAGTTCACCGCTTACGCGGCCGTGCGGACGGCCGGTCCCGGCACATCCGTCACCCGTTGCTATGTCCACCACGGACAACGGGCCTCGCCGACAACGCCCACATGGAGCATGCCCACCCGCCCTTCCCGGCCCTAACCTGCGAAGAAAGAGACAAGCGTCCGAAAAACGCACCGTCCGGAACCCCCGGGAACACCCGGTACGCAAGATCACAGGGAGCCCCCATGACCGCACTTCCGCAGGAGCGCCGCGTCGCCACCGCCATCCCCGGCCCGAAGTCGCAGGAGCTGCAGGCCCGCCGCACCGCCGTGGTCGCGCAGGGCGTGGGCTCCACGCTGCCGGTCTTCGTCACCCGGGCCGGCGGCGGCATCATCGAGGACGTCGACGGCAACCGTCTGATCGACTTCGGCTCCGGCATCGCCGTGACCTCGGTCGGCGCCTCCGCCGAGGCCGTCGTGCGGCGCGCGGGCGCCCAGCTCGCCGACTTCACCCACACCTGTTTCATGGTCACCCCGTACGAGGGCTACGTGGCGGTCGCCGAGGCCCTCGCCGAGCTGACCCCGGGCGACCACGCCAAGAAGTCGGCGCTGTTCAACTCCGGCGCCGAAGCGGTCGAGAACGCCGTCAAGATCGCGCGTGCCTACACCAAGCGCCAGGCGGTCGTCGTGTTCGACCACGGCTACCACGGCCGTACGAACCTGACGATGGCGCTGACTGCGAAGAACATGCCGTACAAGCACGGCTTCGGTCCGTTCGCCCCCGAGGTCTACCGCGTCCCGGTCGCCTACGCCTACCGCTGGCCGACCGGCCCGGAGAACGCCGGCCCCGAGGCCGCCAAGCAGGCCATCGACCAGATCACCAAGCAGGTCGGCCCGGACAACGTGGCCGCGATCATCATCGAGCCGGTGCTCGGTGAGGGCGGCTTCATCGAGCCGGCCAAGGGCTTCCTGCCGGCCGTCCGCCAGTTCGCCGCCGACAACGGCATCGTGTTCGTCGCGGACGAGATCCAGTCCGGCTTCTGCCGTACCGGCCAGTGGTTCGCCTGCGAGGACGAGGGCATCGTCCCGGACCTGATCACCACCGCCAAGGGCATCGCCGGCGGTCTGCCGCTGGCCGCGGTGACCGGCCGCGCCGAGATCATGGACGCCGCGCACGCGGGCGGCCTCGGCGGCACCTACGGCGGCAACCCGGTGGCCTGCGCCGGTGCGCTCGGCGCCATCGAGACGATGAAGGAGCAGGACCTCAACGCCAAGGCGAAGAACATCGAGGCGGTCATGAAGGCCCGCCTCGGCGCCATGGCGGAGAAGTTCGACATCATCGGCGACGTGCGCGGCCGCGGCGCGATGATCGCGATCGAGCTGGTCAAGGACCGCGCCACCAAGGAGCCGAACCCGGAGGCCACCGCTGCACTCGCCAAGGCCTGCCACGCCGAGGGCCTGCTGGTGCTCAGCTGCGGCACCTACGGCAACGTGCTGCGCTTCCTGCCCCCGCTGGTGATCGGCGAGGACCTGCTGAACGAGGGCCTCGACATCATCGAGCAGGCCTTCTCGCGCATCTGAGCGACCTGGTCGCACCTATGGACAGTTCCTGCGGCAGGCCGTGTGAAGAAGGTGTGCGGGGTGGATGGCGGGACGCGATTGCGTCTGCCCAAGCGCCCCGGCCTGCCGTAGGTTCTACCCAGATGAGAGATACACCCCGCCCACAGGGGACTGTGGGCGACCTCAGGCCGGGGCCTCCCCAGCTTCGACCTGGTCGTGCCCTCGCGCACACAACCGGGGCCTGACGGCTCCGGGATCTCCTCACCGATCGGACGGTCGCCGCCCCAAACCCCCCGGGGCGAGCGACGTTCCGGTCCGGACGGCCGCCCCGGAACCACCCCCCCTGTTCCTGGGCGGCCGACCTCCTTCCCGGCCGAAACCTGCCAGTCTGTCCCTCATGGCTGTGCTCCTGGGTCTGTGCCTCCTCCTTCTTCTCCTCTTCGCGGTGATCACCTGGCAGGTGGTCGCCGACGGCCCGCTGACGCGTGTGGACGAGCGGCTCAGCGAGGCCCTGGTCCACCCGGACCGGTTCTCCGGCGGCCTCTCCGACCTCGGCAACGTCGAGGTGGCGGTCCCCGTGCTGCTCCTGGCCGCCGGGTACGTCGCCTGGCGCGGCCGCGCCGCGGGCACGCACCTGTGGTGGCTGCGGCCGGCCACCGCGGCCGTCCTGATGGCACTGGTCCCGGCGGTCGTGGTCCCGCTGAAGGAGTGGACGGACCGCCCGGGAACACCGGTGTCCCCGGGGACCGGCTACTTCCCGTCCGGCCATACGGCGACGGCGGCGATCGCGTACGGCTCCGCGACCCTGCTGCTGCTTCCCTGGCTCCGCTCCCCCGCCGCCCGCCGGCTCCTCGTCGGCGGCTGCGCGGCCCTCGTCCTCGGCGTCTCCTACGGTCTGGTCCGCCGGGGCTGGCACTGGCCGCTGGACGTGGTGGCCAGCTGGTGCCTGAGCACCGTGCTGCTGACCACCCTGTTCCTCGTTCCCCGTGCCGTGCTCAGCCGAAGTAGGCGTCGAAGTTCTTCTGGAACTCCCAGTTCGCGTAGCGGTCCCAGTTCACCGACCACGTCATCAGCCCCCGCAGGGCGGGCCAGGTTCCGTGGGTCGCGTACGAGCCGCAGTTCGTCCTCTTCGTGAGGCAGTCCAGGGTCTTGGTGACCTCGGACGGCGAGACGTAGCCGTTGCCCGCGTTGGTCGACGCAGGCATGCCGATGGCGACCTGGTCGGGGCGCAGCGGCGGGAAGACGTTGTTCGCGTCGCCCGCGACCGGGAAGCCGGTGAGCAGCATGTCGGTCATGGCGACGTGGAAGTCGGCGCCGCCCATGGAGTGGTACTGGTTGTCCAGGCCCATGATCGGGCCGGAGTTGTAGTCCTGGACGTGCAGCAGCGTCAGGTCGTCGCGCAGGGCGTATATGACCGGGAGGTACGCCCCGCAGCGCGGGTCCTGCCCGCCCCACTTGCCGGTGCCGTAGTACTGGTAGCCGTTCTGCACGAAGAAGGTCTCCGGTGCCATGCTCAGCACGAACCTGGAGCCGTACTTGGCCTTCAGGGTCCTCAGGGCCGAGATCAGGTTGGTGATCACGGGGGTCGTGGGGTTCTTGAAGTCCGTGTCGTTCGTGTTCAGGGAGAGCGAGTGTCCCTCGAAGTCGATGTCGAGGCCGTCCAGGCCGTAGTCGTCGATGATCTTGGACACCGAGGCGACGAAGGTGTCCCGCGCGGCCGTCGTGGCGAGCTGGACCTGGCCGTTCTGGCCGCCGATGGAGATCAGCACCTTCTTGCCGGCCGCCTGCTTGGCCTTGACCGCCGTCTTGAAGTCGGCGTCGCTCTCCACGTTCGGGCACTCGGTGACCGGGCAGCGGTTGAACCGGATGTCGCCGGAGGTGACCGAGGTCGGCTCGCCGAAGGCGAGGTCGATGACGTCCCAGCTGTCGGGCACGTCGGCCAGGCGGGTGTAGCCGGAGCCGTTGGCGAAGGTGGTGTGGAGGTAGCCGACCAGCGCGTGCGCGGGCAGGCCGGGTGAGCCGCCGCCGGTGCCGGCCGGGGTCGTCGCGGTCACGGTGGCCGACTTCGCGGATTCGCCCGCGTCGTTGACCGCGGTGACCTGGAAGCCGTACGCCGTCGAGGGCGTGAGCCCGGTGACGGTGGCCGAAGTGCCGCTCGCCGTCTGCACCCTGACCCCGTCGCGGTAGACCGCGTAGCCGGTGGCGCCGGTCACCGCCGACCAGGACAGGGCGACGGAGGACGAGGTGACGGTGCCGGTCTTCAGGCCGGTGGGCGCGGCGGGCGGCTGCTGCGCGCTCCCGCCCGGGCCGGTGAGGGAGATGTCGTCGGCGTAGTAGGCACCGGTGCCGTACCAGCCGTGGGTGTAGACGGTCACCTTCGTGGTGTCGGCGCCGGTGGTGAAGGTGGTGGACAGCTTCTGCCAGTCGGCGGCGGACTGGGTCCAGGTGGAGACGTCTGTGGTGCCGGTGCCGGTAGCGCCCAGGTAGACGTAGGAGCCGCGGACGTAGCCGGACAGGGTGTACTGCGCGTTCGGCCGCACGGTCACCGTCTGCGCGCACTGGGCGTTGTCGCTGCCGGCCGGCGTGGCCCGCAGCGCCGAGCCGCCGCTGTGCACGGGTGAGGTGACCGTCGTCCCGGCCGTGCAGGTCCAGCCGTCGAGGCCGGACTCGAAGCCGCCGTTCTTCGCGAGGTCCGCGTCGGCCGCGTGGGCGGCCGACGAGAGCGCGGTGATGCCGGGTACGGCCAGCAGCGCGGCCGTGAACAGGGCGAGGAGGGATCTGGGGCGTCGGTCGCGTCTGGCGCGGTCCACAAGGGCCTCCGGAGCTGGGGGAGTTGGAGGGGCGGAGCGCACTCAACTTGGTCCAGACCAATCCTGTTGTCAAGATGTCGGGCCGCTGTCCGTCTCTCTCCCGCCCCGGGCCAGCTCCGCGGCCGCCTCGTGCATCGCCAGTTCCAGCAGCGCGGGGTCGGTCAGCGTCCCCGAGCCGTCCGGCGGCACCAGCCAGCGCACGGTCCGGGTCGCCCGGCCCGGGTACGGCACGACGATCCAGGTGCCGGCTCCGGCGGTACGGATGCCGGTGCCCAGCCAGCGGGCCGCGGTGCCGGGCGGCACGAAGAAGCCGACCCGGCTGTCGCCGAAGTCGACGAGCACCGGGCCCGGCAGGCCGAGGACCCGGGTGAGCACGTCGAGCGTGGGATACCCGAGCTCCCCCGGCAGGATCAGCACGTCCCAGGCCCGGCCGGCGGGCAGCAGTGTGACCCCGAGCGGATTGCGCTCCCACGCCCAGCGGCAGGCCTCGGGATCCGGCGCGACGGCCACCAGCCACTCGATCGCCGTATTGGCCGCACTCATCAAGAAGACCTCCTCGTTCCTCGGGACGCGGTCGCGTCCAGAAGGAAGAAGGAGGTCCTCCCTGGTGCATTACGCGGGTTGCGACCCCTCTTTCGAGTGAGCCGTATCACCCCCGGGCCGGGTTCAGCTGTCGAAGCCGAGGCCCAGCCGGTCCATCGTGCGCAGCCACAGATTGCGCCGGCCGCCGTGCGCGTCCGCGCGGGCCAGCGACCACTTGGTCAGGGCGATGCCGGTCCAGGCGAAGGGCTCCGGCGGGAACGGCAGCGGCTTGCGGCGCACCATCTCCAGCTCGGTCCGCTCGGTGCGCTCCCCGTCCAGCAGGTCCAGCATGACGTCGGCCCCGAAGCGGGTGGCGCCGACACCGAGGCCGGTGTAGCCCGCCGCGTACGCCACCTTGCCCTGGTGGGCGGTGCCGAAGAACGCCGAGAAGCGCGAGCAGGTGTCGATCGCGCCGCCCCAGGCGTGGGTGAAGCGGACGCCCTCCAGCTGCGGGAAGCAGGTGAAGAAGTGCCCGGCCAGCTTGGCGTAGGTCTCCGGGCGGTCGTCGTACTCGGCGCGCACCCGGCCGCCGTAGTGGTGGACGGCGTCGTAGCCGCCCCACAGGATCCGGTTGTCGGCGGACAGCCGGAAGTAGTGGAACTGGTTGGCCGAGTCCCCGAGGCCCTGGCGGTTCTTCCAGCCGATGGACTCCAGTCGGTCGGCGCTCAGCGGCTCGGTCATCAGCGCGTAGTCGTAGACCGGGACGGTGTACGAGCGCACGCGCCGCAGCAGGCTCGGGAAGATGTTCGTGCCGAGCGCGACCCCGCGGGCACGGACCGAACCGTACGGGGTGCGTACGGCCATCCCGGCGCCGTACTGCTTCAGGGTGAGCGCGGGTGTGTGCTCGTAGACGCGCACCCCGAGCTCCACGCAGGCCCGCTTCAGCCCCCAGGCCAGCTTGGCCGGGTGCAGCATGGCCACGCCCCGGCGGTCCCACAGACCGGCCTCGAAGGTCGGCGAGTTCACCTGCTCGCGCACCGCGTCGGCGTCCAGGAACTCGATGCCGTCGGCGAGGCCCTTGGCCTCCAGTTCCCGGTGCCAGTCGCGCAGTTCCCGGGCCTGGTAGGTCTCGGTGGCCACGTCGATCTCACCGGTGCGCTCGAAGTCGCAGTCGATGCCGTACCGGGCGACGGCGGCCTCGATGCCGTCGAGGTTGCGCCGGCCCAGCTCCTCCAGCCGGTGGATCTCGTCCGGCCAGCGGGTCAGGCCGTTGGGCAGTCCGTGGGTGAGGGAGGCGGCACAGAAGCCGCCGTTGCGGCCGGAGGCGGCCCAGCCCACCTCGCGGCCTTCCAGCAGGACCACGTCCCGTCCCGGATCGCGCTCCTTGGCGCTCAGCGCGGTCCACAGTCCGCTGTACCCGCCGCCGACGACCAGCAGGTCACAGGTCTCGGTGCCGGTGAGGGCGGGCTCGGGGTGGGGCTTGCCGGGGTCTTCCAGCCAGTACGGGACCGGCTGGGCTTCGGAGAGGGCGGAGATCCAGTTGTCTTTGCCACGACTCATGGCGCTCGGGGCCATGATTTCAACTCCCTACGGGGCTGCTACGCCTTCTGGCTGTTACGGCGGTTGGTGATGAGCATCGAGACCAGGACGAACAGCACGGCGACCAGGAACATGGCCGTACCGATGACGTTGATCTGCACGGGCGTTCCGCGCTGCGCCGAACCCCACACGAACATGGGGAACGTGACGGTCGAACCGGCGTTGAAGTTGGTGATGATGAAGTCGTCGAAGGAAAGCGCGAACGACAGCAGCGCGCCCGCCGCGATGCCCGGTGCCGCGATCGGCAGCGTCACCCGCAGGAACGTCTGCACCGGCCCGGCGTACAGGTCGCGGGCCGCCTCCTCCAGGCGCGGGTCCATCGACATCACGCGCGCCTTGACGGCGA
Source organism: Streptomyces sp. NPDC047869 (assembly GCF_040704065.1). Taxonomy (NCBI): domain Bacteria; kingdom Bacillati; phylum Actinomycetota; class Actinomycetes; order Kitasatosporales; family Streptomycetaceae; genus Streptomyces; species Streptomyces sp. NPDC047869. The sequence continues at coordinate 83,228 of NZ_JBEYRK010000012.1, forward strand.
CGACGACGAAGCTGAGACAGAACATGATGTGCGCGATCAGGATCGTCCAGAAGCCGAGCTGAGCGCCCATGTTGAGGAACAGGGTGAGCAGCGAGGCCGCCATGACGACCTCGGGCATGGCCATCGGCAGGAAGATCAGCGAGTTCACGGCGGACCGCGCGCGGAAACGGTAGCGGACCAGCGCGAAGGCGATCATGGTGCCGAGGGCGGTGGCCCCGACCGTCGCCCAGAAGGCGATCTGGAGGCTGAGGGTCAGCGAGCCGCACATGTCGGCGACTCCGCACGGGTCCTTCCAGGCCGCCGTGGAGAACTGCTGCCACTCGTAGTTGAAGCGCCCCTTCGGTCTGTTGAAGGAGAACACGGTGACGACGATGTTCGGCAGCAGCAGATAGGCGAGCGTGAACAGCCCGGCGATGACCACGAGATGACGCTTGAGCCAGGTGACGAAGGGCATTTAGACCAGATCCTCCGTCCCGGACCGGCGGATGTAGACCGTGACCATGAGCAGGATCGCGGCCATGAGGATGAAGGACAGCGCCGCGGCGGTCGGATAGTCCAGGATCCTCAGGAACTGGGTCTGGATGACGTTTCCGATCATGCGGGTGTCGGTGGAGCCGAGGAGTTCGGCGTTGACGTAGTCACCGGTCGCGGGGATGAAGGTGAGGAGCGTTCCGGAGACCACGCCCGGCATCGACAGCGGGAAGGTCACCTTGCGGAAGGTGGTCCACGGCTTGGCGTACAGGTCGCCGGCCGCCTCGTGCAGCCGCCCGTCGATCCGCTCCAGCGAGGTGTACAGCGGCAGGATCATGAACGGCAGGAAGTTGTACGTGAGACCGCACACCACCGCCAGCGGGGTGGCGAGGACGCGGTCGCCCGCCGTCCAGCCGAGCCAGTCGGTCACGTCCAGGAGGTGCAGCGAGTTCAGCGCGTGCACGACCGGGCCGCTGTCGGCGAGGATCGTCTTCCAGGCCAGAGTGCGGATCAGGAAGCTGGTGAAGAACGGCGCGATCACCAGCACCATGATCAGGTTGCGCCAGCGGCCCGCGCGGAAGGCGATGAGGTAGGCCAGCGGGTAGCCGAGCAGCAGGCACAGGACGGTCGCGGCGGCCGCGTAGAAGACGGAGCGCAGGAACTGCGGCCAGTACTCGGCCAGGGCGTCCCAGTACGTCGCGAAGTGCCAGGTGACCTTGTAGCCGGCCTCCAGGGAGCCCGTCTGCACGGACGTGGAGGCCTGGTAGATCATCGGCAGCGCGAAGAACACGACGAGCCACAGCAGGCCGGGCAGCAGCAGCCAGTACGGAGTGAACCGGCCGCGCCTGCGCGGGGGCGTCTTCGCGGGTTCGGCGGGGGCGAGGGGCGGTGGCGCCTCTTGAAGCGTCGACATGGTCAGGCGGCCTCTTCCTCGACGGTCTCCACACCTGCGTCGATGTCCTGGGCCGCGTCCAGGCCGAAGGTGTGCGCCGGGCTCCAGTGCAGGACGACCTCGGCGCCGGGGACCAGCCGGCCGTCGCGCTCGACGTTCTGGACGTAGACCGCGAGTTCGTCGCAGACGGGGCTGTCGATGACGTACTGCGTGGAGACACCGATGAAGCTGGCGTCGGCGATCCTGCCGGTGAGGCGGTTGCGGCCCTCGGGGATGGAGCCGGCGTCGTCGGCGTGGGTGAGGGCGATCTTCTCGGGACGGATGCCGACCAGCACCTTGCCGCCGGCCGTCGCCGGGGCGGAACACCGCGCCTGGGGCAGCACCAGCTTGCCGCCGCCGGCCTTGAGCACGATGTCGTCGCCGTTCTTCGTGTCGACCTCGGCCTCGATGAGGTTGGAGGTGCCGAGGAAGTTCGCCACGAAGGTCGTGTTCGGGTTCTCGTACAGGTCGCTGGGCGCGCCCAGCTGCTCGACCCGGCCGGCGTTCATCACCGCGACCGTGTCGGCCATCGTCATGGCCTCCTCCTGGTCGTGGGTGACGTGCACGAAGGTGATGCCGACCTCGGTCTGGATGCGCTTGAGCTCGAGCTGCATCTGGCGGCGCAGCTTGAGGTCGAGGGCGCCGAGGGGCTCGTCGAGGAGGAGCACCTTCGGGTGGTTGATCAGCGCGCGGGCCACCGCGACCCGCTGCTGCTGGCCGCCGGAGAGCTGGTGCGGTTTCTTGCGCGCCTGCTCACCGAGCTGGACCAGCTCCAGCATCTCCTCGACCTGCTTCTTCACGCTCTTGATGCCACGCCGGCGCAGGCCGAAGGCGACGTTCTCGAAGATGTCGAGGTGCGGGAAGAGGGCGTAGGACTGGAAGACCGTGTTCACGGGGCGTTTGTACGGCGGCAGATGGGTGACGTCCTGGTCGCCGAGGCACACGGTGCCGGAGGAGGGCTCCTCCAGACCGGCGATCATGCGCAGGGTGGTCGTCTTGCCGCAGCCGGAGGCGCCGAGCAGGGCGAAGAAGGAGCCCTGCGGCACGGTCAGGTCGAGCGGCTGAACGGCGGTGAAGCCGTTGTCGTAGGTCTTGCTGATACCGGAGAGGCGGACGTCGCCGCTGTTGTCTGTCGTCATGGTCGTCACGCCCCTGTGAGCTTCGCGAACTTCTCTTCGTAGGCCGTCTCTTCCTTCTGGCTCAGCGAGCGGAAGGAGTGCGACTTGGCCTGCATGGCCTTGTCGGGAACGATCAGCGGGTTGTTCGCCGCGTCCTTGTCGATCTTCGCAAGGTAGGGCTGCACACCGTCGACGGGAGTCGCGTAGTTGATGTACGCGGCGAGCGCGGCGGCCTGCTCCGGCTCGTAGAAGAAGTCGATCAGCCGCTCGGCGTTCGTCTTGTGGCGCGCCTTGTTGGGCACCAGCATGTTGTCGGTCGACGTCATGTAGCCGCTGTCCGGGATGACGAAGTCGACGTCCGGGCTGTCCGCCTTGAGCTGGACCACGTCCCCGGCCCAGGCGACGCAGGCGGCGATGTCGCCCTTGGTCAGGTCCGAGGTGTAGTCGTTGCCGGTGAAGCGGCGGATCTGGCCCTTGTCGACGGCCTTCTGCAGCCGGGCTATGACGGCGTCGAAGTCGTCGTCGGTGAACTTCACCGGGTCCTTGCCCATGTCGAGCAGGGTCATGCCGATGCTGTCGCGCATCTCGGACAGGAAGGAGACGCGGCCCTTGAGCTTCGAGTTGTCGAGCAGGTCGGAGACCGACTTCACCTCGATGCCGTCGAGCGCCTTCTTGTTGTAGGCGATGACCGTCGGGATGCCCTGCCAGGGGTACGAGTAGGCGCGGCCGGGGTCCCAGTCGGGGTCGCGGAACTGCGGCGACAGGTTGGTGTAGGCGTGCGGCAGGTTGGACGGGTCCAGTTTCTGGACCCAGCCCAGGCGGATCAGCCGGGCGGCCAGCCAGTCGGTGAGGACGATCAGGTCCCGGCCGGTGGCCTGGCCTGCGGCGAGCTGCGGCTTGATCTTGCCGAAGAACTCGTTGTTGTCGTTGATGTCCTCGGTGTACTTGACCGTGACGCCGGTCCGCCTGCGGAACGCCTCCAGCGTGGGATGCCGCTTTCCGCTGTCGTCGACGTCGATGTACTCGGTCCAGTTGGAGAAGTTCACCACCTTCTCCTCGGCCGAGTGGTCCTGGGCGGACGTGCCGCCCTGGGTCTGGCCCGCCGCGGGGATACCGCAGCCGCTCAGCGCCCCGAGACCGCCGACCGTGAGCGCGCCGCCCGCGGAGGCGCGCAGCAGCGACCGGCGGGTCATCGCGGCCCTGCCATTGCGCAGACTGCGCCGCATGGCGGCCGCTTGGGCCGGGGTGAGGCGGTCGGGCTCGTACTGCTCCATGCGCGTGGTGCCCTTTCGGATGGGGTCGGCCTGGTCCGGCCTGTCGTTGCTAGCGGTCCCCGAACACGGTGCGGTGCCAGTCCTTCCTGGCTACCGCGGTGTTGTCGAACATGACGTGCTTGACCTGCGTGTACTCCTCGAAGGAGTACGCGGACATGTCTTTGCCGAAGCCGGAGGCCTTGTAGCCGCCGTGCGGCATCTCGCTGATGATCGGGATGTGGTCGTTGATCCACACACAGCCGGCCTTGATCTCGCGGGTGGCGCGCCCGGCCCGGTAGACGCCGCCGGTCCAGGCGGAGGCGGCCAGGCCGTACGGCGTGTCGTTGGCCAGCCGGATGCCCTCGTCATCACTGTCGAACGGCAGAACGACCAGCACCGGGCCGAAGATCTCGGACTGGACGATCTCGCTGTCCTGGGCCGCGCCGGTGACCAGGGTGGGCCGGTAGTACGCGCCCTTGCCCAGGTCCCCCTGCGGGGCCTCACCGCCGGTCACCACGCGCGCGTAGCCGCGCGCCCGGTCCACGAAGCCGGCGACCCGGTCGCGGTGGGCGTGCGAGACCAGCGGGCCGAGGTCGGTGCCGGGCGCGAACGGGTCACCGAGCCGTACGGTCTCCATCAGCGCGGCCGTCCGCTCCACGAAGGCCTCGTACAGCGGTCGCTGCACATACGCGCGCGTGGCGGCCGTGCAGTCCTGGCCGGTGTTGATGAGCGCGCCGGCGACGGCTCCGTTGGCGGCCGCCTCCAGGTCGGCGTCGTCGAAGACGACGAAGGGCGCCTTGCCGCCCAGCTCCAGGTGGAGGCGCTTGACGGTGGCGGTGGCGATCTCGGCGACCCGCTTGCCGACGGCGGTGGATCCGGTGAAGGAGGTCATGGCCACGTCGGGGTGACCGACGAGGTGTTCGCCCGCCTCCCGGCCGGTCCCGGTGACGATGTTGATCACACCGTCCGGGATGCCCGCGTCCGTGGCGGCCTGCGCGAACAGCAGCGAGGTGAGCGGGGTCGGCTCGGCGGGCTTGAGCACGATGGTGTTGCCCGCGGCGACGGCCGGAAGGATCTTCCAGGCGGCCATCTGCAGCGGGTAGTTCCAGGGCGCGATCGACCCGACGACACCGATCGGCTCGCGCCGGACGTACGACGTGTGGTCACCGGAGTACTCACCGGCCGCCTGCCCCTGCAGATGACGGGCCGCGCCGGCGAAGAAGGCGGTGTTGTCGACGGTCCCCGGCACATCGAACTCACGGGTGAGCTTCAGCGGCTTCCCGCACTGCAGGGACTCAGCGCGGGCGAACTCCTCGGCGCGCTCCGCGAGCACGGCGGCGAACCGGTGCAGGGCGTCGGAGCGCTCACCGGGGGTGGCACCGGCCCAGCCCGGGAAGCCCTCGCGTGCCGCGGCGACGGCCGCGTCTACGTCGTCGGCGCCGGCCAGGTCGTAGGTGTACACCTCCTCACCGGTGGCCGGGTCGACCACGGTGTGGGTACGGCCCGAGGTGCCCTTCGTCAGCCGGCCGGCGATGAACTGCGCGCCGTCCGCGAGGCGGTCCTGGGCGGGAAATCGTTCCGGGATGGCGGTGCTGCCCGGGTTGTGCATGTCGCTCTCCTCCGCCGTTCGTCCCGTCCCCCGCAGGGGTGGGTGGCGTAGCTCCAGCTCGATTTGAGTGCCGATCCTGACAGAGCGAGTGGACTCCAACAAGTGATTCCGTTGTTGCCTTTTGGTTACGCGACGAAATCTGTCGGACCAGATGTCGAGTCGGCGTGGGCTGCGTTCGACATGCTGCTCCGCAACGCGGGCCGAACGGAGTGTCAGTGGTGCGTGCGACACTCGCCTGCATGGGGAAGATCGACGGGGTGGAAGCCCTCATCAGGGAGGTCCGGTCGGGAGCCAGGATCAGGTACCTGCACTTCTGGGGGCACCGGCCGCTGCCGGACGGCCGGATCGGCGCGAGCTGTCTGAGCCAGTGGTGGCCGTCACCCTTCGTGGTGAAGGGCGTCGCCTACGCGACGGCCGAGCACTGGATGATGGCGGAGAAGGCGCGGCTGTTCGGGGACTCGGAGGCGGAGCACCGGGTGCTGGCGGCGGAGCATCCCGCCGAGGCCAAGAAGGCCGGGCGGCTGGTCCGCGGTTTCGGCGAGGCGATATGGGAGCGGGAGCGCTTCCGGATCGTGGTCGAGGGCAGTGTGCACAAGTTCGCCGCGCACGCCAATCTGAGCGCGTTCCTGCGCGGCACCGGCGACCGGGTCCTGGTGGAGGCGAGCCCTGTGGACCGGGTGTGGGGCATCGGCCTGGCGGCCGGCGACGAGGCGGCGTCGGATCCCGAGCGCTGGCGGGGGCCGAATCTGCTGGGGTTCGCGCTGATGGAGGCGCGCGAGCGGCTCGCCGCGTCCGCGCGCTGAGCGCCGGGCGACCCGGCGGGGCCGCCCGGGGCCGGGGTCAGCCCCGCGTCAGCACGGGTGCCGGCACCCGGGGCGCGGAGTTGTAGTACGGGTCGTCGTAGTCGCTGTCGTGCTTCTTGTCCTCGTTGACCGCCATCACGATGGCGAAGACGAGGAACGCGACGACGGCGAGGCCGACGATGATCCCGATGATGCCCGTGATGAAGCCGGCCTGGGCCTGGCCGTGGTTGGTGGCCTCGCCCCGCTCGGCCCGCTTCTTGCCCTTGACGCCGAGCACCACGGCTATCACGCCGAGCACGAGGGACACCACGCCGTAGAGGCAGAACAGGCAGATGGACAGGATGCCCAGCACCATCGCCGCGGTGCCCATGCCGTTCTGCGGGCCCATCGGCATGCCGGGCCAGCCGTAGCCCTGCTGCGGGTACGCGGGGTAGCCGTAACCGCCCGGAGCGGCGGGGCCCGGGCCGCCGGGCGCGGCCGGCGGGGGTGGCATGGCGGACTCGGTCCAGCCCTGGGCCGGTGGCGGCGGCGGTGCGGGCGGGCCGAAGCCCGGCGCCCCGAAGCCGGGGCCCGGCGCGGAGATCATGGTGGCCTGGTCGTGCACGGACGGCTGCGGCGCCGGGGGCTGCTGCGGGGCGGCGGCCGGGGGCTGCGGGGCCTGACCGGGCTGCTGGTCCTGCACGGGGGGCTGCTGCGCGGGGGGCTGCTGCCCGAACGCGCCGGGCTGCGGGCCCTTCTCCAGCGAAGGCTTGCTCTCGGGCGACGCCCACGGGTCGAAGCCCCCGCCCCCGCCTGCGCCCTGCTGTCCCTGGTCCGCCACGTCCCCGCCCCTCCATCGATGGTCAGGCCATGGTAAAGCGTCGGTTCCGCGGCCCCGCGCCGGGTCGCCGTTCCCACCGGCGGCCGGGGCGCCGCCTGCGGCCCGGCCTACGATGACCCCCGGATCACCGATCAGCCGATCACCCGCGCCCGGACCACGGATCTCGGTCCGCGGGCGCCGTTCCCGGGGAGGAACCCTTGACCGACCGCAGCGCCGCATCCCGCTCGGTACCCGCCGCAGGCACGCCCGACCGCGATCTGCACGCCTTCATCGCCGGACTGCCCAAGGCCGAACTGCACGTCCACCACGTCGGCTCCGCCTCCCCGCGCATCGTCTCCGAACTGGCCGCCCGCCACCCCGACTCCAAGGTCCCCACCGATCCCGAGGCCCTGGCCGACTACTTCACGTTCACGGACTTCGCGCACTTCATCGAGGTGTACCTGTCCGTGGTGGACCTCATCCGCACCCCGGAGGACGTCCGGCTGCTGACCTACGAGGTGGCCCGCGACCTGGCCCGGCAGCAGGTGCGGTACGCCGAGCTGACCATCACCCCGTTCTCCTCGACCCGGCGCGGCATCGAGGAGACGGCCTTCATGTCGGCGATAGAGGACGCCCGCAAGGCGGCCGAGGCCGAGTTCGGGACCGTGCTCCGCTGGTGCTTCGACATCCCCGGCGAGGCCGGTCTGGAGTCCGCCGAGGAGACCACCCGGCTGGCCACCGACGACCGGATCCGTCCGGAGGGCCTGGTGTCGTTCGGGCTCGGCGGGCCCGAGATCGGCGTACCGCGCCCGCAGTTCAAGCCTTACTTCGACCGGGCCATCGCCGCGGGCCTGCACTCCGTCCCGCACGCCGGCGAGACGACCGGCCCGGAGACGGTCTGGGACGCGCTGACCGAGCTGCGCGCCGAGCGCATCGGGCACGGCACCAGCTCCGCGCGGGACCCCCGGCTGCTCGCCCACCTCGCCGAGCACCGCATCGCGCTGGAGGTCTGCCCGACCTCCAACATCGCCACCCGCGCGGTCGCCGCCCTGGACGAGCACCCGATCAAGGAGTTCACCCGGGCCGGAGTGCTCGTCACCATCAACTCCGACGACCCGCCGATGTTCGGCACCGACCTCAACAACGAGTACGCGGTGGCCGCGCGCCTCCTCGAGCTGGACGAGCGCGGGCTGGCCGGCCTGGCGAAGAACGCCGTCGAGGCGTCCTTCCTGGACGCGGCGGGCAAGGCGCGCGTCGCGGCGGAGATCGACACCTACACCGACGCCTGGCTCGCCCCCTGAAGCCCTGACCGAAGCCCTGACCGAAGCCGCGGTGTCCGAGGCATCGCCTCGGACACCGCCTGAAGCGCTGCCCCTGGGGGGCGCCCACCACAATGGGGGCCATGCAGACCGTGACCGCCGTGGCCCACCGCGGCGCCCCCTACCGTTTCCGCGAGAACACCCTCGACTCGCTGCGCTGCGCGTCCGGCCTCGGCGCGGACGCGGTCGAGATCGACGTACGGCTCACCCGTGACGGCGTCCCCGTGCTGCTGCACGACGAGACGCTGGAGCGGCTGTGGGGGCACCGCCGGCCGCTGCGCTCGCTGTCGGCCGCCGAGCTGACCGGGCTCACGGCCGGCGGGGTGCCGACGCTGGAGCAGGCGCTGGCCGCGACGGACGGCGGCCGGGTGATGGTGGACCTGTGCGGCCGGGTCGACCGCCGGACCGTGCGGGCGGTCATGGACGCCGTCCGGCAGAGCGGGGCCGGCGACCGGGTGTACTACTGCGCGGGCGCCGAGGCCATGCTCGCCGTACGGGCCGCCGATCCGGCCGCCGAGATCGCCCTGACCTGGACGACGCTCGCCCCGCCCCGGCCCGCGCTGCTGGCCGCGGTGCGCCCCCGCTGGCTCAACTACCGCTTCTCCCTGGTCGACCGGGACCTGGCGGCCCGCGTCCACCGCGACGGATACCTGCTGTCGGTGTGGACCCCGGACACCCGCCGCTCCCTGCGCCGGCTGCTCGACCTGGGCGTCGACTCGATCACCACGAACCGCGTGGACACGCTGCACGCCCTGCGCAACGGCGGCTGACCCCCGGTGGTCGGCCCCGGCGGCGGGCCGCGGGGGCCGGCCCGGGCGGCCGGCCACGGCGCGAGTCAGCCGGCGGGCACCGCCACGGCGGCGGCCGGCCCGGTGAGCGCCTCGAGCCGCTTGATCCTCCGGCGCACGACGTACAGCGGCAGGACGCCGAACACCCCGAAGGACATGTCGATCAGCGTCCACCAGAAGGGGATCCCGCGGACCAGCCCGCACACGAGGGCGAGCGGGATGATCCCGGCGCAGGCGATCATCCCGAACTCCACGACCCAGATGTTGCGCACCGGGTCGCGGTAGGGCCCGTAGAAGGCGACCGCGATGACGAGGTGCGCGAAGGCCAGCCAGTCCGTGCCGTACAGCACGAACGGGTACTCGGCGTCGACGGCGTCGAGCCCCTCGCGCACCCGGGTGATCCAGTCCATGAGCCCCGGCAGCAGTTCGGGCACGGACAGCGCGCGAAGTCCGCTCTCCGTCCAGCGCAGTTCGTGCACCAGCGGAAACGCGGTGGCCCCGCTGAGCACGAGGCACACGACGAAGAGAACCAGCCAGACGCGGATGCCCCGGAGCAGGGCGGCTCTGTCACTCATGGCAGGAGCGTACCCGTCATTTGAACGTGTTCAAAACTACTTACGGGCGAGAAATCGGCCGACCGGTCAGGAATCGAGAAGCGCCGGGCCGGGGCGCGCGGCTAGCGTGCTGCCTGAACCGAGCCGGGCGAGCCGAGGGACCGAGCCGGGCGATGCCAGAGGGAACCGCGCGGGCGGCGCCCCCGACGGATGGAGACACGAAGAGCATGGCCACGAGGACGGACGCCACCCAGCCGCCTGCGCCGCACGTCGCCGACAGCCACGGCCTGATCCGGGTGCACGGAGCACGCGAGAACAACCTCAAGGACGTCAGCATCGAGCTCCCCAAGCGCCGGCTGACGGTGTTCACGGGTGTCTCCGGCTCGGGCAAGAGCTCACTGGTGTTCGACACCATCGCGGCCGAGTCCCAGCGGCTGATCAATGAGACGTACAGCGCCTTCGTACAGGGCTTCATGCCGGCCCTCGCCCGGCCCGAGGTCGACGTGCTCGACGGGCTCACGACCGCGATCACCGTCGACCAGCAGCGGATGGGCGGCGACCCGCGCTCCACGGTCGGCACCGCCACCGACGCCAACGCGATGCTGCGCATCCTCTTCAGCCGGCTCGGGCGCCCGCACCTCGGCTCGCCCAAGGCGTTCTCCTTCAACGTGGCCTCGATCAGCGGAGCGGGCGCGGTCACCGTGCAGCGCGCCGGGCAAGCCGTGAAGGAGCGCCGCAGCTTCAGCATCACCGGCGGCATGTGCCCGCGCTGCGAGGGCCGGGGCACGGTCTCCGACATCGACCTCACCCAGCTCTACGACGACTCCAAGTCGCTGAGCGAGGGGGCGCTCACCATCCCCGGCTACAAGGCGGGCGGCTGGAACCACCGGCTCTACAGCGAGTCCGGCTTCTACGACCCGGACAAGGCGATCAGCAAGTTCACCGAGAAGGAGCTGCGGGACTTCCTGCACCACGAGCCGACCCGGATGAAGATCGCGGGCATCAACATGACCTACGAGGGTCTGATCCCGCGGATCCAGAAGTCGATGCTCGCCAAGGACCGGGAGGCGATGCAGCCGCACATCCGGGAGTTCGTGGACCGCGCGGTCACTTTCACCACCTGCCCCGACTGCGCGGGCACCCGGCTGAACGAGGGCGCCCGGTCGTCGAAGATCGGCGGGATCAGCATCGCCGACGCCTGCGCGATGCAGATCAGCGACCTGGCCGCATGGGTGCGCGGCCTGGACGAGCCGTCGGTGGCGCCGCTGCTGGCGAAGCTGGGGCAGACGCTGGACTCGTTCGTGGAGATCGGCCTCGGCTACCTCGCCCTCGACCGGCCGGCGGGCACGCTGTCGGGCGGCGAGGCGCAGCGCGTGAAGATGATCCGCCACCTGGGCTCCTCGCTCACCGACGTCACCTACGTCTTCGACGAGCCCACCGCGGGTCTGCACCCGCACGACATCCAGCGGATGAACGAACTCCTGCTGCGGCTGCGGGACAAGGGCAACACGGTGCTCGTCGTGGAGCACAAGCCGGAGATGATCGCGATCGCCGACCATGTCGTCGACCTCGGCCCCGGCGCCGGCACGGCGGGCGGCGCCGTCTGCTTCGAGGGCACCCTCGACGGCCTGCGGACCAGCGGCACGCTGACCGGCCGGCACCTCGACGACCGAGCCTCGGTCAAGAAGACAGTGCGCAAGCCGACCGGCACGCTGGAGATCCGCGGGGCGTCGGCGAACAACCTGCGGGACGTCGACGTCGACATCCCGCTCGGGGTGCTCACCGTCGTCACCGGTGTCGCCGGGTCCGGCAAGAGCTCCCTCGTGCACCGCTCGATCCCCACCGGGGCGGGCGTGGTGTCGGTCGACCAGACCCCGATCCGCGGCTCACGGCGCAGCAACCCGGCGACGTACACCGGGCTGCTCGACCCGATCCGCAAGGCCTTCGCCCAGGCCAACGGCGTCAAGCCGGCCCTGTTCAGCGCCAACTCCGAGGGCGCCTGCCCCACTTGCAACGGCGCCGGCGTCGTCTACACCGACCTGGCGATGATGGCCGGTGTCGCCACCACCTGCGAGGAGTGCGAGGGCAAGCGGTTCGAGGCGTCGGTGCTGGAGTACCACCTCGGCGGCCGCGACATCAGCGAGGTGCTCGCGATGCCGGTCTCCGAGGCCGAGGAGTTCTTCGGCGCCGGCGAGGCACGCACCCCGGCGGCGCACCGCGTACTCACCCGGCTCTCCGACGTGGGGCTCGGCTACCTCACCCTCGGCCAGCCGCTGACCACCCTCTCCGGCGGCGAGCGCCAGCGCCTGAAGCTGGCCACCCACATGGGGGACAAGGGCGGCGTCTACGTCCTCGACGAGCCCACCTCCGGCCTGCACCTCGCCGACGTCGAGCAACTGCTGGGCCTGCTCGACCGGCTCGTCGACTCCGGCAAGTCGGTCATCGTCGTCGAACACCACCAGGCGGTCATGGCACACGCCGACTGGATCATCGACCTCGGCCCCGGCGCCGGCCACGACGGCGGCCGAATCGTCTTCGAGGGCACCCCCACCGACCTGATCACCGCCCGCTCGACCCTGACGGGAGAGCACTTGGCGGCGTACGTCGGCGACGACGGGAAGAACTGAGCCCTCCCGTCAGGCCCATGCGCGGTGCGGCACCCGCTCCCGCTCCCGGGCGCGCGTTTACCTTGCCCGGGAGCGGCGAGACGCACGGAATGCCGCACTCCGAGGCCAGGACGACGGCCGCCGACGCGAGACCGACCGGTGACGGTGCCGCACGGGTGCCCGCACGCGTGCCGCGAACCGATCGCGAACCGTCCGCGCGGCGGGACGCGTTCTTCGACAACGCGAAGTACCTGGCGATCGTCCTGGTCGCGATGGGGCACGTCTGGGAGCCGCTGCGGGCCGGGAGCCGTGCGGTCAGCGCGCTCTACATGTTCGTCTACGCCTTCCACATGCCGGCGTTCATCGTCATCTCCGGCTATTTCTCACGCCACTTCGAGGCCAGTCCGCGGAACATCCGGCGTCTCGTCACCGGCGTGGTGGTCCCCTATGTCGTCTTCGAGACGGCGTACACCTACTTCACCAGGTGGACCGACGGCGTGCCGGACCGGCCGGTCAGTCTGCTGGACCCGCTGTATCTGACGTGGTTTCTGGCCGCCCTGTTGATCTGGCGACTGATCTCCCCGATCTTCCGCAGCGTGCGCCATCCGCTGCCACTCGCACTCGGGGTGGCGGCACTGGCGACCCTGTCCCCGTCCATCGGCAAGGATCTCGACCTGCAGCGCGCGCTGCAGTTCCTGCCGTACTTCGTGCTGGGCCTGTGCCTGAAGCCGGAGCATTTCCGGCTGGTGCGCCGCAGTCGGGTGCGCGTCCTTGCCGTGCCGGTGTTCGCGGGCGCGCTCGCCTTCGCCTACTGGGCGGTGCCCCGCATGGACGACGCATGGCTCTTCCACCGTTCCGCCGCCGCGGCCTTCGGAGTGCCCGCCTGGTACGGGCCCGTCATGACCGTGGCACTGTTCGGCTGCTCCGTGACGCTGACCGCCTGCTCCCTCGCCTGGGTCCCCGGACGCCGTCTCTGGTTCACCGCGCTGGGCGCGGGCACGCTCTACGGCTACCTGCTGCACGGCTTCTTCGTCCAGGCCGCGAACCACTGGCACTGGTCCGACCACCGCTGGTCCCACACCTCCGCCGGCGGGATCACCGTCTCGGTGATCGTCGCCGCCCTGGTGACCGCGCTGTGCACCCCGCCCGTCCGGCGCGTCTTCCGGTTCGCCGTGGAACCGAGGATGGACCGGGCCTTCCGGCCGGCCTCCCTGGAGTCCCGCTAGAGCCCCACGATCGTGTTCCACCGCTTCGCGAGTTCCGGCCGTTCCGCGGAGGTGATGTCGCGGGCGATGGCCAGGCGGCCGCGCATGGTGGAGTCGGGGAAGATCAGCGGGTTGCCGGCCAGGGCTGCCGTGTCCTTGTCCTTGGACGCGGCCAGGACCTCCCTGGCCGCCGGGACGGGGCAGACGTAGTTGACCCAGGCGGCGAGCCTCGCGGCGACCTCGGGTTCGTAGTAGTGGTCGATCAGGCGCTCGGCGTTGGACTTGTGGCGGGCCCGGTCGGGGATCATCAGGGAGTCCGACCACAGTTCGGCGCCCTCCTCGGGGACGACGAAGCGGATGTCGGGGTTGTCCGCCTGGAGCTGGATGACGTCGCCGGAGTAGGCCTGGCAGGCGAGGACGTCGCCGCTGACCAGGTCCTTGGTGTAGTCGTTGCCGGTGAAGCGGCGGATCTGGCCCCGGTGGACCTCCCGTTCCACCCGGTCGCAGACCCGGTGGAAGTCGTCCGTGGTCCACCGGGTGATGTCCACTCCGTCGCCCTGCATCAGCAGCGCGAACGCCTCGTCCAGCCCGGAGAGCAGGGTCACCCTGCCCTTCAGGTCGCTCGCCCAGAGGTCGGCCACCCCCCGGATCTCACGGCCCAGCCGGCGGCGGTCGTAGGCGATCCCGGTGATGCCGGACTGCCACGGCACCGTGGACCCGCGGCCCGGGTCGAACGCGGGCGAGCGCAGCAGCGGGTCCAGGTGCTCGGCCACGTTGGGCTGGCGGGAGCGGTCCATCCGCTGCACCCAGCCCAGCCGGACGAACCGCGCGCACATCCAGTCGCTGATGACGATCAGGTCGCGCCCGGTGCGCTGGTGGTTCATCAGCGCGGGGCTGATCTTGCCGAAGAACTCGTCGTTGTCGTTGATCTCCTCGGTGTAGCCGACGGAGATCCCGGTGTGCTTCTCGAAGGCGTCGAGGGTGGGCCGCCGGCTCGTGTCGTCGTCATCGGTGTCGATGTACAGCGGCCAGTTCGCCCAGGTGAGTCTCCGGTCGGCGGCGGACTCGTCGGTCACGGACCGGTCGCCGGGCTCGACGTAGGCGGCGGGCACCCCGCAGCCGGCGAGGCTGCCGAGCGCGGCGGCACCGGTGAGCGAGCGCAGCACGGAACGGCGGGACGGGGCGTGCGGGAAGGTCCGGGTCACCCCGGCAGGATGCCGCCGCGGCGCGGGCAGGGGCAATTGACGGGGCGTCGAGCGGACCGGGCCGTACCCGACACCCTGTCCACCGGCGTCCGGGCCCCCGGTACACGCGCGCGGCCCCGGACGGGGAGGTGTCCCGTCCCCGGGGCCGCGGGCCGGTCCCGGTTCCCCGAGCCAGGGGCTCAGGACGCCGGGGGCCGGGTCGTGTCCGCGAGGTCGCGACGCAGGCGTGACCTCGCGGACACGGCCCAAGGCGTCAGGAGGCTCACGCGTCGAGCGACGTCATGACGTGCTTGATCCGGGTGTAGTCCTCGAAGCCGTACGCCGACAGGTCCTTGCCGTAGCCGGACTTCTTGAAGCCGCCGTGGGGCATCTCGGCGACCAGCGGGATGTGGGTGTTGATCCACACGCAGCCGAAGTCGAGCTTCTTGGACATGCGCATCGCACGGCCGTGGTCCTTGGTCCACACCGAGGAGGCGAGGGCGTACTCGACGCCGTTGGCCCACTCGACGGCCTGGTCCTCGTCCGCGAAGGACTGGACGGTGATGACCGGGCCGAAGACCTCGTTCTGGACGATCTCGTCGTCCTGCTTCAGGCCGGAGACGACGGTCGGGGCGTAGAAGTAGCCCTTGTCGCCGACCTGCTGGCCGCCCGCCTCCACCTTGGCGTGCGCGGGCAGCCGCTCGATGAAGCCGGCGACCTGCTTGAGCTGGTTGGGGTTGTTCAGCGGGCCGAAGAGGACGTCCTCGTCGTCCGGCTGCCCGGTCTTGGTCTCGGCGGCGGCCTTGGCCAGCGCGGAGACGAACTCGTCGTGGATGGACTCGTGCACCAGGACGCGGGTCGCGGCCGTGCAGTCCTGGCCGGCGTTGAAGAAGCCCGCCACGGAGATGTCCTCGACGGCCTTGGCGATGTCGGTGTCCTCGAAGACCACGACGGGGGCCTTGCCGCCCAGCTCCAGGTGGACCCGCTTGACGTCCTTGGAGGCGGACTCGGCGACCGACATGCCGGCCCGGACCGAGCCGGTGATGGAGGCCATCGCCGGGGTCGGGTGCTCGACCATCAGGCGGCCGGAGTCGCGGTCGCCGCAGATGACGTTGAAGACGCCCTTGGGCAGGATCGAGCCGAGGATCTCGGCGATCAGCACGGTCGAGGCGGGGGTGGTGTCCGAGGGCTTCAGGACGACCGTGTTGCCCGCGGCGATGGCCGGGGCGAACTTCCACACGGCCATCATCATCGGGTAGTTCCACGGGGCCACCTGGGCGCAGACGCCCACCGGCTCACGGCGGATGATCGAGGTCATCCCGTCCATGTACTCGCCGGCCGAGCGGCCCTCCAGCAGCCGGGCCGCGCCCGCGAAGAAGCGGATCTGGTCGACCATCGGCGGGATCTCCTCGGAGCGGGTCAGCCCGGTGGGCTTGCCCGTGTTCTCCACCTCGGCCGCGATCAGATCCTCGGCGCGCTCCTCGAACGCGTCGGCGATCTTCAGTAGGGCCTTCTGGCGCTCCGCGGGAGTGGTGTCGCGCCAGGCCGGGAAGGCCGCGGCGGCGGCCGCCATGGCGGCGTCCACGTCCGCCTGACCGGACAGCGGCGCGGTCGCGTACGCCTCGCCCGTCGCGGGGTTGACCACCTCGGTGGTCCGTCCGTCGGCGGCGTCCCGGAACTCACCGTCGATGTAGTTGCGCAGACGACGCAGCTCGGTGCTCACTGCCGGCCTCCTGATCTGGTTCGAGGGTTCGAGCTGTCCAGCCCGGACAGCCGCTCCGGCTGTCCGAAGACTGAGACACCCCACCCTAATCGGCGCGCCCACGTTTTCAACACCCCCGCCGCCACCTGTTCTGCGAAATCCGCAAGGTTCGGACTCGTAAACAACGAATTTCATCGCGACGGCCTTGCGAAACTGTCGAGACGTCGTGCACAGTGAGGCCGTGGCCAGTCGAAGCGCAGACCAGAGGGACTCGCCCCGCGAGTCCAGGAACGGCAACAGTCCCCAGCTGGACGCCGTCTCCCTCGCCATCATCCAGCAGCTCCAGGAGGACGGCCGCCGGCCGTACGCCGCGATCGGCAAGGCCGTCGGCCTCTCCGAGGCGGCCGTGCGCCAGCGCGTCCAGAAGCTGCTGGACCAGGGCGTGATGCAGATCGTCGCCGTCACGGACCCGCTCACCGTGGGCTTCCGCAGACAGGCGATGGTCGGGATCAACGTCGAGGGCGATGTCGAGTCGATCGCGGACGCGCTGACCGGCATGTCGGAGGTCGAGTACGTGGTGATGGCCGCGGGCTCGTTCGACATCCTCGCCGAGATCGTCTGCGAGGACGACGACCACCTGCTGGACGTCATCAACAAACGCATCCGGGCGCTGCCCGGCGTGCGCTCCACCGAGAGCTTCGTCTACCTGAAGCTCAAGAAGCAGACCTACATGTGGGGAACCCGATAACCGTGACCGAGAAGGACCTCAGCCGCACCGCGTACGACCACCTGTGGATGCACTTCACCCGCATGTCCTCGTACGAGAACTCCCCCGTCCCGACCATCGTCCGGGGCGAGGGCACCTACATCTACGACGACAAGGGCAAGCGCTACCTCGACGGTCTCGCGGGCCTGTTCGTGGTCCAGGCCGGTCACGGCCGCACGGAGCTCGCCGAGACCGCCTTCAAGCAGGCCCAGGAGCTGGCCTTCTTCCCGGTGTGGTCCTACGCCCACCCCAAGGCCGTCGAACTGGCCGAGCGTCTGGCCAACGAGGCCCCCGGCGACCTGAACAAGGTGTTCTTCACCACCGGCGGCGGCGAGGCCGTCGAGACCGCCTGGAAGCTGGCCAAGCAGTACTTCAAGCTGATCGGCAAGCCGACCAAGTACAAGGTCATCTCCCGCGCCGTCGCCTACCACGGCACTCCGCAGGGTGCTCTGTCCATCACCGGTCTGCCCGGCCTGAAGGCCCCCTTCGAGCCGCTGGTGCCCGGCGCGCACAAGGTCCCGAACACCAACATCTACCGCGCGCCGCTCTTCGGTGACGACCCGGAGGCCTTCGGCCGCTGGGCCGCCGACCAGATCGAGCAGCAGATCCTCTTCGAGGGCCCGGACACGGTCGCCGCGGTCTTCCTGGAGCCGGTGCAGAACGCCGGCGGCTGCTTCCCGCCCCCGCCCGGCTACTTCCAGCGCGTGCGCGAGATCTGCGACCAGTACGACGTGCTGCTCGTCTCGGACGAGGTCATCTGCGCCTTCGGCCGCCTGGGCACGACGTTCGCCTGCGACAAGTTCGGCTACGTCCCGGACATGATCACCTGTGCCAAGGGCATGACCTCGGGCTACTCCCCGATCGGCGCCTGCATCGTCTCCGACCGCCTCGCCGAGCCCTTCTACAAGGGCGACAACACCTTCCTGCACGGCTACACCTTCGGCGGCCACCCGGTGTCGGCCGCGGTGGGCCTCGCCAACCTCGACCTGTTCGAGCGCGAGGGCCTGAACCAGCACGTGCTGGACAACGAGGGCGCGTTCCTCCAGACCCTGCAGAAGCTGCACGACCTGCCGATCGTCGGCGACGTACGCGGCAACGGCTTCTTCTACGGCATCGAACTGGTGAAGGACAAGCACACCAAGGAGTCCTTCAACGACGAGGAGACCGAGCGCGTCCTGTACGGCTTCCTCTCCAAGGCGCTGTTCGACAACGGCCTGTACTGCCGTGCCGACGACCGCGGCGACCCGGTCATCCAGCTCGCCCCGCCGCTGATCTCCAACCAGGAGACGTTCGACGAGATCGAGCAGATACTGCGCGCCACCCTCACGGAGGCGTGGACGAAGCTCTGAGCCCCGGCGCGAGCCCGGATCATCCGACCGGATGATCAACACCGGCCCCGGTGCCGCCCGTTCGAGTGAGAACGGCGGCCCGGGGCCGTGTGCTGTCCGGGCTCCCGCGGCGGGCTGCCTAGCGTGCCAGTGACCGATCGGCCCTGCCTTCGTTCACCCGGACGAGCGATCAGGCACGGGAAAACGGATCAGAACCGAGGTGTTCGCCATGGAGGCCCCGCCGGACAACGACGTGCTCTGGGCACACTCCCTGCAGTTCAGGCACCTGGACGGCTCCCCCGGCCTCGCCGGGGTCTCGCTGGGCGTCCGGGAGGGCGAGATCCTCGCCGTCGCCGGCCCGCGCGGCAGCGGCAAGACGACCCTGCTGCACTGCCTGTCCGGACTCCTCCCGGTGCGCGACGGCGAGGTCTGGTTCAACAGCTCGCCCGTGCACACCATGGGCCCGGCCGCCCGCGAGCGGCTGCGCCGCGACCACTTCGGCTGGGTCGAACCGGCGCCGGTGCTGGTACCGGAGCTGAACGTCTGGGAGAACACCGCCCTGCCCCTGATGCTGCGCGGCATCGGCCGCCGGCGCGCCAAGGTGGCCGCGCTGGAGTGGCTGGAGCGCCTCGACGCCGGCGAGCACGCGCGCAGGCACCCGCGCGAGCTCCAGCAGGCCGAACGCCAGCGGGTGGCCATCGCCCGCGCGCTCGCCCCGGGGCCCACGGTCCTCTTCGCGGACGAGCCGACGGCGCCGCTGCACCGCGGTGACCGGGCGCATGTGCTGCGCACCCTCACCACGGCGGCCCGCTCGCACGGCATCACGGTCGTCCTGGCCACGCACGACGCCGACACCGCCGCCCTCGCCGACCGCACCGTCTCGCTGCTGGACGGGCGGCGGGTGCGGAACGTGCCGCTGCCGGACGCCGCGGAGACGGAAGGCCGGGCGGCGTGCTCGCTCTCCGTCTGACCCGCGCGGCCCGGCCCGCCGTACAGCTGCGCCGGCTGCTGGTGGCCGCGGCCTCGGCGGGCACCGGTTTTCTCCTGCTGTCCTCACTCGGCTACGCGCTGGCCCACCCCGGGACACCGGACACCGCGGTGCCCCGGCTGGCGTGGTGCGTGGTCCCGCTCGCGGCCACGGTGTACCTCGCGCTCGCCGTGGCCCGCACGGATCCCGGCACCCGGCCGCGTCCGGGGCTGTCGGCCGTGGGGCTCGGCCCGGCGCGGCTGATGGCGGTCTCGGTCCTGACCACCGTGCTGTCCTGCGGCCTGGGCTCGCTGCTGGCCCTGCTGCTCTTCCTGCAACTGCGCGGCGACCTGGCGGGCACGCCGATCGACGGCGTGGCGGCCCGGTTCCTGGCCACGGGCCGGTCGCTGCCGCTGCCCGCGGCGCTGACCCTGCTGACCCCGGTCCCCGCGCTCGCCGCCGCGGCGGTCGCGGTCGCCCTGCGCCCCCGGGACCCGCGCCCGCCGGCCGGCGCACCGCGCGCGTTCGGCCGCTTCGGGGCGTACGGCCACTCGGCGCCCCGGGAGACGTTCGGAGCGTACGGGAGGTTCGGGGCGCGGCCGCGCACACCGGCGGCGACGCGGCAGGGCGCGGCGCGGCCCCCGGCCGCCGGGGCCCCCACGGCGGCGGTCACCGAGCCCGAGGTGAACGGGGCCGAGGTGAACGGGGCCGAGGTCCGGGACGCCGACGAAGCCGGTGCCCTCGGCCGCCGGCCCTCCCCGGCCGCCACCCCCGCCGGTCTCCCCTGGGGCATCGCGGCCGTCGCCGCCGGGCTCGCCGTACAGGCCTACTCCGGCGGGCCCGCGGCCACCCCGGCCCTCACCCGCCTGCCCGCCGAGGCCATGGCCGTCCTGGCCGGCTGGGTCCTCACCGCCGCCGGGCTCGTGCTCGCCGCCCCCGGCCTCACCCACCTCTGCGGACGCCTGCTGCAGTCCAGCCGTCCCGGGGTGCTCCGGCTGCTGGCCGGCCGCGTGCTCATGGCGGAGGCCCCCCGGATCGGCCGGCCGCTCGGGGTGGCCTGCGCGGCCGCCTCGGCCACCTACGCCATGACCGTCCTGTACGGGGGTCCGGTCTCGTCCGGCGGCCCGCTCACCGTGCTCGGGGCGCTCGTGGTCACCGGCTGCACCGTGGCGACCCTGCTGACGGCGGCCGTCGAGGCCCGCCAGTGCCGTGCCGAGACGACCGCCGCCCTGCTGCGGCTCGGCGCCCCGCCGGGAACGCTGCGCACCGCCGCCGCCCTGCGCGCGGGCGCCCTGCTGGCGCTGTTCGGCCCGCTCACCCTGGTGATCGCCCACCTCACCGCTCTGGCGTCGGCCCCGTGAGACCCCGCACCGGAGCCGGGCGGAAAAAAACTTCGCCACCCGGCGATGAGTTCCGCCGCCGCCCGCTGTCCAACTCACGACAGCGGCGACCGCAGCCCAGGGAGGCACCCCGTGTACCAGCAGATGATCTTCGTGAACCTGGCCACCGACGACGTCGAGGCCTCGAAGAAGTTCTTCACCCAGCTCGGCTACTCGATCAACCCGCAGTTCAGCACCGACGACTGCGCCTGCGTGGTGATCAGCGACACGATCGTCGCGATGCTGCTGAGCAAGCAGCGCTACGCCGACTTCACCAAGAAGGAGATCGCGGACTCCACCAGGACCAGCGAGGTGCTGATCTGCCTGAGCGCGGAGAGCCGGGAGAAGGTGGACGAGCTGGTCGACAGGGCGATCGCGGCCGGCGGCTCGGCGAGCGGTGACACCCAGGACCACGGCTTCATGTACGGCCGGTCCTTCGACGACCTCGACGGCCACAGCTGGGAGGTCGTGTGGATGGACCCGGCCGCGGTCCAGGGCTGACCCCTTCCGGCCGGGGACGCGCACCCGCACACCTAGCATGGGCGGGTGGATCAGACACCCGCCCAGCCGAACCGAGCCGCCCACGACCGTGAGATCGAGTCCCTCGCCGAGTTCGACGAGGTGGTCGCCGCGCACGGCTCACTGACCCGATTCCGCGTGCAGGCCGTCGATCTGACGGCACGCACGAAGGAGCTGCTCACCGTCGACACCGCGAGCGCCGTCTTCCTCGGCTGCCCGATGGACCCCGAAGCCGCCGCGCACGTCCGCTCGGCCGGCGCCCTGGTCTTCCCGCCTATACCGGGGCTCCCCTTCGATCCGTACCGTGGATTCGCCTACACGCCCGACGAGTTGTTCGCATCGCTCGACGGCGGCTACGAGGCGACGCCCGACGCGCGGGCCTACTCCTGGTTCCAGCGCACCAAGGCGGACGGCGACGTCTTCGCCTCGATGCTGCGCGCGATCCACGACGACTCGGTCTCCGACTCCCTGGACGAACTGCTCGCCGGCGCACGGGTGGTGGGCGTCATGGGCGGGCACGCCATGGCCCGCGGCACCGTCGAGTACGCCGGCGCGGCCCGGCTGGGCCGCGAGCTGACGCGCGCCGGATTCACGGTCGCCACGGGTGGCGGACCGGGCGCGATGGAGGCGGCGAACCTCGGCGCGTACGCCGCGCCCTTCGCGGACGGCATGCTGGAGGAGGCGCTCCTGCTCCTCGCCAAGGCACCGTCCTTCCGGCCGTCCGTCACCGACTGGGCGCGGGCCGCCTTCGAGGTACGCGAACGCTGGCCCGGCGGTGGGGAGTCGGTGGGCATCCCGACCTGGTTCTACGGCCACGAGCCGCCGAACGCCTTCGCCGCGCACATCGCCAAGTACTTCACCAACGCCATCCGCGAGGACGGCCTGCTGGCCCGCTCCACCGCCGGAGTGGTGTTCCTGCCCGGCGCCGCCGGGACCGTACAGGAGATCTTCGACAACGCGACGCCGAACTACTACGAGTCCCGGGGCGAGCCCACGCCCATGGTGCTCGTGGACGAGGAGCACTGGACACGGCGGCTGCCCGCCTGGCCGCTGCTGCGGTCGCTGGCAGGAGGCCGGGCGATGGAGTCCCGAATCAGCCTGGTTGACCGGATCGAGCAGGCTCCCGAGGCGCTGAAACGTCTCCGCGGGCAATAAGCAGGCAAAGTCAACGGGCGTCGGGGGCATATGCATTGACACTTCTTATGGAACGCTTATAGACCTGTGTGTCTCTTGGGGGTGCTGGGACCACATCTCATCCATGTGCCTCAACTCCCCCTTTACCCCCCGCAGTTATGCACTCTGTAAAGGACAAACGTGTCCATAACTCGCCGTAACGCACGTCGTTCCGTGCGCATCCTGGGTGTCGCCTCCGCCTCCGCCGCACTGGCGCTCGGTGTCGCCGGCCAGGCGCTCGCCTGCAACATCAGTGAGTTCTCCGCCGAAGCCAAGTGCGACGGCGACAAGGGCGTCATCGTCGTCACCGACGTCGACCGCTCCGGCACCCCGGCCACCATCACGGTGTTCCGGAAGACCGACGCCGGTGAGACGCCGGTCGGCCAGCCGCAGGTGGTCAAGGGCTCCCGCGAGGGCGCCACGGTGACCTTCCAGGAGGACTGGAAGCCGAACGCGACGTACCGCATCCACGTCAAGACGGACCGGTTCAACGTCGACGCGGACATCAAGGACGGGCTGACGACCCCGGCCGAGGCCTGCAAGAAGGAGGAGTCCTCCTCCCCGAGCGCGCCGGCCAGCCCGTCGTCGAAGCCGTCCCCGTCCGCCCCGGAGGAGTCCGCCACGCCGGCTCCGTCTGCGTCGGAGAGCAGCACCGCCCCGGCGGGCACCTCGGACAACGCGCCGTCTCCGGCGGCCGGTGACTCGAACCTCGCCGAGACCGGTGCCAACTCCAACACCGGCATGATCGCCGGTATCGCCGGCGCGCTCGTCGTCGTCGGCGGGGGCGCGGTCTTCCTCGGCATGCGCCGCCGTGGGGCGAAGAACGGCGCCTGACGCCTGACCTCGCACCACCGCTCGTACAACACCGCGGCCCGTCCCCGTATCCCCGGGGGACGGGCCGCGGTCGTGCTCAGCCGAAGCTGGTCCGCTCGAGCCAGAACTCCAGCACGGCGCGCTCACCCAGCACTTCGAGGCCGGGCGCGTCCAGCGGCAGCCGCCGGTAGAAGGCGAGCAGCACCGAGGTGAGCGGGCCGCGCAGGGCGACGGTGGCCTTCTCGTGGCCGCGGCGCCAGCCGACGCCCTCCTCGCCCAGTTCGACGATCCACTCGGCGTTCAGGGCCGGATCGGTGTCCGTGGCGTGCAGGTGGATGCTGCGGCCGGGGCCGCGCAGTTCCGCCGCGGCCGGGTGAGCCTCGTTCCGCTGCACCCACTCCACGAGCAGCAACCACTCGTCCAGCGCGTCGGCGGCGATGTCGGGCGCCACCTCGTAGGGCAGGCCCGCCGCGAGCGTGGCGTCGGCGCGGTGCACGGTGATCTCGTGCGCCATGCGCCGGGCCCAGAAGCCGGAGTCGAGGCTGCCCGCCCACGTCCACACCGGCGTGCCGGCTCCCGCCTCGCGCAGCGCGGCCACGGCCAACTCGCCGGTCTCCGCGAACCACTTGTCCAGGGCGGCCGCGTCACCCCGCTCCTGCGGTCCGGCTCCGAACGGCACTTGCTCCACCGGGATGTTCTCCTGCGCCCGGGCACGTACCAGGGTGTCCACCCAGCGCAGGGCACCGCCCATGTGGCGCACGAGGTCTTCCAGCGACCACTCCGGGCAGGTGGGCACGGTAGCGGCGAGATCGGCGCCGGAGGCCACCACGGCTCTCAACTGCTGTACCTGAAGGTCGATTTCGTCGCAGTACCGGTCATGTGCGAGCAGAGTCATGCCCTCACCCTAGGCACGCGGTGATCAGCCGAGCACGACGATTTCGGCCGCGTCGAACGCGAGCCCCACCTCGGCCCCCGGCTCCGGCGCGGCCCGGAGCGCGCAGGCCGCCTCCAGGGGCGGGCCGCCGTCCCGGGGCAGCAGCCGGACGGCCACATGGGTGCCCTTGAAGGTGCGGGCGGTCACCGCGCAGGGCAGACCCTCGTCCGCCGCCACGAGCCGCACACCGGCGGGCCGGACCAGCAGCGGATGGTCACCCTGGGGTGAGCCGTCGAGGACGGGCAGCTTGCCCCAGGGGGTGTCCGCGGCGCCGTCGGAGACGGTCGCGGGCACCACGTTCTCGAAGCCGAGGAACCGGGCCACGAACTCGTCCGCGGGCCGCTGCCAGACCTCCAGCGGGGTCCCGGACTGGGCGATCCGCCCGTCCCGCATCACCACCACCCGGTCGGCCAGCGCGAACGCCTCGCCCTGGTCGTGCGTCACGGCGAGCACGGTGGTGCCCAACCGGCGGAAGAGCTCCCGGAGTTCGACCACGAGCCGGTCCCGGAGCGAGCGGTCGAGCTGGCCCAGCGGCTCGTCCAGCATCAGCAGCCGGGGCCGGGGCGCGAGCGCCCGGGCCAGCGCCACCCGCTGCTGCTCGCCACCGGACAGCCCGGCCACGGCCCGCCGGGCCGCCCCCGGCAAGCCGACCAGCTCCAGCAACTCCCCCACCTCGGTGTCCCGTCGCCCCTTGCCGACCCCGTGCATCCGCAGCCCGAAGGCCACGTTGCCGCCGACGTCCCGCTGCGGGAAGAGCTGGTGGTCCTGGAACATCAGGCCGACACCGCGCTTGTGCGCCGGTACGCCCGCCTGGTCCCGGCCGCCGAGCAGCACCCGCCCCGCGTCCAGCGGCTGCAGCCCGGCCACCGCCCTGAGCAGCGTCGACTTCCCGCTGCCGCTGGGGCCGAGCACACACACCACCTCGTGCTCGGCGACGTCGAGTACGACCGCGTCGAGCACGGGCCGGCCGCCCAGGCGCACGGTCGCGGCCTCGAGGCTCAGCAGCATCAGAACTCCCCCGTCCGGTCCGTGCGCAGCCGCTCCAGGACGAGCAGCGCGGCGGCGCACACGACCATCAGAATCGTGGACAGGGCCATCGCCTGCCCGTAGTTGAGCTCCCCGGGCCGGCTCAGCAGCCGGGCCACGGCGACCGGAAGCGTCGGGTTGTCGGGCCGCGCGATGAACACGGTCGCCCCGAATTCCCCCAGGGACACCGCGAAGGCGAACCCGGCGGCGATCAGCAGCGCCCGCCGCACCAGCGGCAGGTCGACCTCCCGCCACACCCGCCAGGGCGAGGCTCCGAGCACGGCGGCCGCCTCCCTCAGCCGGCCGTCCACCGCCCGCAGCACGGGCAGCATGGTCCGCACCACGAAGGGGGCGCCGACCAGCGCCTGGGCGAGCGGGACGAGGATCCAGGACTGTCTGAGGTCGAGCGGCGGCCGGTCCAGGGCGATCAGGAAGCCGAAGCCGACGGTGACGGCGGAGACGCCGAGCGGCAGCATCAGCAGCGCGTCGAAGCCGCGCACCAGCCGGCCGGCGTCCCGGCGGGCCAGCGCTGCGGCGGCGAGCCCTCCGACGGCCAGGGCGATGGCGGTGGCGGCGACGGCGTACTCCAGGGAGGTCCACACGGCGTGCAGCGGCGCCACCAGGAAGGTGCCGCCGTCGGCGTCGGTCAGCGCCCGGTAGTAGCCGAGGCCGGGCGCGTCCAGGGAGCGCTGCACGAGGACCGCGAGCGGCAGCACGAGCAGCAGCGCCACGGTGAGCAGGACTCCGGCGAGCAGCGCCCACTGCCCTGCGCCGCGCGGCCGGCGGGCGGTCACCTTCGGGTCGACCAGGCGCAGCGAGCTCTCGCGCCGCCGTACCGTCCAGGCGTGCACGCCGAGGATCGCGCCCACCGCGACGAACTGGACGAGGGTCAGGACGGCCGCCGTGGAGAGGTCGAAGACCTCCGAGGTCTGCCGGTAGATCTCCACTTCCAGGGTGGAGAACGTGGGGCCGCCGAGGATCTGCACCACGCCGAACGAGGTGAAGGTGAACAGGAAGACCATCAGCGCGGCGGCGGCCACGGCGGGCGCGAGGGCGGGCAGGGTGACCTTCCGCCACGCCGTCAGCGGTGAGGCGCCCAGCATCCGCGCGGCCTGCTCCTGCCGGGGGTCGAGCTGGGCCCACAGCCCGCCGACGGTCCGTACGACGACCGCGTAGTTGAAGAAGACGTGCGCCAGCAGGATCGCCCACACGGTGGTGTCCAGCCGTACGCCCCACAGGTCGTCGAGCAGCCCGCCGCGTCCGACCAGCGCCAGGAACGCCGTACCCACGACGACGGTCGGCAGCACGAACGGGACCGTGACGACCGCCCGCAGCAGGTGTCTGCCGGGGAAGTCGAAGCGGGCGAAGACATGGGCGGCGGGCAGCGCGAGCAGCAGGGTGAGCGCGGTGGAGGCGAGCGCCTGCCAGGTGGTGAACCACAGCACGTGCCCGATGTCCGGCTGGGTGACGACGTCCGCCACCCGCCCGAACCGCCAGCCGCCGTCGGCCTTCAGCCCGCGCACCACGATCGCGGCGACGGGCCAGGCGAAGAACACGGCGAAGAACGCGACGGGCAGGGCCATCAGCCCCAGCCGCGCCGCGCTCCCGCGCGCGGTGCCCTCGCGGGCCGTCACCTCAGTACGAGCGACGTCCACGACTTGACCCAGCTGTCACGGTTGGCGGCGATGGTGCCGGGGGCCATGGTCTCGGGGTCCTTGGCCTGCGGCCCGTACTTCGCGAAGTCCGGCGGCACCGCCGCGCCCTCGCGCACCGGGTAGACGAACATGTTGAGCGGCATGTCCTCCTGGAACTCCTTGGTGAGCATGAAGTCCAGGAACGCCTTGCCGCCCTTGGTGTTCTTCGCGTTGCTCAGCAGGCCCGCGTACTCGGTCTGCCGGAAGCAGGTGCCCTGGGACACCCCGGTGGGGGCGGTGCTGGGCCGCTTCTTCGCGTAGATGACCTCGGCGGGCGGCGAGGAGGCGTACGACACCACCAGCGGCCGGTCGCCGCCTGCCTTCTTGCCCTCCGACGATCCGGAGAACTCCTGGTAGTAGGCCTGCTCCCAGCCGTCGACGACCTTGACGCCGTTGGCCTTGAGCTTCTTCCAGTAGTCCTGCCAGTCGTCGTTACCGAACTTGGCGGCGCTGCCCAGCAGGAAGCCGAGGCCCGGGGAGGAGGTGGCCGCGTTCTCGGTGACGAGGAGGTTCTTGTACGCGGGCTTGGCCAGGTCGGCGAAGGACTGAGGCGGGGTCAGCTTGTGCTCGCTGAAGTAGGCCTTGTCGTAGTTGACGCAGATGTCGCCGGTGTCGACGGGGGTGACGCGGTGCTTGTCCTGGTCGACGCGGTACTGGGGCAGTACCCGGCCTGAGTCCTTCGGCGCGTAGGACTGGAACAGCCCGTTGTCGAGGGCGCGGGAGAGCAGGGTGTTGTCGACGCCGAAGAAGACGTCGCCCTGCGGGTTGTCCTTGGTCAGCAGCGCCTTGTTGACGGCCTGCCCGGCGTCGCCGCTCTTGAGGACCTTGACCTTGTACCCGGACTTCTTCTCGAAGTCCTTCATGACGCTCTTCGAGACGAGCCAGGAGTCGTGGCTGACGAGGGTCACGGTCCTGGAGTCCGCGGCGGAGCCCTTGGCGTCGCCCGACCCGCACCCGGTCAGCACGGGCAGGGCGACGAGACCGAGCCCGGCGGCCACGGCCACGAGGGTCTTGTTGTGCACTGGATGTCCTCCTGGGGTTGGCCAGGAAGAGACGCGGCCCTGCCCGGGCTCCACGAGGGAGCCCGGGCAGGGCGCAACAGCTTGAGTGGTGACCGAACTTCCTACCCAGAATGACCTGGGCGAGGTTCAGAGGGTCTGCGGCCCGGTTGCCGCACTCTCAGCGCTGTGGCGCTCCCCTGTCGGAATATGCAGATGTGTTGACGTGGCCAGATTATCGCTCGGTCGCCGCGAGCTGACCACAGGCCCCGTCGATCTCCTGCCCCCGGGTGTCCCGGATCGTGACCGGTACACCATGGGCCGCTATGGCCTCCACGAACGCCTTCTCGTCCTCGGGCCGCGAGGCGGTCCACTTGGAGCCCGGCGTCGGGTTCAGCGGGATGAGGTTGACGTGCACGGGCTTGCCCCTGAGCAGCCGGCCGAGCCGGTCACCGCGCCAGGCCTGGTCGTTGATGTCCCGGATCAGCGCGTACTCGATGGACAGCCGCCGCCCGGACTTCGCGGAGTACTCGAACCCGGCGTCCAGCACCTCGCGCACCTTCCACCGCGTGTTCACGGGGACGAGGGTGTCGCGCAGTTCGTCGTCGGGCGCGTGCAGGGAGATCGCGAGCCGGCACTTGAAGCCCTCGTCGGAGAACCGGTGGATGGCCGGAACCAGCCCGACCGTCGACACGGTGATGCCACGCTGCGACAGCCCGAGCCCGTCGGGAGCGGGGTCGGTCAGCGCCCGGACGGCACCCACGACCCGCTTGTAGTTGGCGAGCGGCTCACCCATGCCCATGAAGACGATGTTGGACAGCCGCGCGGGCCCGCCCGGCACCTCTCCGTCCCGCAGCGCCCGCATCCCGTCCACGATCTGGTGCACGATCTCCGCGGTGGACAGGTTCCGGTCGAGACCGGCCTGCCCCGTCGCGCAGAACGGGCAGTTCATCCCGCACCCGGCCTGCGAGCTGATGCACATGGTGACCCGGTCCGGGTACCGCATCAGCACGGATTCCACGAGCGTGCCGTCGAACAGCCGCCACAGCGTCTTGCGGGTCGTCCCCTCGTCGGTCGACAGATGCCGCACGACGGTCATCAGCTCGGGCAGCAGCGCTTCCCGCAGTCTGCCGCGCGCGGCGGCGGGGATGTCGGTCCACTCCGCCGGGT
The DNA here is from genome assembly GCF_040704065.1 of Streptomyces sp. NPDC047869. Lineage (NCBI taxonomy): Bacteria > Bacillati > Actinomycetota > Actinomycetes > Kitasatosporales > Streptomycetaceae > Streptomyces > Streptomyces sp. NPDC047869. The sequence continues at coordinate 112,337 of NZ_JBEYRK010000012.1, forward strand.
CGTGCGCGTACCGCGCGAAGTAGTGCTGCGACAGCTGCTTGGCACGGAACGGCTTCTCACCGATCTCGGCCACGGCGTCCTTGCGCTCGGCGGGCGTGAGATCGGCGAGATGCCGCGGCGGCTTCTTGGCTCCGCGGGGGGCGACGAAAGTGAGTTCTCCGGGCTTGGGCATGGTGGTACCAGTGTCGCAGATCCAATCGGGTGACCTGCGGCTGCCGCTCACTACTACTGTCACTAGTAGGCGTCAGTGGTCGCTCTGGAGCGGCGTCGGACGGCCCAGAGACGGCCCAGCCGACGGGGCTGCACGTCCCCGGCTGAGCTGCCACTGTCATCGTTCCGATCCCTCACGCGAAGCAGACCGTCCATGGCGATACGTCGCCGCCACGATGGCATCGAAGTGATCACTCAGGCGGGAGCGGATCTGGGACCCCTCCGCGTCGGGCCCGTGGTGACCTTGGCCGCTCCTTACCAACGCGACCCACAGAGTGGCTTCACCCTTTGCCTCAAGGGGCACACGGCCAATGAGACCCACGGAGGTACCGAGATGAACGCCGGAGAACGGGCCAAGGCAAAGGCCGAACAGATCGTCGGAAAGACCGTGCGGACGGCAGCCCACGCGATGCACAAGGAAACGCTCGCGGCGAAAGGCGCCGCTCTCGAAGCACGAGGCAAGATGCGGGGCACGAAGGAGCAGACCAAGGGCTCCTTTAAGCCTTGAGCGCGCTGCCGCAGGCTTTTAGGGCCTGTCCGGCGGATCATGTGACCGTCTCGTCTTCAGGTCGTTGGCATGAGCATGGGACGGGGAGATTTAACGCATGCGGAGTAGGCCCGGCTGAAGCCGTACCTACCGAAGCCCGGGAAGCAGGGCGGCCGTTGGGCCAGTCACCGCAGGGTCACCATCGGGATTCTGCACCGGCTGCGCACCGGGGTGCCATGGCGGGATCTAGCCGCCCGGCATGATCCGCCGGACAGACCGTAAACGCGTCCCAGGAACGGCTGAAGACCCAGGGATAGGGCAACAACCTCTTGCCTGGGCCTTCGGCGTTCAGAGCGGGCGGCAGGAATCGAACCCGCGTAGCCAGTTTGGAAGATTCAGTATCTCAAGCCTGCGCAATTCGTGCACGAAACAGGACATAGACCTCCGTCGTCGAATGAGCAGCAGTTATGGGCGGTGGCGTTATATCGGGGAAATTCTGGGCACTGGTGAGCGCCGGGGCAGCCGACGAGAAGGGTCCGGTCATGCGGGAGCCGTCGCAGAACGTTACGGTCGTGGCTCTCCTGGCGGATCCGGACGCGCCCACGGAGATCGCGCAGCATATGGCACGGGTACTTCCTGCTCGGCTCGCCAAAAAGTCGGGGCAAGGGCGGCGGTTCGAGGCGGAGGTGGTCAGTGAGCCCTTCACCGCAGGGACCGAGGACCTGTCCACACTAGCGCGCCGGATCATGGACCGCAGGCGAGATGAGAACTGGGACATCGTCGTGGCCCTCACCGATCTTCCGCTGCACACACACGGGCGCAAGCTCGTCGTGGAGCTGAGTCATGAACACGGCTGGGCGCTGCTGTCCCTTCCTCCGCTGGGGGGCCTGCGTCTTCAGACAAGAGCCCTGCGGGCGGTAGAAGAAACCGTGCTCAGCTTGGCGAGTCAGCAAGCCACTGGCGCTGAGGAACCTCCGCAGCGTCAGCCGCTGGGACGCTTCGTCAGTCGTCTCGCGCCCATTCACCCGGGCCCGATCGGTGAGGACGAGACCGCTGATCTGCGATACGTCGTCAGCGGGCCGCGCGGTTACCTGAGGGTGCTCGGCGGTATGGTCCGAGCCAACCAGCCGTGGCGGTTGGTGCCGGGTCTGTCGAAAGCCCTTGCGGCCGCACTCGCCACGGGAGCCATCGCCACCCGGGTGCGCGTGCCCGCATCGCCGCTCTCCGCTGGCCGGCGTGCCGGTGGTACGGGCTGCACACGGCGGCACGTCAGCCAGTCGTCTAGAGCTGGCGGTGGTCCGTTGCGGTCGCGGCGGTTGCTGTACTTCGTTGCTGTACAGATCCCTTGGAGAGCGGCGTCTCTGCGCCGCGGTCGGTGCGGATGGTCCCCGTGAGCCCCCGCTGGGCCCAACCTAGCTGACGCGCAGCGGATCTTGCGCACCGCCCGAGTGCTCGATACAACCGCCTTGTGACAAGCAACTCCGAGCCGAAGGCACGGCGGACCAAGGACCAGGCGGGAGCCCTCCTGGCCGCCACAACCGCCTTTCTCTTCATTTCCGACCCCGCCCATGAAGCGGCGAACCACCTGCACTACGAGTACGCCCACGTGGGTGCCGCTCTCGTCAGCTTGGCGCTTGCACTCCTCGCGTACTGGGTGGGGCTGCGCGCAATGAGAAAGCTTCCCTGACGGTTCTCGGTCGGTTCCGCGGAGCTGGACGCGTCCTCGCTCAGATGCCGAAGAACCCGAAGGGGTGTTGCCGTGTGCCTCTCGATGTCGAAGTACGGGCGCGACGGTCACTGAAGTCATGCACGCTGGAGTGTTTTGCCTCCAACACATAAGTCGGGAGAGGCGCCGAAGGAGAACAAGGAAGCGCTCTGACCTGGTGACTTCGCTGCGGCGCCTAGTGCCGCATCAGGCTGCCCTCAGTCCAGCCCCTTGCCGGGGCCGCTAGGGAAGCTGGCCCGGACAAGGCAATGGATCCTGGAGCACCTCAGAGGAACAAGTTCTGAAACCGCAGGCCGGTGATCTGCGGCTCCGTCATTGGTCAACCTTCTGACCAGCGGCGGAGCAGTCGACGTTTGTCAGCGTTGGTTGTCGCTGAGCAGCCCCGCACGGCCCGCAGCCTCCCCGAACGGGGACTGCGGGTCGGGGAGGGCGGGCCTCAGGCGGGAATGAGGCCGTGGGGGTTGATGATGAACTTCTCGGCCACTCCCGTGTCGAAGGTCGCGTAGGCCTCGGGGGCGTCGTCGAGGCTGATCACCTTCGTGTTGAGCATGGCGCTCAAGTAGGGCATGCGGTCCCACAGGATCGCCATCATCAGCTCGCGGTTGTAGTGCATGATCGGTGCCTGCCCGGCGGCGATCCGCGGCGACTTGATCCAGGCCTTGCCGAAGTCGATCGGGTACGTTCCCTCTTGCTCGGCCTTCGACTTCGCGAGCGGGTCGGGGCCGTATACGCCGATGACTCCGGTGGCTCCGCCCGCGCGGGTGGCGTCGATCACCTGGTTGATGGCGTAGGCCGGGTCCATGTCCTCGGCCTCGCGGCCGATGCCGTGTGCCTCGGTGCCGACGTAGTCGACTGCGCAGTCGACCATGGGTTCGCCCAGGATGGCCTCGATCTGGTCGGTGAGCGCTGCGTCCTGGCTCAGGTCGATCGTCTCGCAGCCGTTCTTCTTCACCAGCTCCAGGCGGTCCTTGTTGTGGTCGCCGACGATGATGCAGGACGCCCCGAGGAGGCGCGCCGCTGCTGCGCCGCAGCGGCCGACCGGGCCGGCGCCGGCGATGTACACGGTCGAGCCCGGCTTGGCACCGGCCTCCATGAGACCGTGGAACGCGGTGGGCAGGATGTCCGAGAGCAGCGCCAGGTCACGGATCTTCGCCATGGCCTGGTCCCTGTCCGGGAAGCGCAGGAGCTGGAAGTCGGCGTACGGGACGAACAGGTACTCGGCCTGGCCGCCGGTCCAGTCGCCCAGGTTGAAGCCGTACGCTCCGCAGGCCACCTTGGGGTTCGTGGTCTCGCAGACGTCGGTCCGGCGCGCCCTGCAGTTGCGGCATCGGCCGCAGGCGACGTTGAACGGGACGGAGACGAGGTCGCCCTCACTGAGGAACTCGACGTCGGGGCCGACCTCGATGACCTCCCCGGTCATCTCGTGCCCCATCACCATGCCCTGGGGCACCGGGAAGGACCCGCGGTAGATGTGCAGGTCGCTACCGCAGATGTTGGTGGCGACGAGTCTGAGGATGACGCCATGCGGGGCCTTTTTCCCGTTCGGCATCTCAAGCTTCGGGAAGTCGAGGGACTCGACGCGCATGTCTCTCGGGTTGTGGAAGACGACGGCGCGGTTGCTGCTTGCCATGACGATCTCCTCTGCTGATCCAGGGCGACTCGGCCGTGGATGTGCCTGCGGTCATTTCGGTGGCTTTGCGACCTCGGCTTTCCCAAACGTAGGGCTGCCACCCAACGTATGCACGCCGGGCTGTCACCCAACGTATGCACGCCGGAATCGGACCCTCTATGCCCGCGTGCCATCGCACTAACGCTGCGTGCCACGCTCCCGGCCAAGCACGTCATCTCCATCCGGGCAGGTCCGCGCGTTGTTAGCTTTGAGGGATGACCGACGCAGCAGCGCCCGCTCCCCAGGAGCCCTCGCCCGTTCCAGGCCGACGTCCGGGTGACGGGCGCTCGCGAGCGGACCTGATGCCTTTGGCAAGATCTGCAATGGCTTCAGAAGCGACGCGTTACGAACCATCCAACCTCAGCCACCACACACCCCAGCTCCTGTCCCCTCCCCCGTCGACCCACACACCGTGGAGCGGGCGTGGTTCAGGGCGTCAAGGTGGAGCGCGCCATTGCACGAACGACCTTGACGCCCTGGGCCGCGTCTGCTCGGCTCTGCCTGGGTCGACTGCGGACGGGATGGGAGTTCTCCGCGCACGCCACTACGGTCCCGCAGTCGGGAACGGCGCCCCCCATCCCGGTGCCGACCGATCCCCCGCCGGAGACACCGCTTTGACCGCGGCCTGCCCTATGCGGTGATCGACTCATGACCATCGGCCCTATCCACCTGTGGGCGCCCGGAGGCGCAGCCGGGGCGGAGCGGGCCGGAGGCAGGAGCGTCTGCACCGCGCCGACCGAGGAGGCCGCCCTGGAGCGGTTCCCCGAGTTCGCCGACGCCTGGGGCCGGAAGTATCCAGCGATCGTGCGGCTCTGGGAGAACGCGTGGGAGGAGTTCACCCCGTTCCTCCGCTTCGACACCGAGATCCGACGCATCGTCTGCACGACCAACAATCGAGTCCGTCAACGCGCGGATCCGGCGGGCGGTCAAGGCCCGCGGACACTTTCCCAACGAGCAGGCCGCGTTGATGCGTCTACATGGCGATCATGTCGCTCGACCCCACCGGCAAGGGCCAAGCTCGCTGGACCATGCGCTGGAAGACCGCACTGAACGCCTTCGACATCAACTTCGACGGCCGCCTCTCCGCGGCCCGCCAGTAGCTCCAACCACCCTGGTCATACCGCTCGTTTGACAGACCCAACGGGAGAGCGTCGCGGATCGTCGCGGGCGACGGATCACTCGAGGAGGTCCTCGACCGAGGGATACTTCACTCCTCGGCGGCGGGAGATCCAGTAGGTGCGCTCCCGGGCAACCGGCTCTACGGTGAGGATATTCCACTGAGGCACCACGGAGTCGGCAGTGAGACGCCACTGGTCCTCCGTCTCGGGGACCGGTTCGATCGGGCAGCCGGTCATCACCAACTCCCATCGGTCGGTGATCCCTTCATCGCGCCGGTCGGTGGCGCTCACGACACCGGCTATTCGATGCGGTAGGGGACGGCCTTGTTCGCGGGCGGCCCAGTTGTCGGCACACTGTCGCAACGTCAGTGTGCCCTGGAGGTGGAAGCGGTAAGGCTCTCTAGCGGGCATCAGGAAGTCCTCGATCGGCTGGCCAGGGTGCCATGCCGGGTCCGCCAATTCGGTTACCGGACGGATGTCGCCGCTGATTGATACCTCGACATCCCGCGTTCCCCGGTTGGCGAGGTCAACCGGCAGCGTCCAAACGAGAGTTTGCTCCTCGTCGCCGGGCAGGCTCCAGACCGTGTCGCCTGCCAGATGGGATGTGCTGTCGTTGGCGTCATGCAGCGGGGGCCACGCCGGGGCAAGGACCCTGACGTCTAGGTCCGGTGCTTCTGCGTCCAGCCGCGCCTTGGCTGAATCGATCACGACCGCGTGGGCGCTGGCATTGGCACGACGCGCGAGCCGAGCTTGCCAGGCGACAAGCCCTGTGGCCACAGCTGCTGCTGCGGCTGACGCCACCGATCCCGCTGTCTCGGCTACATCCCACGCTTCGACCATTGCTGTTCCTCCCCGTCGTCCGATGCACCCCTGATTGTGGCAAGGAAGGAGGTGGTGACGGCGCCACGGTTCTGTTCTCACCTAGCCCGCCAAATGAGATGACCTCTTAGGCAGAGGGCTGGTCGGTAACCAGGAGTCGACTGATGAAGCCCTCGCGGCGCAGCCGGTCGTGGTGGCTTTCATCGCGGACCGCGTGGCCTCTGGACGTAGCTACCGCAGGAACGAGCAGACCCAGACCGTCAGCCGTGTGGTGGCTCCGCCAGCGGTCGCTGCCGCGCACGGACTCCCCGAAGGCGCCGAGGTATACGCAAGAGCGCGGCTGGTGAAAGAAGAGCGCGGCATGGCTCCCCTGCTTGTGTTCACGGGAGCCACCAGCCCCACGACGCGGGGGCGTATGCCCCGAGGCGAAGCCGTGCACTACCAAGAGCCCGCACTTGAGCTTGGTGTCCCCGACTCAGCCGTCCTCCCTGCGCCGGGTAGATCAGCAGTCGCTGCAGCGCTCCCACGAGCATGTCGATCACCAAGCGGCCGTCCCCGATGGAGTCGACGTACTCCTCCAGCGTCAGTGTCCTCCGTCCTGCTGATCAGCAAGCCGTATGAGGAGAGGCGGGCAGCGGTTGCGCCTGCACGCGTTCCGGCTGATCGGCTCCCGGCCACTGGATTCGTTCCGCCCGGAGCACATCCGCGGCTTGGTGAGCGCGCTGGAGAACGACCCAGCCGTAAGCGGGGGCTATGCGCGGAACATCTACGGCGACGTGCGAGCCGTGCTCAGTGCGGCCGTTGACGACGGGCTCTTGCCCCGTAAGCCGTGCTCCGCGAAATCCGTCCGCCCGCCGGCCGTCGAGCAGCGACGCGTGGTGCCGTGGCTGCCTGCCGAGGTTCGCGCGGTCCGTGCGGCACTCCCTCAGCCCTACCGGCCCATGGTCGATGTGGGCGCCGGATGCGGGCTCCGTCAGGGTGAGATCCTCGGGCTCGCTGAGGACGCGGTCGACTTCCACGGCGGCACTGTTCGGGTGGTCCGGCAGGTGAAGCTGATTCGGGGCAAGGCCGTGTTTGCTCCTCCGAAATGCAACAACGAGCGGGACGCTCCGTTGCCGCCGTCGGTGGCTGAGGCCCTTCGGGCCCACCTAGACGTCTGCACGCCGGTCGAGATCACGTTGCCCTGGCGTAAGCCGGACGGCCCGAAGGTGTCGGCCCGTCTCCTGTTCACGAACACCGCGAGCGGCCTCGTCTGGCGCAGCAACTTCAACACCCAGGAGTGGAAGCCCGCTCTTGCGGCGGCTGGGTTGATCGCGGAGGCCGGGGCGGACGGTAAGTACGAGGCCGCTCGCGAGCACGGCATGCACGCCTTGCGGCACTTCTACGCCTCGCTGCTGCTGGATGCCGGCGAGAGCTTCAAGGCCGTCAGTGAGTGCCTGGGCCACTCCGACCCTGGGTTGACCCTGCGGGTCTACGCGCACCTGATGCCGTCGAGCCAGGAGCGTACGAGGAAGGCCGTGGATCGGGTGCTTCTGCCGGCCCCGCGCGAGCCTGACGGCCCAGAGACGGCCCCGTGACCAACACCAGGGCCCCCTATCCGCGCCGAACGCGCTGGTGGGGGGCTTATTGCTGCCCGGTCACTGCGAGTTCTCCGGGCTTGGGCATGGTGGTACCAGTGTCGCAGATCCATTTGGGGTGACCTGCGGCCTCGCTCGCCAGGGCAGTCGTGCGGCCGGCGGGCCGCTTCTCGTGTCGCCCTTATCGACCCTACTGGCGTCCGTTACGCTCTCTTCGCCCATAAAGATCCCGATCCCCATGGAAGGCAGGACGGCGGAGATCAATCGAGAGCGCCTCGTCAGGACACTGACGTTCTGGCTGCGGCCCGCGTTCGCGTTGCGGGTCATCAACCGGTTCCAGAAGATCGTGGGTTTCGACCGCTCGATGGCCCTCGCGTCCAGCGCCCTGACAGCGCTGGTCCCGGTCTCCATCCTCCTCGGCGCCGTCTTCGGGCAGTACGACGCCGCTGAGCGGATCATCCAGCGCTACAACCTCACCGGCGCGGGCGCCGATGCGGTCAGGTCACTGTTCTCTCCCGCCGAAGGGACCAGCGCGAGTGTGGGCGTCTTCGGCGTCGCGTTTCTGGCGATCTCGATGCTGAGTTTCACGCGAGCGGCGCAGCGGCTCTTCGAGCAGGCATGGGAACTCAAGCCCCTCAGTGTGCGGAACACGCGCAACGGTCTGTGGTGGATCCTGTCTCTCGGTGGCTACGCGGCGGTCATCACGTTGCTCTCCGCGCTCCTCGGCGGGCACGGGCTGGGCCTGGTCGCCCTGGTGTGTGAGGTACCGGTGACCGCCGTGTTCCTCGTCTGGACCGGCCGGCTCCTGTCGGCGAATCGGATCGGCTGGACGGACCTGATTCCCTTCGCCGTCACCGGCGCCGTCCTGACCGCGGCGTATTCGGTGGGGGCGGCCATCTACATGCCGCATCTCTTCAACTCCTCCGCCGCCCGCTACGGCGTGGTCGGTGCGGTCTTCGCGATGATCTCCGCCCTGTTCACGGTCATGCTCGCCCTGGTCGCCTCGGCGGCACTGGGACGGGAAGTACGCGACGAACTCGGCCGGATCCGCGCGGGTCACCGCCCGTCCGACCGTGAGGTCCGCCGGCAGTGGGACAAGGTCGTCGAGCAGACGCGGTCGCAGTGGCGCACGGTCCGGGGCCAGGTCTCTCATCGTCAGGGCTCGGACCAGTGACGGTCACGCCCGGGCCCGCCGGCCCGCGGCGTTTCCGCGTCATCGGCCACGCCGGGGCGGACCGGGCCTTGGGCAGGAGGCGCGGTCGGGCACCCGCGTGTTTCACGGGGTGTGGCCGAAGCCGCTCGAGTGGATGACGCGGCCGTGACGGCGGTGTCCGTGGCGGTGCAGGGCGACGAGGGCGGCGTCGTCGTTGAGGCGTCCGCGGGTGTGGGCGAGCAGATCGCGGTGGATGTGGTGGAGCAGCGATTCGGGGCCGCTCTTGCTCCACTGGGCGACCCGCGTCTCCAGGGGGTAGAAGCGGCCGTCGCGGTCACGGGCTTCGATGACGCCGTCGGTGTAGAGCAGGAGGGTGTCGCCGGGCTCGAAGGAGGCCGCGTCGATGGCGTACGCCTCCGGCCCGGTTTCCGTGGTCCCCAGGGGTGGTGCGGGGTGTAGGCCGGGGACCGTGAGGGCGCTGTTCGGGCTGAGCAGCAGCGGAGGCGGGTGTCCGCAACTGATCATCCGGATGACGTGCTCGTCGTCGGGGAGTTCCAGCAGCAGCATGGTCGCGAACCGCTCACCGGCCTCCGCGGTCGGCTCGAAGTCGGCCAGGTAACGGGTGACGCTGTGGTCCAGCGTCGTGGCCAGGTCGGGGAGGGTGGCGTGCCGGTGGGCGGCCTCGCGGAAGGCTCCGAGGAGCAGAGCGGCCTCGCCGATCGCGGACAGCCCCTTGCCGCGGACGTCCCCGATCATGAGGCGCACGCCGCCGGCGATGCGGGTGGCCGCGTACAGGTCGCCGCCGATCTTCGCCTCGTCCTCGGCGGCCAGGTACAGGCAGGCGATCTGCAGGGACCCCATGCGCTCCGGCAGCGGCCACAGCAGGCCGTGCTGCGCGGCCTCGGCGACCGACCGCACTTGGGCGAGCTGGCGCTGGCGCCGCTCGCGCACCAGGCAGAAGACCACGCTCAGGGCCGAGAGCACCGTGAGGGCGAGGATCTGGACCAGTACGTTGCGTGAGAAGAGCACGCCGAAGTGCCAGCCGATGTAGGCCTGTGCCGCCACCGCCAGGGTGCCGATCACGCCCGTGAGCCACGCGCCCGTGAACGAGGCGGTGATCGCGGGGGCGATCACGAGCAGCGGGCCGAGATGGACGTCCTCCGGGACCAGCTGGTCGACCGCCGTGATCACCACGATGAGGACGATCGGAATCAGCAGCAACGCGTGATTCGACCGCCGTAGCTGCCACATACCAGCTGAGCTGTCCTCAGCTTTCACATCTTCCACATTGCCACCGTGGAGGACACCCGACGAGCACGCCAGGTACGCGGCGCCGACCAGCTTGACCACCGTGTAGGCGGCGGCGGACGCGGCCATTACCGCAGCCGGCCCGGCCACGGTGAGCACGCCCCAGGTGAGCACGCCGGCGGTGATGCCCCCGACCGTGCGCAGCCCGTCCCGCCAGCCGCATGCCAGGGCCCGTTTCGTGACGACGGCCATGTCCGGGCCGGGAACGACGGTCAGGACAGCGAGGACACCGGCCGCGGCGACTAGTTGTACGAGCCCGCGCCCATCCTCGCACCCGCCCGGTCCACGCCCCTCCCCACCTGTGAAGTTCTGCGGGTGAACGGTCGGGTTTCCTGGTCGGGTCTTGCCGGGCCGGGCACGCTGCCGTAGCAAGGTGCTCCATGAACCTTTTCGGCCGCAGCCCTTTCCAGCGGCGTCTGGAGGCGCCCGCCTCCCCCGCCACGCACAGTGCCTCGGCGCCCGGTGCCACCGCCGTCCTGCCCGATCCCGGTCTGGCGTCCCTCACCGGGGAGTGGGCGATCGACCCCGCGCACAGCAGGATCGGGTTCTCCGTGCGGCACGCGATGGTGACCACGGTGCGCGGTGCCTTCACGGAGTACGAGAGCCGGCTCTACTTCGACGCCGGCGACCCGGCCCGCTCCCGCGCCGACATCGTGATGTACACGGCGAGCGTGGACACCGGGGTGGAGCAGCGCGACGCCCATCTGGTGGGCCGCGAGTTCCTGGACGCGGCGACGTACCCGCGGATGACCTTCACGAGCAACGCCGTGCGGCTCGCCGGCGAGGACGTGTACCGGATGACCGGCGACCTCACCATCAAGAACGTCAGCCGCCCCGTCGACCTGGAGCTCACCTACATCGGCCATGTGACGGACCCGTTCGGCTACGAGCGGGTCGGCTTCGACGGCACCACGACCATCAACCGGTGCGACTGGGGTCTGACCTACGACGCCAGGCTCGCCCAGGGCGGGGCCATGGTGAGCGAGAAGGTCCGCCTCCAGTTCGACATCGCCGCCATCCGCACCGCGTCCTGAGCTCGGCGCCCACAACGACGGGCCCCACCCTGGCCACAGGGTGGGGCCCGTTCTCCGTGCGCTCGCTCCGGGCGGCTCAGGCCGAGCCGACGAACAGCACCAGCAGGAGCCAGACCACCGGCGCCGTCGGCAGCAGCGAGTCCAGCCGGTCCATGATGCCGCCGTGACCGGGGAGCAGGGTGCCCATGTCCTTGATGCCCAGGTCGCGCTTGATCATGGATTCGCCGAGGTCCCCGAGGGTGGCGCTGGCGGCGACGGCGAGACCGAGGAGGAGGCCCTGCCACCAGCGGCCGTCGTCGATGAGGAACTCCATGCACAGCGCGCCCGCGACCATGGCGAACGCCACCGCGCCCAGCAGGCCCTCTCGGGTCTTGCCGGGGCTGATGCGCGGGGCGAGCTTGTTCTTGCCGAAGCGCCAGCCGACGGCGTAGGCGCCGGTGTCGCTGACGACCGTCAGGAGCAGGAAGGTCAGCACCCGCCAGGGGCCGTCGTCGGCGGTGAGCATCATCGCGACGAACGTGGCGAGGAACGGCACGTAGAACGCCGCGAAGACACCGGCGGTGACGTCCTTGAGGTAGCCCTCCGGCGGTTCCGTCATGCGCCAGACCAGGACCGCGAGCGCGGTCAGCGCCATCGCGACCCACGCGCCCTCGGCGCCCCGGACGTACCCGGCGACCACCATCGCCGCACCGCCCACCGCGAGCGGCACCAGCGGCGCGCCGATGTCCTTGCGCTCCCGCAGCCTGCTGGTCAGTTCCCACAGCCCGACGACCACCGCGACCGCGACGACACCCACGAAGACGGCCTTGACGACGAACAGGGACGCGATGATCACCACACCGAGCCCGACCCCGACGCCTATGGCGGCGCTCAGGTCGCGGCCCGCGCTCTTCTTCTGCGGCGCGGGCGCCGGCTGCGGGGCGTCGGGCATGGGCTCCGGATTCTGCGTCTCGTTGCGGAACAAGGGGCCGCTCAGCCGAGCAGCCCCCCGGTCGTCGTCCTGGTCTCCGCCATGCGCGGGTACGTCGGGCACGATGGGCATGGGGCGAGTCTGCTGCGCCTCAGGCGCATCGTACGCGGGCCCCGCCGGGGCAGCCCGGTGGACAGGCCCACCCTCGGTGGGCCCCCAGTAGCCGGTCTGCCCCGCCGTCGGCGGCGCCCCCCAGGAAGAGTGGCTCATCAGACTTCGAGCAGCTCCGCTTCCTTGTGCTTCAGCAGCTCGTCCACCTGAGCGACGTACTTCGAGGTGGTGTCGTCGAGCTCCTTCTCCGCACGGCGGCCCTCGTCCTCACCGACCTCGCCGTCCTTGATCAGCTTGTCGATGGCGTCCTTGGCCTTGCGGCGCACCGAGCGGATCGACACCCGGGCGTCCTCCGCCTTGCCCTTGGCGACCTTGATGTAGTCGCGGCGGCGCTCCTCGGTGAGCTCGGGGAACACCACGCGGATGATGTTGCCGTCGTTGCTCGGGTTGACGCCCAGGTCGGAGTCCCGGATCGCCTGCTCGATGTTGCGCAGCGCGCTCTTGTCGAACGGGGTCACGACAGCCATGCGCGGCTCCGGCACGGAGAACGAAGCCAGCTGGTTGATCGGCGTCGGCGCGCCGTAGTAGTCGGCCACGATCTTGTTGAACATCGCCGGGTGCGCACGGCCGGTGCGGATCGCGGCGAAGTCCTCCTTGGCGACCACGACGGCCTTCTCCATCTTCTCCTCGGCCTCGAGGAGGGTCTCTTCGATCACCACTTGCTCCTGCGTGTCTTGAGTAAGGCCCGGCTGCGGTTCCTCTGTCGGGCGGCGGCCGGCTGCGTCGCGTCTTCTACCTGCACGGTTCCCGACCGGCAGGACATTGTCCATCCCCCGGCCCGGGTGCGTCCCGTCCGTCCCCCGGACAGGTGTCGTACCCCGGGCGCCGAGGTGTGCCGGTCAGTCCCGGCTGCCCTGGTCACCCACCAGTGTGCCGATCTTCTCACCCTTGACGGCCCGGGCGATATTGCCCTCGGCGAGCAGCTCGAACACGACGATCGGCAGGCTGTTGTCGCGGCACAGGGTGACGGCGGTGGCGTCGGCGACCTTGAGGTCCCGGGTGATGACCTCGCCGTAGCCGAGGGCGTCGAACTTGACGGCGTCGGGGTTGGTCTTGGGGTCGGAGTCGTAGACGCCGTCCACGCCGTTCTTGCCCATGAGCAGCGCCTCGGCGTCGATCTCCAGGGCGCGCTGGGCGGCGGTGGTGTCGGTGGAGAAGTACGGCATGCCCATTCCGGCGCCGAAGATGACCACGCGGCCCTTCTCCAGGTGGCGCACGGCGCGCAGCGGGATGTACGGCTCGGCGACCTGGCCCATGGTGATGGCGGTCTGCACCCGGCTGTCGATGCCCTCCTTCTCCAGGAAGTCCTGGAGGGCGAGGCAGTTCATGACGGTGCCGAGCATGCCCATGTAGTCGGAGCGGGCGCGGTCCATGCCGCGCTGCTGGAGTTCGGCGCCGCGGAAGAAGTTGCCGCCGCCGATGACGACCGCGATCTCGGCGCCGTCCCGGACGACGGCCGCGATCTCGCGGGCGATCTTGTGCACCACGTCCGGGTCCACGCCCAGGCCCCCGCCACCGGAGAAGGCCTCTCCGGACAGCTTCAGCAGAAACCGGCCGCGTACTTTGCCGTCGTCGCTCTTCTGGGCCTTGGTGGTCATGGAGATCCCGCCTCTTTCACGTGTTGCACATACGAAGAAGGCCATTGCCGGTTGGGGTCGCTTTTCGCTCCCATGCGCGGCAATGGCCTCCTCGTCAGATCTGCTGCCGTCCGCCACGTGCCCGGGTGTGGCGGTGTGCGCGGACGACTGCTGTCGACCCTATAGGGGTCGCGCGTCGATCGCGGTACGGACTCAGATGCCGACCTTGATGCGCGAGAAGCGCTTCAGGGTGACACCGGCCTCGTCCAGTACCTTCTGGACCGACTTCTTGTTGTCCAGCGCGTACGGCTGGCCGAGCAGCGTGGCGTCCTTGAAGAAGCCGTTGACGCGACCCTCGACGATCTTGGCGATCGCGGCCTCGGGCTTGCCCTCGGCGCGGGTGGTCTCCTCGGCGATGCGACGCTCGGACTCGACGACCTCGGCCGGCACGTCCTCCTTGGCGAGGTACTTCGGCGCGAAGGCGGCGATGTGCTGGGCGATGCCCTTGGCGACCTCGGCGTTCGGCTTGTCCAGCTCGACCAGGACACCGATCTGCGGGGGCAGGTCGGGCATGGTGCGGTGCATGTACGCGGTGACGTAGCCGTCGGAGAACTGCGCGAAGCGGTCCAGGACGATCTTCTCGCCGAGGTTGGCGTTGGCCTCGTCCACGAACGCCTGGACGGTCTTGCCGGCCTCGATCTCGGAGGCGAGCAGGGCCTCGATGTCGGCCGGGGAGGTCTTCGCGACGTGCTCGGCGATGGTCCGGGCCGCGGCCTGGAACTTGTCGCCCTTGGCCACGAAGTCCGTCTCGCACTTCAGCTCGACGATGACGCCGGAGGAGTTGTCGTCGGCGATGATGGAGACCACGGCGCCGTTCTCGGCGGAGCGGCCCTCACGCTTGGCGACGCCCTTCTGGCCCTTGATGCGCAGCGCCTCGACGGCCTTGTCGACGTTGCCGTCGGCCTCGTCCAGCGCCTTCTTGCAGTCCATCATGCCGGCGCCGGTCAGCTCACGGAGCTTCTTGACGTCGGCGGCGGTGTAGTTCGCCATGAGTCTGTGAGTCTTTCTCGAAGTCTTCGGAGAACGGAGATGAGCACGGTCCGCGTCCACTTGTAACCGTGGATCACGGACGGCGTGCCGACCTACGGGTGAACAGTGGGGGCGGACTCATCCGCGCCGGGGGCGCAGTGGATTCCGTACCGCCCCCACCGTCCACGTCGACGTCAGGCCTGCTCGCCCTCGGCGGCCGGGGCGGCCTCGGCGGCGGGAGCCTCGGCCGGCTTCTCAACCTCGGCCTCGGCGGCGGGGGCCTCGGCCGGCTTCTCGGCCTCAGCGGCGGGGGCGGCCTCGTCGGCCTTCTTCTCACCCTCGAGCAGGTCGCGCTCCCACTCGGCGAGCGGCTCGCCCGCGGCCTTCTCGCCCTTGTCGCCGGTGGCGACACGGGAGCGGGAGATGAGGCCCTCGGCGACCGCGTCGGCGATCACACGGGTGAGCAGGGTGACGGAGCGGATCGCGTCGTCGTTGCCCGGGATCTTGTAGTCGACCTCGTCGGGGTCGCAGTTGGTGTCGAGGATCGCGACGACCGGGATGTTCAGCTTCCGGGCCTCACCAACGGCGATGTGCTCCTTCTTGGTGTCCACGATCCAGACGGCGCTGGGCACCTTCTGCATCTCGCGGATACCGCCGAGGGTCTTCTCCAGCTTGGCCTTCTCGCGGGAGAGGACCAGCAGCTCCTTCTTGGTGAGGCCGGAGGCGGCCACGTCCTCGAAGTCGATCTGCTCGAGCTCCTTCAGGCGCTGCAGGCGCTTGTAGACGGTCGAGAAGTTGGTGAGCATGCCGCCCAGCCAGCGCTGGTTGACGTAGGGCATGCCGACGCGGGTGGCCTGCTCGGCGATGGCCTCCTGCGCCTGCTTCTTCGTGCCGACGAACATGACCGTGCCGCCGTGGGCGACGGTCTCCTTGACGAACTCGTAGGCGCGGTCGATGTACGACAGCGACTGGAGCAGGTCGATGATGTAGATGCCGTTGCGCTCGGTGAAGATGAAGCGCTTCATCTTCGGGTTCCAGCGACGGGTCTGGTGACCGAAGTGGACGCCGCTCTCCAGCAGCTCCCGCATCGTGACGACGGCCATGGCCGTATCTCCTTGAATTTCTCGGTTGTGCCGCAACAGCCGGTCGGCCGTCGCGCCTGACGCCCGCGTTGCGCCGGTGCCACGAGGGACCGAGGGGCGCTGATACGGACCGTCCGACGGAAGCCGTCCGACGAGACCCGTACCGGGGCGTGCGAAGTCGACCCGGTGACCCGGATCGCCAGAGAAAGTGTACGGGACCGCCGGGGCACCGGGTGACGCCGCTGTCCACAACCGGGGAGTGGTCCACAGATCCCGGCCGTGATCGCGGGGGTGCGGGAGGGTTTCGGCATGCGACGAGTGATGCGGCATTCGGGTGGGTGGGCGGGCTTGGTGCTCGGTCTCGCGGCGCTCGTGCCTACGCCCATGGCCTCCGCGGGCACCCCGGCCCCCGCGCCCTCACCGCCCTCGCGGGCACCGGTCCCGGCCATCGCCCGCGCCTGGCCGGTGGGGATCCGGCCGGTGGTGGTACGGGGCTGGGAGCCACCGGCGACGGTGTACGGCCCCGGGCACCGGGGTGTGGATCTGGGTGCGCCGGCCGGTGCCCCGGTACGGGCGGTGGCACCCGGCCGGGTGTCCTTCGCCGGGCGGGTGGCGGGGCGTGGTGTGGTGTCGGTGGCGCTGACGGGGACGGCTCTGCGCACGACGTACGAGCCGGTGGCCCCGTCGGTGCGGAAGGGCGACGAGGTGGACGCCGGTGACGTGGTCGGCACGGTGGAGGCCACGGCCCAGCACTGCCCCGCCACCTGCGTCCACTGGGGCCTGCTGACCGGCGAGACCTACCTGAACCCGCTGACCCTGCTCCCACCGTGGCTCCTGCGCGGGGGCCCCTCCCGACTGCTCCCGGTACTGAACGTCCGGGCTTAGCGGCAGGGCGGCGAGCGCTGAGCCGCGGGCATCCGTGCCGCCGCGGTCGGCACCCACCCGGCAGCGGCAGACGCACTGGCGTAACCACGAACAGCGACGTCCGGCGTAAACGCGGGCACGCATGCCCGCACAGCTGCGGGCATGCGTGCCCGCCTGGGGCGGCACGGGTGGGCGCAGCGGCACCCCGCAAGCGCGGGCGAGCGCGGCGCCTACCGGCCCGGGCCGGCACAGGGCGTCCTGAGAGCGCGGCGAACTACCGCATCCACCAGCGCGGCAAGGCACCGCCCCGGAAGCGAGGGGCAAACCAAATCCCGCCCAGCGGCAGCACTCAGCCCTGGACCCCCCGCAGGGCCATCCGCACAGCGGTGTCCGTGATCCTGGCCGGCTCCTCCGCCGCACCCAGCTCGATCCGCCGCACGGCCGCGTCCACGACCCCCTGCAACAGCATCGCCGCCAGCCGGGGCTGCTCGTGCCCCATCTCCGCCAGCGCCTCGACGACCATCGCGACCAGCCCTCCGTGAGCCGCGCGGATCTTCTCGCGCGCCCCCGCGTCCAGCTCACTCGCCGAGATCGCCACGACCGCCCGGTGCCGCCGGTCCCCGACCAGCGCCAGCTGCTGCCGCACATACGCCTCGACCTTGCCCTCGGGCGTCGCCGCGCGCTCCATCGCCGCCGCGACCTCCGCCGCCCAGACGGGGAAGTCGACCTCGCACAGTTCCTCGACCACGGCGGCGCGCGAGCGAAAGTACTCGTACACGGACGACCGCGCCAGGCCCGTCCGTTCGGCCAGCGCGGGAAAGGTCAGCGCGTCGGTCCCGCCGTCGGACAGCAGGGACCGAGCCGCGTCCAGCAGGGCGGCTCGCTGCATCGACCGGTGCTCGGCCACGGAGGCCGCTCGAATCCTTGGCACGTCGACCACTTTACGGACGCGTCCCCGCGAACGGGAGCAACTCAGCGTCCGAAGCTCGCCAGCTTCGCCCTCAGCTGCAGCACCGACTTGGTGTGGATCTGGCTGACCCGGCTCTCGGTGACCCCGAGCACATTGCCGATCTCGGCGAGGGTGAGCCCCTCGTAGTAGTAGAGCGTGACGACGGTCTTCTCCCGCTCCGGCAGGGTGTTGATCGCGCGCGCGAGGAACCGGCGCAGTTCCCGGTCCTCGGCGACCTCCACCGGGTTGTCGGCGGCGGTGTCCTCGAGCGTGTCCATGAGGCTGAGCCGGTCGCCGCCCTCACCGCCGACGTGCAGCAGTTCCTCCAGCGCGACCACGTTGGCCAGCGACAACTGACTGAACACGGCGTGCAGCTCGTCCACCTCCATGTCCAGCTCGGCGGCGACCTCGCCCTCCGTCGGGGTCCGCCGCAGCCGCGCCTCCAGGGTGGCGTAGGCCCGTTCGACGTTGCGCGCCTTCTGCCGGACGGACCGGGGGATCCAGTCCAGCGCCCGCAGCTCGTCGATCATGGCGCCCCGGATCCGGGTGATCGCGTACGTCTCGAACTTGATCTCCCGGTCGATGTCGAACTTCTCGATGGCGTCGATCAGTCCGAACACGCCCGAGGAGACGAAGTCGGCCTGTTCCACGTTGGGCGGCAGACCGACGCTGACCCGGCCCGCGACGTACTTGACCAGCGGCGAGTAGTGCAGGATCAGTTGCTCCCGCAGCCGGTCGTCCCCCGTCGCCTTGTACGACCGCCACAGTTCGTCGAGCGTCGAGGGAGCGGGCGGCCGCACGCTGCCACCGTCGCGGGCGGCCGGTGGGACCGCCGCCCGGTCGGAGCCGGAGGTGTGCTGGGGCATTCGTCGCCTTGTGCCGTTCTGCCGTGAAGTGCCGTGATCTGCCGTGAAGTGCTGAGGGGTGGTGCGAGCCGGGGTGGTGGGCGGAAGTGGGCTCGGTGGGTCACCGCGGGCCGAGTGGGGCACCCGGGTGAGCTGTCGGTCTGGTGTCGAGTCGGCGCGGTCTGCGCCCGGACTTCGTGAGCGTAGCGTGACTACGGAGTCGCGGTGTGCGAACAACGAGGCACCACCCCTGCGCGGAGCTTCTCCACCGGTACGACCACCGCAGTCGGCAGCTTGCTCTGCGTGACCACCCGGATGCGCCAACTCCGGGAATTACCAAGGGCTTAGGGCGTTCCCCCGGACGGCCGAACACGCTGGGTCAGCACGGAGCCGGGCCGCCCCGGGCCGAGATCAGCGCCTGGCGTGTCAACTTCCAGCCGTCGCCGTGTCGTTCGACGTAGCCAAGTGCTCGGAGTTCGTACAGTCTCGCGATCGCGTCGTCCGGGGTGGTCCGCGCGCCGCGCGCGATCTCCCCGGCGCCGGCCGGGCGGTTGCCGGGCAGGGCGGCGAGGACGGCCCGCGCGGCCGGTTCCAGCAGGTCACGTGGGAGGACGGGGCCGTGCCTGGGCGGGGCCAGCTCACCCATGTCACCCACGAGTTCGATGACGTCCGCGGCATCGGTGACCAGCGTGGCCCCGCCGCGCAGCAGTTCGTGCACCCCGGCGGAGAGAGAGCTGGTGACGGGTCCGGGGATCCCCATCGTGAATCTGCCGAGCCGCTCGGCGGCCCGCGCGGTGACCAGCGAGCCGCTGCGACAGGCCGCCTCCACGACGACGGTGCCCCGGGTGAGCGCCGCGATCACCCGGTTCCGCAGGATGAACCGGCTCGGCGTCGGATGATCGCCGGGCGGCAGCTCGCCCACCACCAGTCCCTGCTCCGCGATCCGGTTGATCAGCGCGGTGTGGCCACGCGGATAGGGCCGGTCGACGCCGCAGGCCAGCACGGCGACGGTAGCCCCGCCGGCGGCCAGGGCACCCCGGTGGGCGGCCCCGTCGATGCCGTAGGCCCCGCCGGACACGACCACCCATCCCCGTTCGGCCAGCCCGGCGGCGAGGGTGGCCGCCACATGCGTCCCGTACTCGGTGCAGGCGCGTGCCCCGACCACGGCTACCGAGCCGAGCGCCCATACTCGCGGACTGGGCGTGCCGCGCACCCACAGCCCGATGGGCCTTCCGTCGCCCAGGTCGTCGAGCCGGCCCGGCCACTCGGTGTCGCCCGGGCACACGAACCGCACACCGGCGTTCCGCGCCTCCTCGAGGTCCCGCTCCGGCTCGGCCCGCCCGGCCCGCGCCACCAGCCCGTCCCACCGTTTCCCGCTCACCCCCGGCAGCCGCCGCCCACCGTCGCGCAGCCGCCGGACCACTTCCGCCACCCCGAACTCCCGCAGCCACCGTCCGCCGGCCTCGTCTCCCGGCTCGATGACCCGGGCGAGGAAGACCCGCCCCAGCCGCTCCTCCTCCGCGTCGGTCCCCGCGGTCATGTCAGGGCCCCGAGGGCCATGGGCACGCCCCGTGGGATTCCGGTGCGCAGTTGCAGCGCGAGGCAGACGTCGCCGGCGTCCGGGCGGTCGTGTCCGACGAGGTCCGCGACCGTCCAGGCGACGCGGAGCACCCGGTCGATGCCGCGGGCCGTGAGCACGCCCCGCTCGAGGCTCCGCTCGGCCTCGTCCATCGTGCCGGCGCCGGCGTGGAAGCGGCTGCGCAGCTCTCTGCCGGGCACCTCGCTGTTGGTTGCCCAGGGCGTTCCGGCGAGGCGGGCCGCGGCCCGCTCCCGGGCCGCGCGGACCCGGTCGGCGACGGCCGCCGAGGATTCGCCCCGGGCCCCGGGTTCGGTGAGCTGGGCACGGGTGACCGGGTCGACCTCTACCCGCAGGTCGACCCGGTCCAGCAGCGGGCCGGACAGCCGGGCCTGGTACCGGCGGATCGCCGACGGCGGGCAGTCGCACAGGGAGTCCCGCTGCGAGAACCGCCCGCACGGGCAGGGGTTGGCCGCCAGCACCATCAGGAACCGGGCGGGGAACCGGACCACTCCCGCGCTGCGGGCGATCACCACGTGCCCGGACTCCAGCGGCTGCCGCAGGGCGTCCAGGGTCTGGCCATGGAACTCGGGCGCCTCGTCCAGGAACAGCACCCCTCGGTGGGCCAGGGACACGGCGCCCGGCCGCGCCACGCCCGGGCCGCCGCCGACGAGGGACTGCATCGTGGCCGAATGGTGCGGGGCGCAGTAGGGCGCGACCTCGACGAGGGGTTTGCCCGGGGGCAGCAGTCCGGCCACCGAGTGGACCGCCGTGACCTCCAGCGACTCCTGCCGGGTGAGCGGGGGCAGCACGGCGGGCAGCCGCTCGGCGAGCATGGTCTTGCCGGCGCCCGGCGGACCCTCGAGGAACAGGTGGTGCCCGCCGGCGGCGGCCACTTCGACGGCCGTGCGCGCCGAGGTCTGGCCCACGACGTCGGCCAGGTCGTGGTCGGGCTGTGGAGCGCCGCCGCCGTGCATGCCGGTGGCCACCGCGGTGCCGGGCACGCGCAGCCCGGCCAGCAGGGGGTCCGGGCGCCCCTGTCCGTCAGGGTCCTCCTCGGGCACGGGCTCGTCGGTGAGGACGGCGATGAGCTGCCGCAGGCTGCGCACACCGAGCACGGACACCCCGGGGACCAGCGAGGCCTCGGCGGCGGCGCTCTCGGGTACGACCACCTGTTCGTACCCCGCGTCGGCGGCGGCGAGGACGGCGGGCAGGATGCCCCGTACCGGCCGCACCCGCCCGTCCAGTCCCAGCTCGCCGATCATCACGATCTCGGCGAGGACCCGTGGGTCGATCCGGGCGGCGGCGCCGAGCACCGCGCAGGCGACGGCCAGGTCGAAGCCGGAGCCGGCCTTGGGCACGGACGCCGGGCTCAGTCCGACGGTGAGCTTCTTCTGCGGCCATTCGCCGCCCGAGTTCACCACCGCCGCCCGGACCCGGTCCCGGCTCTCCGTCAGGCTCTTGTCCGGGAGGCCGACCAGGGTGAAGGCCGCCACCCCGGGTTCCAGGTCGGCCTGCACCTCGACGACCACGCCCTCGACGCCGACGAGGGCGACGGAGCACGTACGGGCGAATCCCATCTCAGACCACCCCGCGCACATGCTCGACGGCCGGGGCTCCCCGGCGGGGCAGCAGCACGCCGACCAGGTCGATGCGGACGCCGCCCGGCGGGGCTCCGCCATGGGCCTGGATCCAGCGTTCGGCCAGGCCGTGCAGGCGTCGCGCCTTCTCGGGCGAGACGGCGGCCATCGGATGCTGGAAGCCGCCGGCCCTGCGGGTCTTCACCTCGCAGACGACCAGCGTGTTCCCGTCCCGGGCCACGATGTCGATCTCGCCGGAACGACCGCAGCGCCAGTTGCGCCGCAGGATGGTCATCCCTGCCTCGGTCAGCCGCCGTGCGGCCAGATCCTCGCCGTACCTGCCGAGTCCACTGCGTGCCCTGCTCATGTCGGCACCACCTCCGGCACCCACGGTCACGCAGCATGCGAACAGAAGTGGATCTTGGTGGGCTACTCGCCGGTTGTGGACAACCCCGTCACCCGTAGGACGGAATCCGGGAGGGTCAGCCGCCCGGGAGCTCGAGGTCGCTCTTGTTCAGCTCCTCGATGTTCACGTCCTTGAAGGTGAGGACGCGCACCTGCTTCACGAACCGGGCCGGCCGGTACATGTCCCAGACCCAGGCGTCCGCCATCGACACCTCGAAGAACACCTCGCCCTGGACCGAGTGCACCTGCATCTCGTAATCGTTGGTGAGGTAGAAGCGCCGCTCGGTCTCGATCACGTATTTGAACAGACCGACGACATCTCGATACTCCCGGTAGAGCTTCAGCTCCATCTCGGTCTCGTACTTCTCGAGGTCCTCGGCGCTCATGGCATGTTCCCCTTCAGCCGTGCGATCCCCCCATTGTGCGCCAGTCCGACGAGCCCTCAGACGATTTCCGTGTCCAGAGTCACGGGCTTGGCGGGGGGACCTTCGTCGAGCAGCGTGCGCAGCAGCCCGGCGAGTCTGGTCGGATACACCGTCTCATGTGCCCGGGTCAGTTCCTGGCACGTCCACCAGCGCGCTCCGGCGACACTGCGCCGCTCCAGTTCGGTCAGGCCCAGGGCCGCGACGTCCGTCCGGCTCGTGCGGGCCAGGTAGTACCACTCGTCCTGGTCCCAGCGCCGGCCCGCGAACGGGAAGGAGCAGCGCCGGCGCCACAGCACCGGGCCGAGGACGACGTCGGTGATGCCGGTCTCCTCGGCGAGTTCCCTCAGCGCGGCCTCTTCGCGCGTCTCGTCGCCCTCCAGACCGCCACCTGGGGTGAACCACCAGTCGTCGGCCGGATCGTCCGGCTCATGACCGTGCAGCAGCAGGATGCGGTCCTCGGGGTCGAGCAGGACCACCCGGGCCACCCTGCGCGGTCCGCCCTCGTGGGTGTCCTCGCCGGGCCGCGTGGTCTCAGCGGGCACCGGCGGGACCCGGGCGGTTGCGCTTGCGGCCGAGCCGCTTGGCGATCGAGCCGTACACGCCGCCGCCGAGGACCAGGACAGCGCCGCCGACGATCATCAGCTCGATGGTCCGGAGCGGGCCCGGCTGGGAGAGGGCGCCCAGCGCCTTGAATCCGGTGGGGCGCTCGAGCATGCCGTTCATGGGCCAGACCACGGAGTCGACGCGTGCCGAGACGGCGCCGCGCGCCACCGTGCCCTGGGCGGCGTCGGTGAGGTGGGCGGTGGAGTCCAGGGAGCCCTGGCGTTCGTCTCCGAGGAGGAAAAGCCGGCCCTTGGGGACGGTGATGGTCGGGATCTTCTTGATCTCGGCCGGGCTGCCCGCGGGCAGATAGGGCTCGTCGATCTTCTTGCCGTTGACGGTGAGCTTGCCGTCGGTGCAGCAGGAGACGGTGTCGCCGCCGACCGCGACGACCCGCTTGACCACGTTGGCGTTGGTGACCCAGCTCTTGTCGCGGAAGACCACCACATCGCCGCGCCGCACCTCGGTGCCGTCGACGCGCTGGGCCAGCACCCGGTCACCGGCGTCGATGGTCGGCGCCATCGAGCTGGTCGGCACGGTGTACGGACGGTAGACCACCGCTCCCCAGGCGAAGCCGCCGAGGAACAGCACCAGGCCCAGCGCCATGGCCACCCCGGAAAGCCGCTCCGCGAGCCGGCCACCGCCGGCCCGTGCCGTGCCTGTGCCCGCGATGCGCGGGGCCGTACGCGTCGTGCTCTCGCCGCTCATGGACCCGCACCCTACCTGCCGGTACCGAACGGGGGCAGCCCCTCTTTCAGGACCCTGGGAACAGCTTTCCCGGAGCTTCACAGAGGGGCCCCACACGCACGGCCGGCGGGCTCAGCGCTTTCCGGCGGCCGCCGTGGCCTGGACGCCGGTCCGCAGCCGGTCGGTGCGCCCGCGCCGCCAGACCGCCACCGGCAGCACGGCCGCCAGCGCCACGCCCTGCGGCGCCACGGTCAGGGACGCGGCCGCGGAGGACTGCTGACCGAGGCCGGGCTGGTCGAAGGTGTCCGGCACCGGCAGCGTGCCCCAGCGGTTGATGGGCCAGGCGCGCACGATGGCGCGGCCGACGACCTTGTCGACGGGGACCATGCCGTGGTGGCTGTCGGACTGGTTGTAGCGGGAGTCACGGGAGTTCTGGCGGTGGTCGCCCATCACCCAGATGTAGCCCTTGGGGACCTTCACCTTGAACTGGCCGCCCTGGTCGTCCAGGCTGCATGGCGTGTTGCCGGGGTAGACGTAGGGCTCGTTCAGCGCCTTGCCGTTGACCTTCAGCGGGCCGGTCTTGTTGCACTCGACCGTGTCGCCGCCGACTCCGATCACCCGCTTGATCAGGTCCTTCTCCTCGGCGGACGGCATCAGGCCGATCCAGCTCAGGACCTTCTGCACCGGGTTCGGGTTGGGCGCGGGCTCGCCCGCCAGCCAGTTGTCCGGGTCGTGGAAGACGACGACCTCGCCGCGCTCGGGCTCGGACCCGAACCAAGGGGTGAGCTTGTCGACCAGGACGCGGTCACCCTGCTGGAGGGTGTTCTGCATCGAGTCCGAGGGGATCGAGAACGCCTGCACCAGGAACGTCTTGATCAGCAGGGCCAGGACCAGCGCGATGCCGATCAGGATCGGCAGTTCCTTCCAGAAGGAGCGCGGCTTCTTCGGCCGGTTCGCCGTCCCGTCCGTGCCCTCGCCGTCGCTCTGGTGCCGGTGCTCCTCCGGACCGCCGTCGTCGGACGCCGAGAAGTCGGAGTTCCCGGACGTCACGGCGCTGTTCGGAGCGGGGGCGTTCGACTCCACGGGGTGCCCGCGGTGCTCCTCGCCGTCGTGTCCCGACCGTGCGCCAACCGCCACATCCCCCACGCCAACTCCTTACTCTCTGCCGCCGCCTGCGCCATCCACGGTGCAGGCCCACCACTCCCATAACGAGCGGGAGTTCCGCAGGGGTCGGGAGGCGGGTCATTCCGTTCGGATCGCCGGAGGCAACCCTATGCGACAGCGGAGGGGACGCGGTCGACCCCGACACGGAGTCGGCAACGCTTGCAAAGGTTTTAGGTTCGTCGAGGCTGGTCCAGTGGCCGATGGGCCAGCCGATCACCATGGCCCGGCCCACCACCGAGTCCTCGGAGACCGTGCCGCCGTACGGCGTGTTCTGGTGCGCGCGGGAGTCGGCGGAGTTGTCGCGGTGATCGCCCATCACCCACAGGCGTCCCTGCGGCACGGTGATGTCGAAGGGGGTGATGGAGGGGGCGCTGCCCGGATTCAGGTAGCCGGTCTCGCTCAGCGGACTTCCGTTGACGGTGACCCGGCCCTGCGCGTCACAGCACTTGACGTGGTCCCCGCCGACCCCGATGACCCGCTTGATCAGGTCCTTCTCGTTGTCGGAGGGCAGCAGGCCGATGAAGGTGAGGCCTTCCTTGAACTGCTTGACGACCACCGGGTCGTCCTTCTTCTGGGTGGTCTGCTCGTCGGCCAGCCAGCCGCCCGGGTCGTGGAAGACGACGACGTCCCCGCGCTGCGGCTTGGAGCCGAACCACGGGGTGAGCTTGTCGACCAGGACACGGTCGCCGATCCGGATCGTCTGCTCCATGGAGCCGGACGGGATCACGAACGCCTGCACGAGGAACGTCTTCAGGACGAGGGCTATGAGCACCGCGACACCGACCAGAAGGGGGATCTCCCGAACGGCTGACCGCCTGCGCTTGCGCTTCACCTTGCGCTGGAGCTGGCGCCGCTCCGCGCGCGTGCGGCCACCGCCCGTTCCGGAGCCGGTGCGGCGGGTCCCGGTGGGCAGCAGGCTCTCGGCGGCGCTGGCCGGCGCTCCGCGCGGCTTGCCCCGGTTACCCATGCGCGTCCTCCGCGGAGGTGGCCGCGGGCACGCGCGCGTAGGCCGACGGCCGGGTGAGGTGCCGCCAGTGACCGTACGGCCAGGCGACCCAGTCGGCCCGGCCGATGACGTCGTCCACCGGGATCATGCCGCCGCCGGGCGAGCCCAGGTGGTCGCGGGAGTCGCTGGAGCGACTGCGGTGGTCTCCGAGGACGAACAGGCGGTCCGCGGGCACGACGACGTCGAAGGGGACGCTGGACGGGCTGTCCCCGGGATGGAGGAACGCCGTCTCGTCGACCGGCCGGCCGTTCACCTCGAGCCTCCCCTCCTTGTCGCAGCAGACCACATGGTCTCCCCCTACCCCTACAACGCGCTTGATGTAGTCGGCGTCCCCGAAATACCCGGTTCCGTCGAAGACAACCACGTCACCGCGGAGCGGCTGGGCACCGAAACGGTACGCCAACTTATTTACGAGGACGCGGTCACCGATCCTCAATCCCTGTTCCATGGATCCGCTCGGGATCTGGAACGGCCGTGCCACGAAAGCGTTGAGGAGGAGCAGGAACGCAAGACAGACGAAGAGGGTGAGGGTGATCCGGCCGCCCGGCAGCCATGCGGCGATCCGCGGCACCAACGCGAAACGCGACCGTCCCTCCGTCCCCGTGGTACCGGGTCGGGAGGAGCGGTCGCGTTGCGTCGGCTGTGCTTCGGTGTCCATCGGAGCCAGATGCTATCCGCCCCGATGCGACCGAAGGAAAAGCGCTCAGTTCTCGCGCTTCTCCTTGATCTTCGCGGCCTTGCCGCGCAGCTCACGGAGGTAGTACAGCTTGGCGCGGCGCACGTCACCACGGGTGACCAGCTCGATCTTCTCGACGATCGGGGTGTGCACCGGGAAGGTGCGCTCGACGCCGACGGAGAACGAGACCTTGCGGACCGTGAAGGTCTCGCGGACACCGGAGCCCTGGCGACGGATCACAACGCCCTTGAACTGCTGCACACGGGAGCGGTTGCCCTCGATGACGCGGACGTGGACGTTGACGGTGTCACCCGGGCGGAAGGCGGGGACGTCGCTGCGCAGCGACGCGGCGTCGACGGTGTCGAGCAGGTGAGACATTTCGTCTGCTTTCTTCGCTGATGCCACAGGTCATCAACGGGAACTAGGTTTCCATGAGGACTGCCGTGCGAGTCGGTGCGGGCGTCGTGTCCCCCTGTGGCAGGGGCGCACGCCGGACGGACGCACAACAGCGGCCTATTGTTCCATGCCGTCGGCTTGGCGCCAAAACCGGCCGTACGGCTCCCCCGCCGGGTCCGGTTCCCAGCCCAGGATGGAGAGCATCTCCCGGTCCTTCTTGTCGAAGGCCTTGGGGTCGCAGCGCTCGATCAGGTCGGGCCGGTGGGCCGTGGTGCGCCGCAGGGCCTCGTCGCGGCGCCAGCGGGCGATCCGGCCGTGGTGGCCGCTGAGCAGCGTCTCGGGGATGTCCCGGCCGCGCCAGACGGGCGGCTTGGTGTAGACGGGACCTTCCAGCAGGCCGGCCATCGCGCCGGGCGCGAAGGAGTCGTCCCGGTGGGACTCGGCGTTGCCGAGGACGCCGGGCAGCAGCCGCGCCACGGCCTCGGTGACGACCAGGACGGCCGCCTCGCCGCCGGCGAGCACGTAGTCGCCGATGGAGACCTCGTGGACGGGCATCCGGGTCGCGTACTCGTCCATGACGCGCCGGTCGATGCCCTCGTAGCGGGCCGGTGTGAAGATCAGCCAGGGGCACTCGGAGAGTTCGACCGCCAGTTCCTGGGTGAAGGGACGGCCACTGGGGGTGGGCACGATCAGCGCGGGGGTCCGGGCGCCGGTCTCGTAGCCGTCGGCGAGCACCGTGTCGAGCGCGTCGCCCCAGGGTCCGGTCTTCATGACCATGCCGGGGCCGCCGCCGTAGGGGGTGTCGTCGACCGTGTTGTGCCGGTCGTAGGTCCACGCGCGCAGGTCGTGCACGTGGACGTCGAGCTGCCCGCGCGCGCGGGCCTTGCCGACGAGGGAGACGTTCAGCGGCTCGAGGTACTCGGGGAAGATCGTGACGACGTCGAGCCTCATGCGTCCTCCTCCCGGGAGGAGGCGATCTCGGCGGCGTCGTCGATCAGGCCGGGCGGCGGCGCGATGACGGCCTTCTGCTCCTCGAGGTCGATCTCGGTCACGATCTCCTCCACGAAGGGGATCATCACCTCGCTGCCGTCCGGGCGCTCGACGATGAACAGGTCCTGGGAGGGCAGGTGCGAGATCTCGGTGATCCGGCCGACCTCCGTGCCGTCCTCGGTGACCACGTCGAGGTCCATGAGCTGATGGTCGTAGTACTCGTCCTCGCCCTCGGGCAGTTCCTCGGGGTCGACCTCGGCGATCAGCAGGGTATTGCGCAGGGCCTCGGCGGCGGTGCGGTCGCCGACGCCCTCGAAGCGCAGCAGGAGGCGGCCGCTGTGCACCCGGCCGGTGGCGATGGTGAGCGGTCCGGCGGAGGCCGGGTCGGTGGCCAGAACGGCTCCCGGGCCGAGCCGCAGTTCCGGCTCGTCGGTACGTACCTCGACGGTGACCTCGCCCTTGATGCCGTGGGCGCGTCCGATCCGTGCGACTACCAGCTGCACTGTGCTTGCTCTCCTGTCATACGACTACGGGCCGGGGACGGCCCAGTGGCCCTCCCCGGCCCGAGCCGGTGCTGCGATAAGCGTCAGCGGACGTGGTCCACGTCGACGAGGTCGACGCGGACACCGCGGCCGCCGATGGCGCCCACGACGGTGCGCAGAGCGCGCGCGGTACGGCCGTTGCGGCCGATCACCTTGCCGAGGTCGTCGGGGTGGACCCGGACCTCCAGCACGCGCCCGCGGCGCAGGTCACGCGAGGCGACCTGCACATCGTCAGGGTTGTCGACGATGCCCTTCACGAGGTGCTCAAGCGCCTCTTCGAGCATGGTGCTCAGGCCTCGGTCGACTCGGACTCGGCAGCGGCCTCGTCCTTCTTCTCAGCCTTCTTCTTCTGGGTGATGGCCTCACCCTTGCCCTCGTCGTCACCGCCGAGAGCCTCGAACGACGGACGCGTGGACTTCGGCTCGGCGACGAGCAGCGGCGCGGGAGCCGGCTCGCCCTTGAACTTCTGCCAGTCGCCGGTCTTCTTCAGGATGGCGAGAACGGGCTCGGTCGGCTGCGCGCCGACACCCAGCCAGTACGCCACACGCTCGGCGTCCACCTCGATGACCGACGGGTTGTAGGTCGGGTGGTACTTGCCGATCTCCTCGATGGCCCGGCCGTCACGGCGGGTACGGGAGTCGGCGACGACGATGCGGTAGTGAGGCGAACGGATCTTGCCCAGACGCTTCAGCTTGATCTTGACTGCCACGGGAGTGGATTCTCCTGATTTTGACGTGGTTGGGCACGGCGAACAGCCGCGTGGGGTTGCGGTACCCGAGTGCCCGATGGACGCGTCAGCCGGAGGAGAGAGGGGTCCTGTGCGACTGTCGAGTACAGCTAGACATTGTGCCATACCGATCGGGTCGCACTCCGCCACGGGGTACGGGGTGATCCCGGGCATGCCCGAGCGGCACCCGGCGCGGGGGTGAGGCCACGTCGGGTGCGCCGCTCGGCGCCGCGAGGTGCCGTCGGCAGCCGCGCGGGGACGAGCCCGCTTCCGGCACCCACGAGATGCCGGTACTCGCGGCTCGCCGCTACGCCACTCCCGCGACCTCCGGGATCCGGAACGGCTTGCCGCAGCCACCGCACATGATGGGGGCCTGGGCCAGGACCGAGGGCACCACCCGGACGTTGCGGCCGCAGTCGCAGACCGCCTTGACACGGACGCCGCCGCCCGAGGAGCCGTGGCGGGCGGCCGGGCCGCGGAAGGTGCGGGAGGTGTCGGCGGAGGTGGCCGCCGTGTGGGCCTTCAGGGCGCGCTGGAGGCGCTCGATGGTCGGACGGTAGCGCCGCTTCGCCTCGGGATTGAGCGTGACCAGCGAGAAGCCGCTGCTGGGATGCGGCTCCTCGGGGTGGTCCAGGCCCAGTTCCTCGGCGATCGCGAGGAAGCGGCGGTTGTGGTAGCGGCCGGCGCGGGAGGTGTCGCGGACACCGCGGGCGGCGGCGATGCCGTGGACGGCCTCGTGGAGCAGGCGCTCGAAGGAGAGTTCGTGACCGCACGCGGACGACGACTCCCCGATCAGGGACTCTGGCGCGGCAAGGTCGGGCAGTTCGGGGTGGTACCGCTGAATGTCGGCCCACGCCTCTGCCAGCTCTGCGGCGAGAACAGGTGGTGTCTGTGTCGTGCTCACGTAATGACAACGAGCGTGGGTGCCACTGTGTTCCTATTCCGGGGCATCCCAAATAATTTGCACGTACCCGTCAGTTGCCTCTGATGCGTCCTGACGAGGGCGGGTGCGCTGATCTGCGGAGAAGCCTCACAGCTCATACCAAGCCGGTGCGTAGTCCGACGTACGACGCGGCGTGTAAGCGGTGCTGTGGCGGTGGGCGGCGGATGCGCAAGGCGCGTTTCGGTCGCTCTCGCGTGAGGCCGTCACCTCTGTCTGCGTCCGCGCCGATCGAGACGTTACCGGGTGGCTCCGCGCCCCTCGTCACCGGCCCGTCCCGCGCGGGAGCGGACACCGTACGGTCGCCCGGGTTGCGTGGATGTGAAATCTCGCCACTTGTGCGCTCAGCTCCCAAGCAGGGCCCCACGACCCCTGGACGGCATCGCGAGCCGGGAGTTACCTGACATAGGTGGAGGGTGCGAGCGATCGGCACGGGGGCCTCGCAATCGGGCACTGCGACGAACTGTCGGCGGATTGGGGCGCTTACCTATGACACCTACGCTCGTGCGGGAGCAATTGTCCCACCCGGGTTCCGTACCACCCGGCGTGAACCCGTGCGCACGCGCGCGTGACTGGTCCGAGATCCAGGAGCGAATGCTGGTCCCGCTCTACGAGGCCGTCTACGAGCGGCTCGAGGTGGGGCCGGCGACACGGCTGCTGGGCCTGCACTGCGGTTCCGGTCTCGCCCTGCTGATGGCGTCCTCCAGAGGGGCCGCCGTGACCGGCGTCGACTCCTGCCGGGAACTGCTCACCCTCGCGCGCGAGCGCCTGTCACCGGACGCGGCGCGCGGCACGCGCGCGCGTGCGAGCGGAGGAACGGACACGGGCGCGGGCACGAATCTCGTCGAGGATCTACCGGGCGGCCGGGCCGGCGCGGAGACACCCGCGTACACCCTGATGACCGTGTTCGAGCCGATCGGCTGTCTGGCGGGTGACTCCGAGGGCCTGGGCGGCCTGCTCGCGGGCGCGCTGCCGCTGGCCGCGCGGGGGGCGGCCGTGGTGCTGGCCGGGTGGGGCCCGCCGGAGCGCTGCGCCACCTCCTCGGTGCTGCGGGTGGCGACGAAGCTCGCCGATCCACTGCGCAGCCCGGGCAGCTGGCGGCCGGCCCGGCGTGACGACCTGGAGGAGGTCGCCCAGCGGGCCGGGCTGAAGCCGGACGGCTCGGGACGGGTGGCCTGCCCGTTCGGTTACGCCGATGTCGACAGCGCCGTACGCGGCCTGCTGTCGACCGGACTCTTCGACGCGGCGATCGCGGCCACCGACCGCAAGCAGGTGGACAAGGAGCTGGCGGAGGCACTGCATCCGTACCGGCGCGCGGACGGGACGGTGTGGATGCCGAACGTCTTCCGCTATCTGGTCGCACGCATGCCGTAGACGCGCTTCCCCGCCGGTACCACCGGCCTGCCCTGTCCTGTCCTGTCCCCTAAGCCGTGTCCTTGCTCAGGCGGGTGATGCCGGCGATCCGGTAGGCGTCCGCCTCCTCCAGTGTCTCGTTCTCCAGCAGGGCGTGTGCCAGCGCGTCCAGCCGGCCGCGGTGGTCGCGCAGCTTCTGGCAGGCCTCCTCGTAGCACTCGTCGACGATCCGGCGCATCTCGGAGTCGATCACGTCGAGGGTCTGCGGGGCGGCCGACAGTCCGTACGCCTGCTGGGCGTCGCTGGGGAGCGCGGAGAGCCGTCCGACGCGCTCGCTCATGCCCCAGCGGGCCACCATCCCGCGCGCGATGTTGGTGACCTGCTCGAGGTCGCTCTCGGCGCCGGTGGTGACGACTCCGTAGACGACCTCCTCCGCGGCCATGCCGCCGAGCGCGCCGATGATGCGGCCGCGCAGGTAGCCCTCCGAGTGCGCGTACCGCTCCACCTCGGGCGTGGACATGGTCACTCCGAGCGCCCGGCCGCGCGGCACGATGGTGATCTTGCGGACCGGGTCGGCGCCGGTCTGGAGCATGCCGAGCAGGGCGTGGCCGCTCTCGTGGTACGCGGTCCGGCGGCGGTCCTCCTCGGGCATCACCAGGGTGCGCTCGGCGCCGAGCTGGACCTTCTCCAGCGCTTCGGACAGGTCCGCCCGCGTCACCTGCTCCTGTTTGCGCTTGACCGCGAGCAGCGCGGCCTCGTTGGCGAGATTGGCCAGATCCGCACCCGTCATGCCGGGCGTCACCCGCGCCAGCTGGGCAAGGTCCACATCACCGGCGAGCGGCATCTCCCGGGTGTGGATCCGCAGGATCGCCTCGCGTCCGCCGCGGTCCGGCGGGGACACGCTGACCACCCGGTCGAAACGGCCGGGCCGGGTCAGGGCCGGGTCGAGGATGTCCGCGCGGTTGGTCGCCGCGATGACGATCACTCCCTCGGAGCCGGAGAAGCCGTCCATCTCGGTGAGGATCTGGTTCAGGGTCTGCTCGCGCTCGTCGTGGCCGCTCATCGAGGCCCCGCCCCCGCGCACCCGTCCGATGGTGTCGATCTCGTCGATGAAGATGATCGACGGCGCCACCTTGCGGGCCTCGGCGAACAGCTCACGGACCCGGGACGCGCCGACACCGACGATCATCTCGATGAACTCGGACGCCGAGGCCGAGAAGAACGGCACGCCGGCCTCGCCCGCGACCGCGCGCGCGAGCAGGGTCTTGCCGGTGCCCGGGGATCCGGCGAGCAGGACTCCGCGGGGCAGCTTGGCGCCCATCCGGCGGTAGGTGTCGGGGTGCTTGAGGAAGTCGACGACGTCGTCCAGCTCCCCCTTGACCTCGTCGATGCCGGCCACGTCGGCGAAGGTGGTGCGCCCGGTGCCGGGCCGCAGCTCGACCGGTCTGGGCGGCGCCTTGCGTCCGAACATGCCGCCCGCGCCGCCCAGGCCGGAGCCGACCCGCCGGGCGATGAAGATCCACACAGCGGCCAGCAGCACGATCGGGATCAGGGAGATCAGCAGGTTGGACAGGAGCCCGCGCTCCTGTACGACCGGGCGGGCCGTCACGGTGACGCCGTGGCTGCTCAGGTTCTGCCACAGCTTGTCGTCGGCGAAGGCGGGCCGCTGCGTCCGGAACTTGGTGTAGTCGCCGCCGTCGTCAGGGTTGGCCCGGGGGCTCTTGAGCTGGCCCTGGATCGCGTCGCCCTTGGAGTAGATCTTGGCGACATTGCCGGCGCCGACCTCCCGGCTGAACTCCGTGTAGGAGATCGTCGGCTCGTTTCCCTGGCCCAGGTAGTTGAGGCCGACGTACGCCAGCAGGAAGACGATCACCGCGGTGACGAGCAGGCCCCACCACTTGCCGCCGCGCAGTCCGCCGCCGGACCGCCGGGGCGTCTCGTCCGGAGTGCCCTCGGCGCGCCACGGCTGGTCAGGGGCCTTGCGGGGTGGCGCCGCATTGCTCATACCTGGACGTTACGGCACCACGTCGGCCTCGGCATGCGCTGAGGGCGCCCCCGGTTCATGGGGGCGCCCTCAGGGCCGTACCGGCGGGCGTCAGCCCATGAACTTCTTGAACTCGTCCGGCAGCTCGAACTCCTGGCCGCCCTGCTGCGGCAGCCCGAAGGCGCCGCCCTCGGCGGCCGCGGCGCGCCGGGCCGCCTCCTCCTGCTCCTGCTGCTTGCGCTTCATCGGGTTGCCGGAGCGCTGCTTGCCCTTGGCCTTCTTCGGCTGCTTCTTGGTCCGGCCGGGGCCACCGCCCATGCCCGGGATCCCCGGCATGCCGGGCATACCGCCGCCCTGCGCCATGCGGGACATCATCTTGCGGGCCTCGAAGAACCGCTCGACGAGGTTCTTCACCGCGCTGACGTCGACACCGGAACCCTTGGCGATACGGGCGCGGCGGGAGCCGTTGATGATCGTCGGGTCCTGGCGCTCGACCGGGGTCATCGACTTGATGATCGCGGCGGTGCGGTCGACGTCCCGCTCGTCCAGGTTGTTGATCTGGTCCTTGATCTGGCCCATGCCCGGGAGCATGCCGAGCAGCTTGGAGATGGAGCCCATCTTCCTGACCTGCTCCATCTGGGCCAGGAAGTCGTCCAGGGTGAAGTCCTGGCCCTTCTTGGACGCCAGCTTCGAGGCCATCTTGGCGGCCTCTTCCTGGCTGAAGGTCTTCTCCGCCTGCTCGATCAGGGTGAGCAGGTCACCCAGGTCGAGGATGCGGGAGGCCATCCGGTCCGGGTGGAACGCGTCGAAGTCGTCGAGCTTCTCGCCGTTCGACGCGAACATGATCGGCTTGCCGGTGATCTGGCGGATCGACAGGGCGGCACCACCGCGGGCGTCACCGTCGAGCTTGGAGAGCACCACGCCGTCGAAGCCGACGCCGGCGCTGAAGGCCTCGGCTGTGTTGACGGCGTCCTGACCGATCATCGCGTCGACGACGAACAGGATCTCGTCCGGGGAGACGGCGTCGCGGATGTCCGCGGCCTGCTGCATCATCTCCTGGTCGATACCCAGACGGCCGGCGGTGTCCACGATCACGATGTCGTGGACCTTGGTCCGCGCGTGCTCGATGGAGTCCTTGGCGACCTTGACCGGGTCGCCGACACCGTTGCCCGGCTCCGGCGCGTAGACGGCGACACCGGCGCGCTCGGCGACGACGCTGAGCTGGTTCACGGCGTTCGGGCGCTGGAGGTCGGCGGCGACGAGCAGCGGCGAGTGGCCCTGCTCCTTGAGCCACTTGCCGAGCTTGCCCGCGAGGGTGGTCTTACCGGCACCCTGAAGACCCGCGAGCATGATCACGGTGGGGGGCTGCTTGGCGAAGCGCAGTCGGCGGGTCTCGCCGCCGAGAATGGTCACCAGTTCGTCGTTGACGATCTTGAGGACCTGCTGGGCGGGGTTCAGCGCCTTGGAGACCTCGGCGCCGAGCGCGCGCTCCTTGACGTTCTTGATGAACGACCGGACGACGGGCAGGGCCACGTCGGCTTCGAGAAGTGCGATGCGGATCTCGCGCGCCGTGGCGTCGATATCCGCTTCGCTCAGTCGGCCTTTCCCACGGAGGTTCTTGAAGGTCGCACTGAGGCGGTCGGAGAGGGTATCGAACACGGCGGCGTCGGTCCTCGGAAGTCGGGGGCGTTCTGGGCTGCCCTCCAGGATATCCGCCCGGAGAGCTGATATCCCCCGCCCGCCCCACGCAGCGGACGGGGAGCGGCACCTCACATCATCCGCGCAATGTCTCCTCCAGCACCTCGGCCGTCGACGCCGCGTCCTGCGGTGGCAGCGGCGCACCGGTGCCCGTCGTCACGTAGAAGGCGTCGACCGCGTTGGCGCCGAGGGTGCTGACATGCATGCTGCGCACCCGCACCGCCGCCTTCTCCAGGGCCATCCCGATCCGGAACAGCAGGCCGGGGGCGTCCTGCGCGCGTACCTCGATCACCGTGGCGTGGTGGGAGGCCGCCGGGGCCACCGTGACCCGTGGCGGCGGGGCCACCTGGCCGCGGCGGCGCGGATAGGCCGCGTCCCGCTCGGCGAGGCGGCCGGCGATGTCGAGGGAGCCGTCGAGGGCCCGGACCAGGTCGGCGCGCAGCCGGGTGGCCTGCGGCAGGGAGCCGTACTCGGCCGCGACCCGCCAGTTCAGCAGCAGGACCGAGGCGTCTTCGACGTCGTGGGGCAGGCGCAGGGCGCGCAGCCCGGCCGTGCGGACGGTCAGCCGGTGCACGGCGAGGACACCGGCGACCGCCGGCAGCACGCCCGGCTGGTCCGGTACGGCGATGAGCAGCTCGACGCCGAGCGGTTCGGGGTCGCCCGGGGCCTCCCCCACGGGTGGCGGTTCGGGCTGCGCGCGCAGCGCGAGGACGGGGCTGCCGGTGCGGAAGGCCTCGATGGCCAGGCGTTCCTGATCGGCGGTGGGCGCGGCGGGCTCGGGTTCCTCGGCCGTGTCGCCGGCCAGGACGGCGGCCACGCGGCGCACCAGGTCGGCGACGAGGGAGCCGCGCCAGGTGGACCAGGCGGCGGGGCCGGTCGCGAGCGCGTCGGCCTCGGTGAGGGCGTGCAGCAGTTCCAGGGTGCTCTGGCTGCCGACGGCCTCGGCGACCGAGTGGACGGTGGCGGGGTCGTCCAGGTCACGCCGGGTGGCTGTCTCGATCAGCAGCAGATGGTGCCGGACGAGCGTGGAGAGCACCGTGACGTCGGCGCGGTCGAAACCGATCCGCGCGGCCACGTCCTTGGCGATGATCTCGCCGGCCACGGAGTGGTCGCCGGGCCAGCCCTTGCCGATGTCGTGCAGCAGAGCGGAGACGAGGAGCAGGTCGGGGCGGCTGACGCGGCGGGTCAGCTCGGAGGCGCGGACCGCGGTCTCGATCAGGTGCCGGTCCACGGTCCAGATGTGGACGGCGTTGCGCTGGGGCCGGCAGCGGACCCGGTCCCAGTCGGGCAGGAGCCGGCTGATCAGGCCCTCCGCCTCCAGCGCCTCCCAGACCTCGATGGTCGGGCGGCCGGAGCCGAGCAGCGTGACCAGTTGCTCGCGGGCCTCGGCGGGCCAGGGCGTGGGCAGCGGGCGTGTGGTGGCGGCCATGCGCCGTACGGCGTGCAGGGAGAGCGGAAGGCCGGCCTGGGCCGCGGCGGCCGCGGCGCGCAGCGGCAGTACGGGGTCGCGTTCGGGGCGGGCGGCGCGGGCGAGCACCACCTCGCCGTCCTGTTCGACCACGCCCTCGGCCAGCGGCGACCGCTCGGTGACCGGTTTCCCGCCGCCCAACATGGCGCGCAGGCGCGGGCGGACGGCGCGCGAGCGCAGCACGCGCCCCACCTCGCGCCAGGTGACGTCACTGGCGTACGAGATGACCCGCGCCGCCTCGTACACCTGGCGCAGCAGGGTGTCGGCGTCCAGCAGGCCGAGTCCGGCCGCGACCTGGTCCTGTTCCTGGAGTGCGAGCCGGTCGGTGGCGCGGCCGGTGGCCAGGTGCAGGGCGTCCCGGACGTCGAGCAGACGTCGGCGGGCGTCCGCGAGGCCCTCGCGCGGGGCGTCGGCGAGCCAGGAGGCGGCCACGGCGCGCAGGGCGGTGGCGTCCCGGAGGCCGCCGCGGGCCTCCTTGAGATCCGGTTCCAGGAGGTACTGCAGCTCGCCCTGCCGTTCGGCGCGCTCGGCGCAGAGTTCCTGCAGCTCGGGGAGGCGTTTGGGGGCCTGGTTGCGCCAGTCGGCCAGGACGGCGGTGCGCAGTGCGGCGGTGAGGCCGAGGTCGCCGGCGAGGTGCCGGGCGTCCAGCAGGCCGAGCTGGACCTTCAGGTCCTCACCGGCCGTTCGGCGGGCCTCGGCCGGGGTGCGCACGGAGTGGTCGAGGGCGAGGCCGAGGTCCCAGACCGGGTACCAGAGGCGGTCGGCCAGGGCGGCGATCGCGCCCGGGTCACCGCCGTCGTGGAGCAGCACGAGGTCGAGGTCGCTGCGCGGGGACAGTTCCCCGCGGCCGTAGCCGCCGACGGCGACGAGCGAGACACCTCCGAGTCCCCCGGCCGCGGCCGTGAAGAGGCCGGAGAGCCAGTCGTCGGTCAGCTCGGCGAGCGCGGAACGGCGCGGCGGCCCGGACCGCGCCTCCTCGGTGAGGAGGCGCAGCCGGGCCGCCGCGTAGCCGCCGGGTCCCGAGTCGTCCGTCTCTTTTCGCACATCCGTACCCGTCACCCAGCCACTCCTGTCTCGCGTCGTGTCAGAGCGCGTCCGGGCCGCGCTCGCCGGTGCGGACCCGTACGGCCGTCTCCACCGGCAGCGACCAGACCTTGCCGTCACCGATCTTGCCGGTGCGGGCCGCCTTGACGATGACCTCGACCAGCTGCTCGGCGTCGTCGTCCTCGGCCAGTACCTCGATACGGATCTTCGGAACCAGGTCGACGGTGTACTCGGCACCGCGGTAGACCTCGGTGTGGCCTCGCTGACGACCGTAACCGCTGGCCTCGGTGACCGTCAGTCCGTGGACGCCGAACGCCTGAAGGGCCTCCTTGATCTCATCCAGCCGGTGCGGCTTGACGACGGCGGTGATGAGCTTCATGCGTCCACCTTCTTGGAGGGCTTGGCGGCCGCGGCCGGGCCGGGGGCGGGAGCGGAGGAACCGATGACACCGCCGCCGGTGCCGCTGAAGTCGTAGGCGCTCTCGGCGTGCTCGGCCTGGTCGATGCCGGAGATCTCCTCGTCCTCGCTGACCCGCATGCCGATCGTCCTGTCGATCAGGAAGGCGAGGACGGCGGAGGCGACCAGGGAGTAGGCGAGGACCGCGAAGACGCCGGCGCACTGCTTCCACAGCTGGTCGAAGGAGTGGTCGCCGTAGAAGACGCCGGTGGCGTCGGACTGGCCCTTGCCGGTGGCGAAGAAGCCGATGAGCAGCGAGCCGATGATGCCGCCGACCATGTGGACGCCGACGACGTCGAGGGAGTCGTCGTAGCCCCACTTGAACTTCAGGCCGACGGCCGCGGCGCAGGCGACACCGGCGATGGCGCCGACGGCGATCGCGCCGAGCGGGGAGACCGCGCCGCCCGACGGGGTGATCGCGACCAGGCCGGCGACCGCGCCGGAGGCGGCGCCCAGGGTGGTGAACGCGCCGTGGCGGATCTTCTCGTAGGCGAGCCAGGCGAGCATGGCGGCGGCGGTGGCGACCTGCGTGTTCACGAACATCAGCGCGCCGACGCCGTCGTCGTTGCCGAGCCAGGAGCCGGCGTTGAACCCGAACCAGCCGAACCACAGCAGACCGGCGCCGAGCATGACCAGCGGGAGGCTGTGCGGGCGCATCGGGTCCTTCTTGAAGCCGACCCGCTTGCCGATGACCAGGATGACGCCGAGGGCCGCGGCACCGGCGTTGATGTGGACCGCGGTACCGCCGGCGAAGTCGATGACGCCGAGCTTGTAGGCCCAGCCGTCGGCGCCCCAGACCCAGTGGGCGACCGGGACGTAGACGATCGTGACCCACAGCGCGACGAACAGCGACCAGGCCGAGAACTTGACGCGGTCGGCGAGGGCGCCGCTTATCAGGGCCGGCGTGATGATGGCGAACATGAGCTGGAAGACCATGAAGACGTAGACCGGGATCGTGTAGCCGTCCCAGAGCTCCGTCAGCCCGATGTTGCTGAGGCCGAGCCAGTCGGCGTTCCATCCGAGCAGGCTGGATCCCGAGCCGAAGGCGAGGGAGAAGCCGTAGAGCACCCAGAGGATGGTGACGATGCCCATGCTGATGAAGCTCATCATCAGCATGTTCAGGGTGCTCTTGACGCGGACCATGCCTCCGTAGAAGAAGGCCAGGCCCGGGGTCATGATCAGTACCAGGGCGGAACAGATGAGCATGAAGCCTGTGTTCGCGGCGGACAACTTGGGTGCCTCCGCGGCAAGCGTGATGGCTGGTGCCATCGGCGTCTCCTCGTCGATTGGTACGGCCCCGTGCGGGCGGTGCCTGAGCGGTCCGGTCGGGTGAGGGGTGGGCCGGTTATGCGCCACGAGACTGGCGCAGCGCGGTTTCGGTGGAAGCCCCTCGTTGTTTCGCCGGGGTGACGAAGGCGCCCTGCGTGTTACGCGTCGATGAAGAGCGAGATATCGGGCCGCGGGATCGTTATCGTGGCGCAACCTTCGCGGTGCGCGAAAAACCGGCCGCGGCGGGCCTCTCCGACGACCTGGCGCGGGGGAGCCGAGTCGGGCGGTTCGGGAGGACCGGCCGCGGCCGGCGCATGGGTGCCCTGCGGGGTCAGACGGCCTCCGCGGCCTCGGGCAGGTCCACGGCGAGCTGGTCGGAGAGGTCGACGACGGCGGTGAGGTCGCCGAAGTCGCGCACGGCGGTGTCGACCGTCTTGCGGATCCGGGTGTTCACCCGCTCGGAACGCACCTTCTTGGCGACCCGCATGGCGTCGGAGGCGTACTGGGTGCTCTGCTCGGGCTCGCGTCGCAGCAGGTGCACGGTCGCCATGCCGATCAGGTTCAGCGCATACGACCGCTGGTGCTCGTGGTCCTTGGCGAACAGCTCCACCGCCCGCTCCATCAGCGGCTGGGCCAGGGAGGCGTAGGTGGGACTGCGGCCGGCCACGTAGGCGAGGTCGCGGTAGGAGTGCGAGTTCTCCGCGAACAGTTCCGCCTCGGAGAAGAAGCGGATCCAGTCGGG
The DNA here is from genome assembly GCF_040704065.1 of Streptomyces sp. NPDC047869. Taxonomy (NCBI): domain Bacteria; kingdom Bacillati; phylum Actinomycetota; class Actinomycetes; order Kitasatosporales; family Streptomycetaceae; genus Streptomyces; species Streptomyces sp. NPDC047869. The sequence goes on from NZ_JBEYRK010000012.1 coordinate 152,593, forward strand.
GTCCGGCTCGTCCCACTCGTCGGCGTCGGCGAAGGTGTCCTCGGCCATGCGGACGGCCCGCTTGCACTTCCCGGGCTGGCCCATGTTGGCGTAGGCGCGGGCCTCCATCGCATACAGCATGGCCTGGGTGCGCGGACTGGCGCAGTCGCGGCTGCCGTACTGCGCGAGATGGATCAGCTCCAGGGCGTCGTCGGGCCGGCCGAGATGGATCATCTGGCGGCTCATGTTGGACAGGACGTAGGAGCCGAGCGGTTTGTCGCCGGCCTCCTTCGCGGCGTGCAGGGCGAGGACGAAGTACTTCTGCGCGGTGGGCTGGAGACCCACGTCGTACGACATCCAGCCCGCGAGTTCGGCGAGTTCGGCGGCGACCTTGAAGAGCTTGCGGCTGGTGGCCTCGGGCTGGGGCTCCTGGAGCAGGTCGGTGACCTCGTGGAGCTGGCCGACGACCGCCTTGCGGCGCAGGCCGCCGCCGCACTGGGCGTCCCACTGGCGGAACATGCGGGTGGTGGACTCCAGCAGGTCCAGCTCTGGCCTGGACAGCCGGCCCGGCCTGCGGGAGTCGAGGACGGTCTCGGGCTCCGGCGGGTTCGACGAGGAGGGGGACGGCACCAGCCAGCGCTGCAGGGGCTCGACCAGGGACGGGCCCGCGGCCAGGGCCAGCGAGGTCCCCAGGAAGCCGCGCCGCGCCAGCATGAGGTCGCTGCGCGAGAACTCGCTGAGCAGGGCCACCGCCTGCGGACCCGTCCAGGGCAGGTCGACGCCGGACGCCGAGGGTGACTGGCGGGCGGCGCGCAGGCCGAGGTCCTCGATGGAGACGACACAGCCGAAGCGCTCGGAGAAAAGCTCGGAGAGGATCCGTGGGATCGGCTCGCGCGGGTTCTCGCCGTCGAGCCAGCGCCGCACCCGCGAGGTGTCCGTGGAGATGTGGTTGGCACCCAACTGGCGTGCCCTGCGGTTCACTTGGCGGGCCAGCTCACCCTTGGACCAGCCGCTGCGCACGAACCACGAGCCGAGCAGCTCGTTGGGGTGCTTGTCAGCGTTCGTCCCGCTTCCGCCGTTGCCGCCCACTGGCACGCCCCCATCCCTGAGACCACTTGCCGCCGAGTGCGCCAAGCCCTATCAGAATGCCGGTAAATAGGGCCTCCCGTCCGCCGGTTCTCACCCTTCGAACGAACCGACGGCTTGCCTCCGGCATACCCGCGAAGGCATGTGCCCCCAGGCCTCACACACTCACAGTAATCCCACGATCACCCGTCCAGCCATGGCGAACCCGGAAACGCCACCATTCGCCACCCCTTCGAATGAACTCACGGTCGGCTCGACGCGATTCACTTGACATAGGACGACTGGACGTCGGCGGGGTGATGCACGCGGGGGCGCACAACTCTCCTCGCGCCACCCATGACGCTTCGACGCGCCGCCTCGGCCTCACGGAGCGAGTGGAACCACAGCCGTAGCGTCACGTTCCGCTTCCGTCTCGTTCCGCGTCGTAACCACCGGCGCGCCGGACCCGTTGGAGGGGGCATGGGCTTCACGATCGGCGGCATTCGCGAGATCCGCTCCGGCACGCGCCGGCGCGGCCGTTCGTCGGAGTGCACCACCGTCGCCGAGTTCACCGGTCTGTGGGGCTGGGACGTGGTGCCGGGCGCACGGGCCGCGGCGGGTGTCTGCTCCTGCGGGCACGCCTGCTGCCGGGCACCCGGCGCGCATCCCCTCGGCTTCGCTCCCCCGGTGCCGGCCGGTGCCACGCTCGGCGAGGTGACCCGGGCCTGGGCCGGGTTCCCGGGCGCCTCCGTGATGCTCGCCGTCGGCCGCGCGTTCGACGTCATCGAGGTGGCCGAGCCCGCCGGGCGCCGCGCCCTGGTCCGGCTGGAGCGCATGGGCCTCCCGCTCGGCCCGGTCGCCGCGACCCCCGACGGACGCGCCCACTTCTTCGTCACCCCCGGCGCCGCCGCCGACCTCCCCCAGCTCCTCTACCGCATGGGCTGGGACGACCCGTCGGCGCTGGACCTGCGCGGCCTCGGCCCGGGTACGTTCATCACCGCCCCGCCCTCCGACCGGGGCGGCCTCGGCGCGGTGCGCTGGCTGCGCCCGCCCGCGCTGGACTCGGCGACCCGGCCGCCGGCCGCCCGGCTGCTGCTGGGCACGCTGGCGTACGTGGCCCACCGGTCGCGGGCGCGGGCGGAGGCCTGAGCGTCCTCCGCCGAAGGGTCCTCCGCGCGAGCGCCGTCCACGCGACCGCCCCGCGGTGGTGTGCCGGAAAGGAGGAAGCGCCCGCCCCCGGTGTTCCGGGGCGGGCGCTTCCTCGATCCGGCGGGTGAGCACACCCCGCCGTCAGTCACCGATGAGCGCATCCACGAACGCCTCCGGCTCGAACGGCGCCAGGTCGTCCGCGCCCTCGCCCAGGCCGATGAGCTTGACCGGGACACCCAGCTCGCGCTGGACCGCGACCACGATGCCGCCCTTGGCGGTGCCGTCGAGCTTGGTCAGCACGATGCCGGTGATGTCCACGACCTCGGCGAACACGCGGGCCTGCACCAGACCGTTCTGGCCGGTGGTGGCGTCCAGGACCAGCAGCACCTCGTCCAGCGGCGCGTGCTTCTCGACCACGCGCTTGACCTTGCCCAGCTCGTCCATGAGGCCGGTCTTGGTGTGCAGCCGGCCGGCGGTGTCGATGAGGACCACGTCGACCCCCATCTCCTTGCCCTCCTTCACCGCGTCGAAGGCGACGGAGGCGGGGTCACCGGCCTCGGGGCCGCGCACGGTGTAGGCGCCGACGCGCTCGCCCCAGGTCTGGAGCTGGTCGGCGGCGGCGGCCCGGAAGGTGTCGGCGGCGCCCAGCACGACGGTGCGGCCGTCGGCCACGAGCACCCGGGCGAGCTTGCCGGTGGTGGTGGTCTTGCCGGTGCCGTTGACCCCGACGATCATCACGATGCCGGGCTTGCGGTCCTCGGGCTCGGTCCTGACCGAGCGGTCGACCTCGGTGCCGACAAGCTTGAGCAGTTCCTCGCGCAGCAGGCCGCGCAGCTCCTGCGGGCTGCGGGTGCCCAGCACCTTCACCCGCTCGCGCAGCCGCTCGACCAGCTCCTGGGTGGGCTGCACTCCGACGTCGGCGGTGAGCAGCGTGTCCTCGACCTCCTCCCAGGTGTCCTCGTCGAGGTGCTCGCGGGACAGCAGCGTGAGCAGGCCCTTGCCCAGGGCGTTCTGCGAGCGGGAGAGACGGGTGCGCAGGCGGACCAGCCGCCCCGCGGTGGGCTCCGGGATCTCGATCTCGGGAGCCTCGACGGTGGGCGGCTCCTCGACGACGACCGGGGCGGGGCCGCCGGGAAGATCCACCTCCTCGATCGTCCGGCGCGGTTCGTCGCGCGGCGTCTCGGCCTCTTCGCCGACGTGCGGCTCGGCCGGGGGCGCGGTGATGTCGGGCGTCCTGGGCGGCGGCGGGGGCAGTGGCTTGCGGCGCCGGCTGCCGACGATGAGCCCGCCGAGCGCGCCGAGGACGACCACGGCGATGACTACAGCAAGGATGATGGTTTCCATAACGCGTCCAGTATCGGCCATGGGTGCGCCGCCGCCAGGTTCGTGTCTTCCTCCGAGAGACAAAAGCCACTGGAAGGCATGAGTCGGATCAAAGTACGATGGTATTGGCTCCGTCCACGCGCGTAGAGTCCCCGTCGTCCCCTTCCCCCCACACCGAGGCACCCTCTTTCATGAGCAAGACAGCCGAGGCCGAAGGCGCTCTCGAGACCCGTGGCATCGAGCAGGTACCCGACCACGAGCGGACCGCGAGAACCCGCGAACTGTTCCCGACCTGGGTCGGCGCCAACATCAGCGTGCTGCTGCTCACCATGGGCGCGAGCCTGGTGGTGGCGTACGGCCTGAACATCTGGCAGGCCCTCGTCGTCGCGGCCGCCGCGCCGGTCGTGGCGTACGGGCTGGTCGGCCTGATCGGCATCGCCGGCAAGCGGGGCGGCGCCCCGGGCATGGCGCTGTCGCGCGCGGTGTTCGGCCAGCGCGGCAATCTGCTGCCCGGTTCGCTGATCTGGGTGGCCCGCTGGGGCTGGGAGACGATCAACGCGGTGACCGGCGCCTACGCGATGCTCACCATCCTGGACATCGTGTTCGGCATCCGGGCGAACAGCGTGCTGGACATGGTGACGCTGCTGGTCTTCGTCGTCGCGACCTTCGCGATCTCCGGTCTCGGCATCAACGCCGTGCAGAAGTGCAACACGTACGCGACCTATGTCTTCGGCGTCTTCTCCGTGCTGGTCCTGGGCTACCTGGCCGTGAACACGGACTGGTCGGAGGTGGCGCACCACGGCGCGGGCTCCACGGCCGCCGTGATCACCGGCATCGGGATGATCGCGGCGGGCGGGGTCAGCTGGATCCCGTCCGCGCCGGACTTCACCCGCTACCTGCCGCGTACCGCGTCGTCGAAGGCGATCGTGGGCACGGCGGTGGGCGGCGCCGGGATCGTCGTACTGCCGATGGTGCTGATGGGCGCGGTCATGGCCGTCTCGACGCCCGATCTGGCCTCGGCGGCGGACCCGGTCTCCTTCCTGGGCGAGATCCTGCCGACGTGGCTCGCGGTGCCGTACCTGCTCATCGCGCTGATCGGCATGCTGCTGATCAACTCCATGTCGATGTACTCGGCGGGCTTCACCGCGCAGACGCTGGGCTTCAAGGTGCCGCGCCACTGGGCGGTGTCGGTGAACGCCGTGATCTCGCTCGTCCTCGGCGGGGTGCTGATGCTGGTGGCGACGAGCTTCATGGGCTCGTTCATCGCCTTCCTCTCCCTGCTGGCGGTCGCCTTCTCCGCCTGGGTCGGCGTGTTCGGCGCGGACATGCTGCGGCGCACGGAGTACGACGGCCGGGCCATGGCCGACACCACACGCACCAGCGCCTACTGGTACCGGGGCGGCTTCTCCCCCGCCGCGGTGGCGGCCTGGGCGGTCGGTCTGGCCGCGGGCCTGCTGTTCACCACCTCGGACTGGTTCACCGGCCCGCTGGCGAAGAACAACGTCATCGGCGAGTACGGCCTCGGCTGGGTCGCCACGGTCGTGATCTCCGGGCTGCTGTACACGGCCCTGCCGAAGCCGGCGGTGGTGCGCCCGGCGCGGGCCGGCGGACCCGCCGCCGGATCCGGCGAGCCCGTCGAGGAGCCCGCGACCGCCGGCGTCTGACCGGGCCCGCCCCGCCGGGCCGCGTCGACGGCCGTCCGGTGTATCGCGTCAGTCAGCGTCCCCCTGCACACCCGCCCGGTGAAGGGGGACACTGTCATGCCCGTCACGGCCGTCCGTTTCAACCTGGCCGAGCCCGGTGCCACCCCCGCCTCCCTCTCCGCGCGCTACCGGGCCGCGCTGGAGATGGCCGCGTACGCCGACGAGCAGGGGGTCACCACGGTGCAGACCGAGGAGCACCACGGCGCCGACGACAACTGGCTGCCGTCGCCGTTCACCTTCGCGGGCGCGGTTCTCGGGGCCACCCGCCGGATCGCCGGTGACGGTGGCGGCGGCGATCGGACCGCTGCACGATCCGCTGCGGCCGGCCGAGGAGATCGCCGTGCTGGACCTGCTCAGCGGCGGGCGGCTGATGACGGTGGCCGGCATCGGGTACCGGCCCGAGGAGTACGCCCTGTTCGGCATGGACCGGCGGCGGCGCGGCCGGCTGCAGGACGAGCTGCTGGAGACCCTGCTGAAGGCGTGGACCGGCGAGGAGTTCGGCTACCGCGGCCGTACGGTACGGCTCACCCCGCGCCCGTACACCGAACCGCACCCGCCGCTGCTGGTCGGCGGTGCCTGCCGGGGCCGCCGCCCACCGGGCGGCCCGGCTGAGCCTGCCGTTCCTTCGCAGCGCGCACCTGCCGGAACTGGCGGCCTGTTACGAGGAGCGGCTCACCGAGTACGGCACCGAGGGCTGGACCGTGATGCCCGCCGCGGAGAACCCGGCTGCTGCATTGCGCCGAGGATCCGGACCGGGTCTGGGCCGAGTGCGGCGAGCACTTCCTGCACGGGGCGCGGACGTACGCCTCCTGGCAGTCCGGCGGGAACCGTTCGGCCGTACGGTCGGCGGCCACGACGGTCCGCGAGCTGCGCGCGGAGGGCGTGTACCGGGTTCTCACCCCCGTGCAGTGCGTGAGCCTGTGCCTGGACGGCCTCGTACTGCATCCGCTGGTGGGCGGGATGCCGCCGGCGGAGGGCTGGCGGAGCCTGCGGCTGTTCGCGGAGCGGGTGGTCCCGGCGCTGGACGGCTGATCCCGTCGAGGCCGGCCGTCGGCGGGCCGGCGCGCGGACAGCGAAGAGCCGCCCCCGCCCGGGCAGTGACCGAGCGGGGGCGGCGGGGGTTCGAGGAGAGGGGCAGCGGGGACTTGGTCCTTCTCCTCGGGTCTCGGCGGGGCGGTTACCCCATCTCCTCCAGCGTCTTGCCCTTCGTCTCCTTGACGAACTTCAGGACGAACGGGATGGAGAGCGCGGCGAAGACTGTGTAGATCACGTACGTGCCGGACAGGTTCCAGTCGGCCAGCGACGGGAAGCTCGCGGTGATCGCCCAGTTGGCGAGCCACTGGGCGGCGGCGGCCACGCCCAGCGCGGCGGCACGGATCCGGTTCGGGAACATCTCGCCGAGCATGACCCAGACGACCACGCCCCAGGACAGGGCGAAGAAGAGCACGAACACGTGGGCGGCGACCAGGGCGATCCAGCCCTGGGTGGCGGGCAGCTTGCCGTCGACGAGGTGGTACGAGAACGCCCAGGCCTCCAGCGCCAGACCCACGGCCATACCGACGGAGCCGATGAGGGCGAGCGGCTTGCGGCCGATGCGGTCCACGAAGATCATCGCGATCACGGTGCCGACGATGTTGATGATCGACGTCGTGAAGGAGTAGAAGAACGAGTCCGTCGGGTCGACACCGACCGACTGCCACAGCGTCGAGGAGTAGTAGAACGCGACGTTGATGCCGACGAACTGCTGGAACACCGACAGGCCGATACCGACCCAGACGATCGGCTTGAAGAAGAAGCCACCGCCCAGCAGGTCCTTGAAGGTGGACCTGTCCTCGCTCTTCATCGCGTGCTCGATCTCGGCGACGCGGGCGTCCAGGTCCACGTCCTTGCCCTCGACCTCGGCGAGTATCGCGCGGGCGCGGTCACGCTTGCCGACGGAGAGCAGGAAGCGCGGGGACTCGGGGATCGCGAAGGAGAGCAGACCGTACAGGGCGGCGGGGACGACCATGACGCCGAGCATGACCTGCCAGGCCTCGAGGCCCATCAGCGTGCCGCGCTGGTCGCCGCCGGCGGCGTTCAGCAGACCCCAGTTGACCAGCTGGGAGATGGCGATGCCGACGACGATCGCGGCCTGCTGGAAGGAGCCGAGCCGGCCGCGGTAGGCGGGCGGGGCGACCTCGGCGATGTAGGCCGGGCCGATGACGGAGGCCATGCCGATGGCGAAGCCGCCGACGATGCGCCAGAAGGCGAGGTCCCACAGCGCGAAGGGCAGCGCGGAGCCGACGGCGCTGACCGTGAACAGCGCGGCGGCGATCTGCATACAGCGGATGCGGCCGATCCGGTCGGCTATCCGGCCGGCGGTCGCGGCACCGATGGCACAGCCGATCAGGGCGATGGCGATGACCTGCGCCAGAGCCGCGGAGCCGATCTCGTAGCGGTCCCGGATGGCCTCGACGGCGCCGTTGATCACGGAGCTGTCATAGCCGAACAGGAAACCGCCCATGGCGGCCGCCGCCGCGATGAAGATGACGTGCCCGAGATGATCGGGGTGAGCCGTCCCGGCTCGTGGCTTGGGTGCCTGCGCTGTGCTGGTCACGAATAACTCCTCGGGCCACGGCAACGCTGCCGCGTGGGGGTGAGCCCTTACAGGTATCCCGTGGCGCCGCGTTCACGCCACTTAGACCTGAAGGTAAAAGCAACGTTGCAGAGACTATGCCTTCAAGTTTCGAAGTCAATAGCTGTGTTGCTGTGAGTTTCGAGGTGCACTAAACCACCTCGTGTTCAAAAAGTGAACACTAGGTGAGTTGATCTTCAACCGGGGATCAGCGGAGACGCTGCGAGATGACCTTCGACACGCCGTCCCCCTGCATGGAGACGCCGTAGAGCGCGTCGGCGACCTCCATCGTGCGCTTCTGGTGTGTGATCACGATGAGCTGCGAGCTCTCCTGGAGCTCCTGCATGATCCGGATCAGCCGCTGGAGGTTGGTGTCGTCCAGGGCCGCCTCGACCTCGTCCATGACGTAGAACGGGCTGGGCCGGGCCTTGAAGATCGACACCAGCAGCGCCACGGCGGTCAGCGAGCGCTCGCCGCCCGAGAGCAGGGACAGCCGCTTGACCTTCTTGCCCGGCGGACGCGCCTCGACGTCCACACCGGTGGTGAGCATGTTGTCCGGGTCGGTCAGCACCAGGCGTCCCTCGCCGCCGGGAAAGAGCCGGCCGAACACGCCCTCGAACTCCCGGGCGGTGTCCCGGTAGGCCTCGGTGAAGACCTGCTCGACGCGCTCGTCCACCTCCTTCACCACCTGAAGGAGGTCGGCGCGGGTCTTCTTCAGGTCCTCGAGCTGCTCGCTGAGGAACTTGTGCCGCTCCTCCAGCGCCGCGAACTCCTCCAGCGCCAGCGGGTTGACCTTGCCGAGCTGCTGGTAGGCGCGCTCGGCGGCCTTGAGACGCTTCTCCTGCTCGGCCCGGGCGAACGGCCGGGGCCGGTTGCGCGGGTGCTCCGGATCCTCGGGCAGCTCCTCGCCGGCGGCGGGGAGCGAGGGCGGCACGAGCTGGTGCGGGCCGTACTCCGCGACCAGCCCCGCCGGCTCGACGCCCAGCTCCTCCAGCGCCTTCGTCTCCAGCTGCTCGATCCGCAGCCGCTTCTCGGCGCCGAGCACCTCGCCCCGGTGCACCGAGTCCGTCAGCTTGTCGAGCTCCGACTTCAGTTCCCGGCCCGCGTTCCGGGCGGCGGTCAGCTCCTCCTCCCGCCGGGCCTTCGCGGCCTCGGCGGCGGCCCGCTCCTCCTGCGCCCGCCCGAGGGACACCTCGACATGCGCGAGCAGTTGCCGGGCGCCGGAGGCGACGGCCTCCGCGACGGCTGCCTCGTGCCTGAGCCGGGCCCGCCGCTGCTCGGCACGCGCGCGTGCCTCGCGCTCCGCGCGGGCGGCCCGGTCCAGCGAGTCGGCGCGTCCCGAGAGTCCCTTGACCCGTTCCTCGTGCGTACGGACCTGGAGGCGGGCCTCCATCTCGGTCTGCCGCGCGTTGGCGCCGTCGGCGGCGAGCCGGTCCCGCACCGAGGCGTCCGGCTCCTCCTCGACCGGCATCTCCTCGGCGACGGCGAGCCGTTCGGCCAGCTCCTCGGCCTCCTGTACGGCCCTGTCCAGCGCCTCCTGGGCGCGTGCCGCGGCCGCGGCCGACCGCTCGGCCTCACCCGCCGCGCCCCGCGCCTGTCCCGCGAGCCGCCCGAGCTGCTGGGCCACGGCCGACTTCTCCCGATCGGCGGCCCGGCGCCGCTCCCCCAGCTCCTCCAGGAGCGCGGCGGCCCGGGTGCGCCGCCCGGCCGCCGTGTGCTGGGCCTCGGTCAGCTCCTCGCAGCGGACGGCCAGCACCTCCAGCTCGGCGGCCGCCTCGTCCACGGAGGCCTGCACCTCCAGCAGGCTGGGCGCGCCGGCCGAGCCACCGTGCGCGAAGTGCGCGCCGAGCAGGTCGCCCTCAGCGGTGACGGCGGTCAGCCCGGGGTGCGCCTGCACCAGGTCCTCGGCGTCCTCCAGCGTGCCGACGACCACGATCCGGCGCAGCAGCCGCCGCACGGCGGGCATCAGCTCGGCGGGGCCCCGCACCAGGTCGGCGGCGAGGAGGGCGCCACCGGGAAGCCCGTCGCCGGGGGCGTCCGGGCCGTCGTCGACGACGGCCCGGGTGCCGGTCAGGAGCAGGGCCGCCCGTCCTCCGTCCTGTTTACGCAGGAGCCGGATCGCTTCGGCCGCCGAGGCCGTGGACGTCACGGCGACGGCGTCGGCCGCGGCGCCGAAGGCCGCGGCCAGCGCGACCTCGTGACCGGGGGTCACGGTCAGCAGTTCCGCCGCCGGGCCCAGGACGCCGGTGAGGCGGTCCCGGGCGCCCAGGAGTACGCCGGTGCCGTCCTTGCGCCTCAGGCCCAGCGCCAGTGCCTCGTGCCGGGCCTGGGTCGCGGCGCGCCGACGTTCGGCGGCGGTGGCCGCCTCGCGCGCCTCGGTCAGCGCGGACTCTGCCTCGGCGAGCGCCCGCTTCGCCGTCTCGTGCCGCTCGGCGAGGTCGGCGTCGTCGGCGTCGAGACCGTCGACCTCGGCCTTCAGGGCCTCGTACTCCTCCTGGGCGTGGACCGCGCGCTCCTGCGCCTCGTCGCGGCCGGCTGCCAGCCGGTCGATCTCGGCCTGGGCGGAGGCGGCGCGCGAGCGGGCCGCGTTGACCTGACCGGAGAGGCGGGCGAGTCCCTCGCGGCGGTCGGCGATGGCGCGGGCGACGTCCTTCAGCCGGCGTTCCTCGACACCGAGTTCGCGCTCCAGCTCGGCGCGATGGGCGACGGTGTCGTCCAGGGCCCGCTGGGCGGCCTCCAGAGCCGCCTCCAGCTCGGCCTCCTGCTCACGGATACGGGCGGCCTCGCGCTCCATGTCCTCGGGGTCGCGGCCGCGCCGCTCCTCGGGGGGCGCGGAGGTGGCGCTCTTCACGCGGGCGTCGGCCAGCGAGACGGTGCCGCGGACCCGCTCGGCCAGCTGGGACAGCTCGTACCAGGTCTGCTGGGCGCGCTGGAGGCGCGGTGTGAGCCGCCGTACCTCGTCCTCCAGCAGGGCCTCGCGCTGGAGCGCCTTCCGCAGCTCCCGCTCCGCGGTCTCCTTGCGCTCCTTCAGGGCCGCCTCGTCGGCGATCTCGGACTTCAGTGCCTCGCGCAGACGTACGAGGTCGTCGGCGAGGAGGCGCAGTCGGGCGTCGCGGAGGTCCGCCTGGATGACGGCGGCGCGGCGGGCCACCGCCGCCTGCCGGCCGAGCGGCTTGAGCTGGCGGCGCAGTTCGTCGGTGAGGTCCTGCACGCGCGCGAGGTTGGCCTGCATCGCGTCGAGCTTCCGCAGCGCCTTCTCCTTGCGCTTGCGGTGCTTGAGGACGCCCGCGGCCTCCTCGATGAACGCCCTGCGGCCGGTGGGGTCCGCGTGCAGGACGGAGTCGAGCTGACCCTGGCCGACGATGACGTGCATCTCGCGGCCGATGCCGGAGTCGGAGAGGAGGTCCTGGATGTCCAGCAGCCGGCAGGTGTCGCCGTTGATCTGGTACTCGCTGCCGCCGTTGCGGAACATGATCCGCGTGATGGTGACCTCGGCGTACTCGATGGGCAGGGCGCCGTCGGAGTTGTCGATGGTGAGGGACACCTCGGCGCGGCCCAGCGGTGGGCGGCCGGTGGTGCCGGCGAAGATGACGTCCTCCATCTTGCCGCCACGCAGCGACTTGGCGCCCTGCTCTCCCATGACCCAGCTCAGCGCGTCCACGACATTGGACTTGCCCGAGCCGTTCGGACCGACGACACACGTGATCCCCGGTTCGAACCGGAGCGTGGTCGCCGAGGCGAACGACTTGAACCCGCGGAGAGTCAGGGCCTTGAGGTGCACGCCGCTGGACTCTACCCGGCGCCGCTATCTCACTCCACGGACACTCGCAACCGCACGGTTTCGCCATTGAACACGCAGGGCACACCAAACGTTAAAGAGGGTGAAAGGATGCACGGGGGAAGGAAAGAAGGGACGCCGAAGCGTCCCTTGCAACTCTGGCGACCGGGTCGCGGTTGCCTACAACTAGTGCGGTTGGTACGGGCACCCCAACCGCTGCGGTTGCTGTCGTGGAGCGATGCAGCGATCAGGTGAGCGCAGGCTCCGCCTGGTGTGCGTCGATGCTCTCCATGATCCTGTCCTGAGAAGCGGCAGCCGCCAGCGCGTCGTTCTCCGCCTGGATCCGTACGAGCTCGGACTCCAGGTCCTGTACACGCTGCTGAAGCCGTCGCATCTCGGCGAGGAGTCGAGGGTCGGAGCCGCCGACGTAACCGAGAAGCGCCTTTGCCATGATGGATGGTCCTCCACAATGAGTGACCGACCGATGCGGTGTGGGTCGTGAGGGATTCGCACCCGCGGTGCTTGACACACTCGAGTGTTGCTCTGCGTTCCTACATGCCAAACAGCTAAGGTGCGCGGGGCTTTCAGCGTCTCACCAAAAAGTTTGACGGTCAACACGATCACGCCCCGTATTGGCGGGCGAACCCGGGGCGCGCGGCCACCGGACGGTGGCACTGCGTCTCCTGCGGGGCCCTCGGGGCGTGGCGATCAGCTGTACCAGCGGAGCCTGCCATGCGGCGCCCTCCTTGGCAACCACCAGCCCATTTCTGCTGCGGGCATATGCCAGGGGCATGTCACCGCGGGTGGCCCGGGCGGCTTCACAGAATCGGTTCAGCGGATGGCGAAGCCGTCGTAACCGCCGCGGGGTGTGTCCCAGATCTCGGTGACACCGTCGACGCGTCCGGGCGTGTCGCCGTCCTGGAGCCAGTCCAGCAGACCCTCGCAGCCGTTCCGGGACCCCTCGGCGACGACCTGGACCCGGCCGTCGCCCAAATTGAGAGCAAAACCACTCAGGCCGCCGATCTCCAGCGCCTTGGCCCGCGTGAACCAGCGGAAACCCACACCTTGGACGCGTCCTCGCACCCAGGCGACCAGTCGAACATCCTCGCTCATGGGGGCAACCTAACCGGCCAATGTCACTCGGGACACACCCCGCCCCAGTGGTTTGCGGTACGGTCCGAACCCAATGAATCTCATATGAAACTCACTCGTTCGAGTGAGTGGAGTCGGTCATACGGAGTCGCTCACCACCGTGACGCCGGGTCGGCCGCGAGACGAGGAAGAGGGCAAGGGCATGGGACGCCACCGACGCTCCGCCGCCGGCCGCGCCGCCACCGGCCGGGCCACGGGGGTCACGCAGACGCACCACTCGCCCACGGGCGGCGAGAACCCCCAGGAGCCGTACGCGGGCGACCACGCCCCCATGGGCATCGCGCCGTACCTGCACCCGGAGGCGTACGCCGAGACCACCGCGTGGAGCACCGCCTACCTGTACTCGGTGGGCGACGAGCCCGCGCAGGCGCCCGGCGACGACGGCTTCACCCCGGCCGGCGGCCCGTCCCACGGCAGCCGGCGCAAGAAGAAGGCCGCGACCCCGGTGCGCAACGGGCTGCTCGGCGTCTCCGCCGCCGTCGCCCTCGGCACCCTGGCGGTGGCCACCGGTGCGGTGCCCGGTCTGGAGAACTACCAGCTCGGCGGCGGCACGAACACCACCGGCGGCGACCGGGTGCAGGCGGCGGACTCCCCCAGCAACACCGCGTCCGAGCAGGGCGGCAACTCGGGCAGCGCGGACAGCCGCGACGGCGGCCCGGCCGCCAGCCGCGACAGCGGGCGGGCGGCCTCTCCGGCCCCCACCGGCTCCGCGTCCGCATCCGCGTCCGCCTCGGCCTCCCCCACCCCGACGAAGGCGCCGTCGAAGAAGCACTCGCCCACGGCGAAGGCCCCCGAGCGCAGGAGCACTCCGTCGCACTCGGCGACCAAGGCCCCGAAGCGGACCTCCGCACCGGTGACGGTGTCGACGCAGGCCGCCGTCGAGGCGGAGGTGCTCAAGCTGGTCAACGAGGAGCGGGCCAAGGTCGGGTGCAGCGCGCTCTCCGCGAACTCCTCGCTGACCGCGCTGGCCGAGGCCTTCAGCGACGACATGGCGGCACGGGGCTTCTTCGACCACACCGACCCGGACGGGGCCACCCCCTGGGACCGGGCCGCGAAGGCGGGCATAACCGACCTCGGCGGCGAGAACATAGCCCGCGGCCAGACGGACGCGGCGGCCGTGATGGATGCCTGGATGAACAGCCCCGGCCACCGCGCCAACATACTGAACTGCGACTTCAAGACCCTCGGGGTCGGCGTGCACCTGGGCGCGGGCGGCCCGTGGTGGACGCAGGACTTCGGCTATTGAGATTTCCGCAGGTCAGCGCCCTATGAGGTGCCCTGGGCCGTCTCAGGGCCGTCATCGGTAGCCGAATCGTCGCCGAAGACCGCATCGACGGCGGCCCGCGTCCGGGTCGCGCTGGTCGGCATCAGGTGGGTGTAGGTCCGCAGAGTGAAACCGGGGTCGTAGTGACCCAGATACGCGCTCAGGGGCCTTGATGCTCTCCCCCGCGTCCAGGAGGACCGGCGGGTCCGCAGACTGCCCGACGCGCCGGAAGCTTACGGGGCCATGATCACTCGCGCCAAAGCAGCTCCCGGCCAAAGTCACTACGCCAACCGCGTGCCTCACTGACCGCCGCATGATGAACCGCAGCGCGGCCGAACGATGCCGAACCCCTGGGCACCCACCCGACGCAATAGCCGGATTACTCACCTGCCTGCGTACGCCCCGACAAGCCGAAACGGTCCGACGGCCCCGAACCGCCGGACCGCCGGACCGCTATGAGAGATCAAGATCCGAAGGTGATGATGTACACGGGGCTGTTGGAGCTGCCCTCGTTGTGCACTACCGGACAGGACGTCTTCTGCTCGGTGTCGTTGGTCTTGACCTGAACTCCGCAGAAGGGCGAATCGTCCCAGTCCAGCGTGTTGATGTTGCTGAGTACGGGGATGTTGTCCCCGCCGCCGTTGTCCTGGGGGGCAGCGCTGGCCACCCCGACACCGGCGGAGAGAATCCCGAAGGTGGCCGCGGCCACCGCTGCAATCTTCTGGACGGTCCTCATGTGTTCTCCTCCGCTGCTGTGCCCCGGATCGGGCAGATACCTGGAGAACGATGCGCAAAAAGGATCAGAGCGTAACGTCATTCATCTTCTGATCACTCCTACGGCCGTACAAATCACGAGGTTGCTGGACGAACCGAGCGGGCAATAGGCCTCGTTGCCCGTCGCGCCTGGCGTGACGCGTTCAAGCCCGGGGTTATCCCTGGGGCCGTCCGTGGGCCGTCGGAGGGCGCTCAACGACGACCAACGCTGACAACCGTCGACAGGTAAGCCGCAGGTCGCAGCGCTGATCGATAGCGCGGCCGCAGGTCAGAGACTCGGCCCGTCACTTCTTCGGCTACTGAGATTCCCGGCGAGTCGTCCCCGAAGCCCGGGTCAGGTTCACTGACCGCCCCTGGTCTCGATATGGATCCTGGTCAGCGCGAACAGGATCAGGAGGTCGAGTGTCATCACGGGGATGGCCCACAACGGGTAGTACGGAACGAACATGAACTGGGTGATCAGGCTGATCGCCGCCACCGCTCCACCGGCCCCACGACCCCAGCTCCGGCCTGACAGGACTCCCAAGCCGGCGATGACGAGTGCCACTCCGATCACAAGGTGGATCCAGCCCCAAGCGGTCAGGTCGAACCGGTAGGCATACCGGGACGCGGCGAACAGGGTGTCATGTGCGATTCCGGCGGCGCCCATCAGAACGCTGAGGGGCCCGCTGAGCAGCATCATGATCCCGGCGAACCTGGAGGCGTCGTTGATCGTTTCACCGCCGCGGAGCTCCCGCTGAGCCCTGTTCGGCACCGTTGTCATGGCAGCAGCCCTTCCCGTACGACCCAATCGCTTTCCCCGTTTTCATGATGGATCTTTCCGGGGCGCCTCGCCTCCCGGGCGGCCTGCGCTGCGACGTCCGTAAGAAGCCGGGGTGCTTGGTGTGGTGCTCGTGGCCGGAGCATCACGCGGCGTTGTCGACCCGGCGGCCGAGAGAGCCGCCCGTCGACGCGCCCTCCGGTCCCGCGTCGGACGCGCCGACCGCCTTCCGCCCGCTCAGGCCGCCACGCGGCCGCGGGCCAGGACGCGGGCCGTCTCGGTGACCCGGCGGCCCAGGTGTTCCGCCGTGGCGATGTCCGCCTTGTGCACGGCGTCCGGGCCCTCGTCCACGTTGGTCTGGGCGGCCGCGCCCGCGAAGACGCCGAGGCGGTTGAGGTCGTGCTCGGAGCCCTCGCTGCTGTTCCAGCCCGGGTGCAGCCCGAGGTTGACCCAGTGCATGCCGTGCTGCCCGGCGAGGATCTGGAAGAACTGCAGCGTGTGCAGCTTGTCGCCGCTCTTGGAACCGGAGTTGGTGAAGCCGGCCGCCAGCTTGTCCTTCCAGTCCTGCCCGAACCAGCGCTTGGAGGACGCCTCGGCGAAGACGTGGAAGGCGCCGGAGGCGGTGCCCATGTAGGTGGGCGAGCCGAAGACGATCGCGTCGGAGCGGTCCAGCGTCTCCCACTGCTCGTCGGTGATCTCGTCGACCTTGATCAGGTGCACCTCCGCACCCGCCTCCGCGGCACCGGCGCGGACGGCCTCGGCGAGCACGGCGGTGTGGCCGTAGCCGGAGTGGTAGGCGATGGAGACAACAAGCGTGGTCATGAAGAACTCCTCGGAAATGCCGAAATTGCCGCGACGGGGCAGCTCAATGACGATAACGAAAGGAAAGCACTAACCTCCAGTAAGTGCAACCTGGTGGTGAGCGCTGTGTTCGCGTACGCTTGTGGTATGAGCACAGACCAGCAGCCCGTCATCGAGGACGACCTCGCGTTCAATGTGTTCGCCAAGGCGTGCCCCTCGCGCGGCACGCTCGGGCACGTCACGGGCCGCTGGGGCGGACTGACGCTGGGCGCGCTCCAGGAGGGCCCGCTGCGCTTCAACGAGCTGCGCCGCCGGGTCGACGGCGTGAGCGAGAAGATGCTGTCCCAGACGCTGCACGCGCTGGAGCGCGACGGTCTGGTGCACCGTGAGGCCCAGCCGACCAATCCGCCGCGCGTGGACTACGAACTGACCCCGCTCGGCCACCAGGTCGCGGAGCGGCTGCTCGCCCTCATCCACTGCGTGGAGGGCGCGATGGACGACGTGCTCGCCTCCCGCGCGGCCTACGACGCCCGGCAGCCGTCCTAGACCGTGCCGTCGGCTACTGGCCGCGCGGGGCCCGCTGGCACTTCGGACAGAAGTAGCTGGAGCGGTTCATCCACGGGCGGCGCCGCATGGGCGTGCCGCACCGCTTGCAGGGCAGGCCCTCCCGGCCGTACGCGTCCAGGGACCGGTCGAAGTAGCCCGACTCGCCGTTGACGTTGACGTAGAGGCTGTCGAAGCTGGTGCCGCCGACGGCGAGGGCCGCGTTCATCACGTCCCGGACGTGGCCGAGGAGTTCGGCGGTGCGCGGCCGGGTGAGGCCGGCCGTGGGCCGTTCGTAGTGGAGGCGGGAGCGCCACAGGGCCTCGTCCGCGTAGATGTTGCCGACCCCGCTGATCAGCGACTGGTCCAGCAGGGCCCGCTTGATGGTGGTGCGCTTGCGGCGCAGGGCCAGGTGGAAGGCCTCGTCGTCGAACAGCGGGTCGAGGGGGTCGCGGGCGATGTGCGCGATGACGTCGGGCAGACCGTCCGGGGTGTTGTCGTGCAGCGAGAGTCCGCCGAAGGTCCGCTGGTCGACGAAGCGCAGCTCGGTGCCGAGGGAGTCGGCGAACCGGACCCGGACGCGCAGGTGCTTCTCGTCCGCCGTCTCGTGCGGCTGCACCAGGAGCTGGCCGCTCATGCCGAGGTGGGCGAGGACGGACTGGTTCGTCTCCTCCAGCGGCAGCCACAGGTACTTGCCACGCCGGCTGGGCGTGCCGATGTGGTGGCCCTTGAGCCGGTGCGCGAAGTCGTCGGCGCCCGCGACGTGCCGGCGCACGGCACGCGCGTGCAGTACCTCGACCTCGGCGACCGTGCGGTGGGCGACCCACCGCTCCAGGCCGCGCCGGACGACCTCGACCTCGGGCAACTCGGGCATCGTGACCCCCGTACGAACCGTGGGATGAAGGCGAGCGCCCGCCCCGGCGTGAACGGCGGGGCGGGCGCTCGGTGTTGTTCTCGTCAGGCGGGCGCGGACGACGTGTCGTCGTCCTGGACGGCCTCCTTGGCCGCCTTGGCGCGCTCGTCCGCGGCGGCCCGGATGGCCCGCCAGGCGGACTCGGCGGCCTGCTGCTCCGCCTCCTTCTTGCTGCGGCCGGTGCCGGTGCCGTACGAGACGCCTCCGACGCGGGCGGCAGCAGTGAAGGTCTTCTCGTGATCCGGGCCGGTCTCCGTGACCAGGTACTCGGGGACACCGAGCCCTTCGGTCGCGGTCAGCTCCTGGAGACTGGTCTTCCAGTCCAGGCCGGCACCGAGATTCGAGGACTTCTCGATCAGCGGGTCGAACAGGCGGTGCACCAGTTCGGAGGCCGCGTCGAGGCCCTGGTCGAGATAGACCGCGCCGATCACCGCTTCAAGGGTGTCGGCGAGGATGGACGCCTTGTCCCGGCCGCCCGTGCCCTCTTCACCCCGGCCGAGCCGGATGAAGGAGCCCAGGTCGAGACCGCGGCCCACTTCCGCCAGCGCACGTGAGTTGACCACCGCGGCCCGCAGCTTGGCCAGTTGGCCTTCGGGCAGGTCGGGGTGGGTGCGGTACAGCGTGTCCGTGACGACGAGACCGAGGACGGAGTCCCCGAGGAACTCCAGCCGCTCGTTCGTCGGCAGACCGCCGTTCTCGTACGCGTAGGAACGGTGGGTCAGCGCTCGCACCAGAAGGGCGGACTCGAGCTGGTAGCCGAGCCGCCCTTCCAGAAGCGTGTGGGACGAGGCCTGGTTTTCCGCCGCCTTCTTGGGACTGGACACAGTGCCTCTCACCAGCCCGCTCAGACTTCGAGGACCTGGCGCTTGTTGTAGGTGCCGCAAGACGGGCACGCGATGTGCTGCTGCTTGGGCTCGTGGCAGCGCTCGCACGCAACCAGGGTGGGGACCGCAGCCTTCCACTGCGACCGGCGGTGGCGCGTGTTGCTGCGCGACATCTTCCGCTTCGGAACAGCCACGGCTACTTCTCCTGCTTCTCGTCGACGCCCGCTTCGGCGCCGCTCATCTCGTCCTTCTCGCCGTCCTGCATGGTGCCGGCGAGTCCCTGCAATGCCGCCCAACGAATGTCGACGGCGTCGTGGTGGTGGTCCGGGTCGTCCGCGAGCCGCGCTCCACACTCGGAGCACAGGCCCGGGCAGTCGTCCTGGCACACCGGCTGCATCGGCAGTGCGAGCACCACCGCATCGCGCAGCAGAGGTTCGAGGTCGAAGAGTCCGTCCTCGAGGTAGAACCTGTCCTCGTCGTCCTCGGCGTCGTCGCCCGGTTCCGCGATCACACGGCCCCGGTCGTCGGCGTCAGGGTACGAGAACAGCTCCTGGAAGTCCGCTTCGAGCTCCAGCCCGACCGGCTCCAGACACCTTACGCACTCCCCCTCGGCCTGTGCACGGGCGGTGCCTGTGACGAGCACCCCTTCCATGACCGACTCGAGCCGGAGTTCGAGCTCCACCGGGGCGCCTTCCGGCACTCCGATGACTCCCTGCAGACCGAGGTCCCTGGGGGCGTCGATCGTGCGGGTCAGGCGCTGCAGCGCGCCAGGACGCCGACCCAGCTCGTGCGTATCGAACACGAGGGGGTTTCGGTGGTCCAGCCGTGCGTTGGGTGCCATTCCTGCTTTCGATCTTCGAGCTCGGAGGGCCGCCGCCCGTCGGTGTTCCGGGCAGCGGTGATCGCGGACGTCCACGCGACCGAAGAGCCAGGATACTGGACCTTTCGCTCAGGGCCCAATCCGGTGGTGGCTCCGGGGCAACGGCTACAGGCCGCGCCCCTGTTCGTACGCCCGCAACTGCTCCGCGCTGATCATGCTGGTGTCGAAGAGGCTGGTCTCGTCGAGGGCGTACCCCTGCTGGTCCTGCGCCTGGTGGGGCTGGTGCGACTGGTGCACCTGCTGGGACTGCTGCGGGTCGTAGGCGGCCTGCTGGGGGTCGTACGCGGCCTGCTGGGGGGCGTAGGCGCCCTGATAGGCGTAGGGGTCGGCCTGCTGGTAGCCGTACTGGTCCTGCTGCGCATAGTCGGGCTGCCGCGGGAAGCCCCCGTACGGGTCGGGCTGCTGCTGGTAGCCGTAGGCCGGCTGCGGCTCGTACGACGGCTGCGGCGGCTGGACGGGCCGCGACGGCTGCTGGGCCGGTGCGGGGCGCTCGGCCGGGGCGTCGGCGAGGGCCGCGAGGTCGGCGAGGTAGTCGGCGTCGCTGGAGTGCTGGAAGGTCGTGGTGTCGTCGGCGAGGGCGCCGAGGTCGTCCGTGGCGATCCGGCCGTGCAGCTTCTGCCGGCCGCGGCCCACGGCCTCCAGGGTCTTGGCGAGGACCGCCTCGAAGGCACCGAGCTTGACGTCGACGTAGGCGTCGGCGTTGTGGCGCAGGGTCTCGGGGTCCTGGCTGCGCTCCGGCGCGTCCTCGTCCTCGTAGCCGTTCTCGTCCAGGCCTGGGCCGGTGCCGAGCAGCTTCTCGCGGCCGCGGCCGACCGAGCCGAGCGTCTTGGTGAGGACGACCTCGAAGTTGGCGAGCTTGGAGTCGACGTAGTCGTCGGCCTCGGCGCGGATCTCCTCGGCCTCGGCGCGGGCCTCGGTGAGGATCCGGTCGGCCTCGGCCTGGGAGCGGCGGGCGATCTCGGTGTCGGAGATCAGCGAGCCGCGCTCGGCGTGGGCGTTCTCGATGATCCGCCCGGCCTCGACGCGGGCCTGCTCGACCATCTGCTCACGGTCGCCGATCAGCTCCTGGGCCTGCGCGAGCGAGCCGGGCAGCGCCTGGCGCACCTCGTCGAGGAGCGCGAGCAGCTCGGCGCGGTTGACCACGCACGAGGCCGACATCGGCATGGACCGGGCGCCGGTGACCGCGGCGACGATCTCGTCGAGCTTCTTCTGGACGTCCACCTGTGCTCGCCACTCTCTACAGCTGTGTTGGAGACGGACGGGACGACTGTAGTCCCATCAGCCCTGGCGCAGACGCCCGTTCAGGGCCTCGAGAACCGCGGCCGGCACCAGGTGGGAGACGTCACCGCCCCAGGCCGCGACCTCCTTGACCAGCGAGGAGGAGAGGAAGCTGTAAGTGGGGTTCGTGGGCACGAACAGCGTTTCGACGCCGGTGAGGCCGTTGTTCATCTGGGCCATCTGCAGCTCGTAGTCGAAGTCGCTGACCGCGCGCAGGCCCTTGACGATGGCGGGGATGTCGCGCTGCTTGCAGAAGTCGACGAGGAGGCCGTGGAAGGCCTCGACCCGGACGTTGCCGTACTCGGCGGTGACCTCGCGGATCAGCTCGATCCGCTCCTCGATCTCGAACAGGCCCTTCTTGGACTGATTGATCATCACCGCCACGTAGACCTCGTCGTACAGACGCGAGGCGCGGGCAATGATGTCGAGGTGTCCGTTGGTGATCGGGTCGAACGACCCGGGACAGACGGCGCGGCGCACTGGTGATCCCTCGCTCTCCGGTCCGGTCATCGTGCGTCTTCGCACGTAGAGGCGGCGCGACCGTACCAAAACGTTCCCTCGCCGTAGCGGCGGGACCGGATCGCCTCGAAGCCGTCCGGCCAGTGGAACGGGCCGCCTCTGGTGCTGCGCTCCACGGTGACGAGGGCTTCTTCGGCGAGCCAGCCCTCCGAGCGGAGTGTGATCAGAATCTCCCGGAGATCGTCGTCCGTGACGGCGTACGGGGGATCCAGGAAGGCCAGCTCGTAAGGGGCGGCGGGGGGTGCCGTTCTGATCACTTGTTCCGCTTTGCCCGCTCTCACCTCGGCGCCGGGCAGGCCCAGGTTCCGCACGTTGTCCCGGACGGTCCTCGCCGCGCGGGCGTCCGCCTCGACCAGGAGGGTGTGGCCGGCGCCCCGGGAGAGTGCCTCCAGGCCCACGGCACCGGATCCGGCGTAGAGGTCGAGGACCCGCTCGCCGTCCAGGGGGCCGCCGAGCAGGGACTGCCAGGTGGAGAAGAGACCCTCGCGGGCGCGGTCGGACGTGGGGCGGGTTCCGGTGCCGGGCGGTACTGACAGGCGCCGTCCGCCGGCCCGGCCGGCGATCACGCGGGTCATGTGGGGTCCTTCTCCGTGGGCGGGTGTACGCCTCATTGTGGCCGGTCGCGCCCGCGCGGCGGTAGCCGCGTACGGGGTTCGGCCCCCGTGCCCCTCCGGGCGGTCCCCGTCAGCCCTTCTCCAGGTACTGCTCCCGCTCCTCGTCCAGCAGGGCGTCCAGGGCGGTCCGCAGGCCCGGAAGGCTCTCCAGCTCGGGGTCGGCCGCCACCACCGCCGCGGCCTCCTGTCTGGCCTCGGCGATGAGTTCCTCGTCCTCGATGACCGCGAGGACGCGCAGGCTGGTGCGGGCGCCGGACTGGGCCTGGCCGAGGACGTCGCCCTCGCGGCGCTGCTCCAGGTCGATGCGGGAGAGCTCGAAGCCGTCGAGGGTGGAGGCGACGGCGTTCAGGCGCTGGCGGGCGGCGCTGGCCTCGGGCATCTCGCTGACCAGGAGGCAGAGGCCGGGGGCCGAGCCGCGGCCCACCCGGCCGCGGAGCTGGTGGAGCTGGGAGACGCCGAAGCGGTCCGCGTCCATGATCACCATGGCGGTGGCGTTGGGTACGTTGACGCCGACCTCGATGACCGTGGTGGCGACCAGGACGTCCGCCTCGCCGGCCGCGAAGCGGCGCATGACGGCGTCCTTGTCGTCCGGGTGCATGCGGCCGTGCAGCACCTCGACCCGCAGGCCCTGGAGCGGGCCGCGGGCGAGCTGGTCGGCCACCTCGAGCACCGCGAGCGGCGGGCGTTTCTCTGCCTCGTCCTCGGCGGACTTCTTCGCGCCCTTCCCGCCGGCGTCCTCCTCGTCGCCGATCCGTGGGCAGACGACGTAGGCCTGGTGGCCGTTCTCCACCTCCTCGCGGACCCGCTCCCAGGCGCGGGCGAGGAAGTGCGGCTTGTCGGCGGCGGGGACGACATGGCTGGCGATCGGCGAGCGGCCGGCCGGGAGCTGGTCCAGGACGGAGGTCTCCAGGTCGCCGAAGACGGTCATGGCGACCGTGCGCGGGATGGGGGTGGCCGTCATGACCAGCAGGTGCGGGGGCTGCTTGCCCTTGCCGCGCAGGGCGTCGCGCTGCTCGACGCCGAAGCGGTGCTGTTCGTCCACGACCACCAGGCCGAGGTCGTGGAACTGGACCTTCTCCTCGATCAGGGCGTGGGTGCCGATGACCAGGCCGGCCTCGCCGGTGACCAGGTCGAGCAGGGCCTGGCGGCGGGCGGCCGCGCCCATCGAGCCGGTGAGCAGCACCACCTTGGTGGCGTGCTCGGTCCCGCCCAGCATGCCCCCCTCGGCCAGCTCGCCCATCATCTCGGTGACCGAGCGGTGGTGCTGCTGGGCGAGGACCTCGGTGGGCGCGAGCATCGCGGCCTGGCCGCCCGCGTCGACCACGGCGAGCATGGCGCGCAGTGCGACGAGGGTCTTGCCTGAGCCGACCTCGCCCTGGAGGAGGCGGTGCATCGGGTGCTCGGTGGCGAGGTCGTGGAAGATCTCCTCGGAGACCTTTTGCTGACCCTCGGTGAGGGTGAAGGGCAGCCGGTCGTCGAAGGCCGTCAGGAGACCGTCCGGCTTCGGCCGGCGGGCCACCGCGGGGAGCTGGGCGTCGGCGTGGCGGCGGCGGGCGAGGGCGACCTGGAGGACGAAGGCCTCGTCCCACTTCAGCCGGGCCCGGGCGTCGGCGATGTCGGCCTGGGTGTGCGGGCGGTGGATCTTGAGCAGGGCCTCGGGGAGGGGGACCAGGCCGCGGCCCTCCTGGAGGGAGGGCGGCAGGGGGTCGACGGCTTCCTGGGCGCTGGGCAGCACCGTCTGGACCGCCTTGCCGATCTTCCAGGACTCCAGTTTGGCGGTGGCCGGGTAGAGCGGGATCAGGGCGCCGGCCCAGGTCTCGACGCTCTCCTCGCTGTCGCCGCGCAGCAGTTCGTAGGCCGGATGGGCGAGCTGGAGGCGGCGGTTGAAGACGGAGACCTTGCCGGCGAACATCGCGCGCGTGCCCGGCAGCAGCTCCTTGTGGGGCTTGTGCACGCCGTTGCCGAAGAAGACCAGCTGGAGCCTGCCGCTGCCGTCGGTGATCGTCACCTCGAGGCGCTGCCCCTTGCCGCGCGGGGCCCGGGACGAGGCGAAGGTGTGCAGGCGGGCGTCGGCGACCTGCGCGACCACCGTGACGTGCTCGTCCATCGGCAGCTCGGCGAGCGGGGTGAGCCGGCCGCGCTCCTCGTATCTGCGCGGGTAGTGGTGCAGGAGGTCGCCGACCGAGTGCAGGCCGAGGTGCTCGGCCATCACCTTCGCGGTGGCGGGGCCGAGCACTGACTTCAGTGACTGCTTCAGGGGTTCTTCCAGTGCGGGCACGAGATCCATTGCACACCACCGCACCGACAAAGCCGTAGCGGCCGCCCGGCGGCTTCGGGTCCGCGAGCCGTACCGGTTCGGGAAACCGCTGGTCAGGTGGGCAGTTCCGGCTCTAGGATGGCGCGCTCCGGCCATCCCCCGCGGTCACCGCCCCATCCGGGACCGCCCGACCCCGCGCCGAACGCACGCTCCCCCCGCCGGCGCTGCGACGATGGACTCCCAGACCTCACAGTCATCCCAGGCACCCCAGTCACCCCACACGTTCCAGGTCGACCTGCGCGGTCTGGTGGACCTGCTCTCCCATCACCTCTACTCCAGTCCCAAGGTCTATCTGCGCGAGCTGCTGCAGAACGCGGTGGACGCCATCACGGCCCGGCGGGCCGAGGACCCCGGCGCCCCGGCGCGGGTGCGGCTGCACGCGGCGGACGGGACGCTGCGGGTGGAGGACACCGGCGTCGGGCTCACCGAGTCGGACGTGCACAGCCTGCTGGCGACCATCGGCCGCAGCTCCAAGCGTGCGGACGGCGTGCAGGAGGCCCGGTCCGGCTTCCTCGGGCAGTTCGGCATCGGTCTGCTGGCCTGTTTCGTGGTCGCCGAGCGGATCCGGGTGGTCAGCCGCAGCGCCCGCACACCCGGGGCCCCGCCGGTGGAGTGGACGGCCCGCGACGACGGCTCGTACAGCGTGCGCACACTGCCGGACGCGGAGCGGCCCGAGCCGGGCACCACCGTGCACCTGGTGGCCCGGGCCGGAGCGGCGCAGTGGCTGGCGCCCGAGCGGGTCCGCGCCCTGGCCCGGGACTTCGGCTCACTGCTGCCGTACGACGTCCGGGTGGACGAGGAGGCGGTCACCGACCTGCCGGCGCCCTGGGACCGCCCCTACCCCTCTCCGGCCGCCCGGCGGGTGGCGCTCGCCCGGCACTGCCACGAGCTGTTCGGGTTCACGCCCCTGGACTCGATCGGCCTGGACGTGCCGGTCGCCGGGATCCGCGGGGTGGCGTACGTGCTGCCGTCGGCGGTCAGCCCGGCGCAGCGGGCCACGCACCGGGTGCACCTGAAGGGCATGCTGCTCACCGAGCGGGCCGAACAGCTCCTGCCGGACTGGGCGTTCTTCGTGCGCTGCGTGCTGGACACCGACAGCCTGCGGCCCACGGCCTCGCGCGAGGCGCTGTACGAGGACGAGACGCTGGCGGCCGTGCGGGAGGCCCTGGGCGAGCGGATCAGGTCCTGGCTGACCGGGCTGGCGGCCGGTGACCCGGAGCGGCTGGCGGCGTTCCTCGCCGTGCACCACCTGGGCGCGAAGTCCCTGGCCCGGCACGACGGCGAGATGCTGCGCACGATGCTGCCGTGGCTGCCGTTCGAGACCACCGACGGTCAGCTCTCCCTGGAGGAGTTCGCGCAGCGGCACCCGGTGGTGCACTTCACGCGCACGGTCGAGGAGTACCGGCAGGTCGCGCCGATCGCCTCCGCGCAGGGCGTCGGGGTGGTCAACGGCGGTTACACGTACGACAGCGAGCTGGTGGAGGCGCTGCCCTCGGTGCGGCCGGGCACGGTGGTCGCCGAGCTGGACGCGGACACGGTGACCGCGCACCTGGACGCGCTGGATCCGGCGGATGAGCTGGCGCTGTCCGGATTCCTGGCGGCCGCGCGGGCGAAGCTCGACCCGCTGGGCTGCGATGTCGTCCTGCGCGCGTTCCACCCGCTGTCGGTGCCCGCGCTGCACCTGGACGACCGGGCCGCCCGGCACGAACAGGCCAGGGCCGAGGCCGAGGAGCGGGCCGACGACCTGTGGGCGGGCATCCTGGGCTCGCTGCGCGGCAGCGCACCGCGCGCGCGGCTGGTACTCAACCACCTCAACCCGCTGATCCGGCGGATCGCCTCGGTCCGGGACCCGGAGCTGATCGGCACCGCCACCGAGTCGCTGTACGGGCAGGCGCTGCTGATGGCGCAGCGCCCGCTCCGGCCGGCGGACTCGGCGCTGCTCAACCGGGCGTTCATCGGCCTGCTGGAGTGGGCCACACACGGGGAGAACGGTCACTGATGGGCGAGATCACGGACTTCGACGCGCTGCGCCGGGCGATGGCGGAGAACTCGGAGCGGCCGGAAGGGCCCGCCCGCAACGCGCGCGCGGAGCAGCTGCTCGCCGAGGCCGAGCGGCTGAACGTCCCGCTCGCCGTGATCGAGGCGCTCGGGCACCAGTTGAAGGTCTACAACTACAGCTCCGAGAAGGACAAGATGTTCGTCCCGTTCGCGCGGCTGCTGCGCCTGTGGGACGAACGGCCCGAGGACTTCGACGAGTACGAGACGCATTCCCTGCACTGGGTCTTCAAGTGGATGTCGGCGGGCATGCTGGACCAGCCGCACGTCCCGCTGGCGTCGGTCGAGAAGTGGCTCGGTGAGATGGAGCACCGCTACCGGCTCGCCGGGCACTCCGAACGGGCCGTGCGCGCCGCCGAGTTCAGCGTGGCCGTGCACATCGGTGACCTCGGCCGGGCCGGGCGGGCGTACGCCGCCTGGCTGGCCGCGGACCGGGACCGGATGGCCGACTGCCACGCCTGCGAGCTGCACGGGCAGGGCACCTGGCAGGTCGAGTGCGGGGAGGACGCGGAGGCGCTGCGGCTGTGGCGGCCGGTGCTGGAGGGCGAGTACAGCTGCGCCCACGAGCCGCACACCGTGCTGGCCTCCTCGCTGGCGCCGCTGCTGCGCCTCGGCCGGACGGACGAGGCGCGCGCCCACCATCTGCGCGGCTTCCGCCTGGTGCGTCCCATGGAGAGCATGCGCGGCGCCTACGCCGACCATGTGGAGTTCTGCGCGCTGACCGGCAACGAGGCGCGCGGTCTGGAGCTGCTGGCCGAGCGGCCGGCGTACTTCACGGACCCCGGGCATCCGCGCAGCCGGCTGGAGTTCCTGGCCGTGGTGGCCCTGCTGATGGACCGGCTGACCGTTCTCGGCCTGGGCGGGCAGCGGGTGCCGGGGCCGGCCGGGCGGACCTGGACCGCGGGGGAACTGGCCGGCCACGCGCGCGCGGAGGCACTGGAACTGGCGGCGCGGTTCGACGCGCGCAACGGCACGTCGTACGTCGGCGACCGCGTCCGCGCGCGGATGGCCCAGCAGCCGCTGGTGGAGCGGCTGCCGCTGGGTGTGCGCGCGGTGCGCTCCCACCCGGCGCCGGTGGTCGCGCCGCCCGCGCCCGAGGCGGCCGCGGCTTCCGGCGAGGCCGGCCTGGCCGATCTGCTGGCCGATCTGCTGGCCGAGGCGCGCCGGCTGTCGGACACGCTGCGGCCGCACGCGCTGGAGGCGTGGGCGGCGGTCGCGCGGGCCGCCGAAGGGGCCGAGCTGGAGCCGCGCGACCGGGCGGAGATCGCCGACCACCAGGCGATGGAACGCGGCCCCGAGGGCGCCCCCTTGTTCGAGCGGGCCGCCGCGCTGTACGCGGAGGCGGGAGACCCCGGCGAGGCGCTGGCGGCACGCGCGCGGGGCGCGTACGCGCGGGCACTGGCGGGCGAGGCGGACGCCGCGGTGACGGCGGTCGCCGCGCTCCGCGACGAGGTGCTCGCCCTGTACGCCGCGGAGGGCACCGGCGTACGGCAGACGGCGGCGGTGCTGATGAGCCGGGCGCGGATCCTCGTGCGGCGGCTGCACGAGTACGGCGGGGACGGCGACGGCGGCGTGGGCGGCGACCCGGCGGAGGCGCTCGCGGAGGCCGGACATGCCGTGCGGGAGGTGCTGGCGCTCGTAGGGGGACGCGCGGAGGGAGACGTACGGCTGGCCGCCCGGGCCGCCGAGGCGCGCGGGATGCTCGCCGGTCTCGCCGCGCTCACCGGGGACGCGGAGCAGGCCGCCGAGGGTCACCGGCTGGCCGCCGCCGAGTACGTGGCGGCCGGTCTGCCCTGGTTCGCGGTGGAGCACGAGGTCGAGGCGGCCGGGCTGGCCCACGGGCTCGGTGACCCGGCCGGGACCGAGCGGGCGCTGCGGTCGGCGCTGGAGCACGGCGGCCCGTACGTGGAGCCCGCCGGGCGGGCCCAGCTCCATCTCCAGCTCGCCGAGGTGATCGGCGGCCGGGGCGGGGCCGGGGAGGCCGCGGAGCACGCGCTGGAGGCCGCGCACTGGGCCGACGAGGCGGGCGAGAGCCGCACGCTGGGCGCGTGGGCACGGCACCAGCTCGGCGGATTCCTGCTGCGCGAGGGGCGGTGCGCGGAGGCCGCCGAGGTGCTGGAGTCGGCGCTGCCCGACCTGACCGCCGAGACGCACGGCGAAGGGGCCGTCGTACAGGCGCAGTGGTGGCTCGGGGACTGCCTGAGCGAGCTGGGCGAGCACCGGGCGGCGGCGGAACGGCGGCTGCGGGCCGCCGAGATCGCCCGGCACTGGCCCGAGCAGCAGGACCACGCCACGCTCGCCCATCTCGCCGCGGAGTCGCTGGGGGACGCGGGGCTGCTCGAGGACGCGGACCGTGCCTACGCGCGCGCGGGCGAGCTGTGGCGCGGGCTCGGCAACCCGTACTTCCTGGTGCGCTCGTTGCGTGCCCGTGCCTGGTTGGCGTTGCGCGGCGAGGGAGCGGCGGACGGGGCGCGGGAGCTGATGGAGGAGGCGGTGCGCGAGTGCGAGCACGCCCTGGCGACGGCGGAGCCGGCGGTCCGGGACCGGCTCACGGCGGAACTGGCGAACACGCACCGTCAGTTCGGTGATCTGCTGGCCCGGTCGGCCGGGGGCGCCGAGGACGGGGAGGGGGATGGGGACGGGGACACCGCAGAGACCTTCGAGGCGGCGCTGGCCCGGATGGACCGCGCGGCCGAGCTGTTCGGCACGCTCGGCGCGGAGGGGCTGCACGGCCGCACCGGCGCCGAACTCGCCGCGGGCCGGCTGGAGGCCGGCCTCGGCCGCCCGGCCCGGGCGGCGGCACGCGCGCGCGGTGTCCTCGCGGCCTGCGCGGACCCGGGCGTCCCGGACGACACGGCCCGCTCCCGCCGCGCCGAGGCCGAGGAGCTGCTCGGCGCTCTGCCGGACCACTGAGCGGGCGCCTCACGGCACCTCGGTCACTCCACGCCGATGAGCAGCGGGGATCCCTGGCGGCCGCCTCGGTAGACGAGCGTGTCCACCGCCAGGTAGGACTCGCGGACGTGGGTCTCCAGGTGGGTGGCGACGGACTCGGGGGCCTCGTCCCCGACGACGAGGGTGACCAGTTCGCCGCCCGCCCGGAGCATGCGGTCCAGGAGGGTCTCGGCGGTGGCGGTGAGGTCCGGCCCGATCACCGCCACATCGCCGTCGATCAGGCCCAGCACGTCCCCGGCCTGGCAGATGCCGGCCGACGTCCAGGACTGGCGTTCGGCGACGAGGACCTCGGCGTACCGGGTGGCGCCCGCCGCCGAGGTCATCTGGACGACGTCCTCGTCGAACCGGCGCCCGGGCTCGTGCACGGCGAGCGCGGCGATGCCCTGGACCGCCGAGCGGGTCGGGATCAGGGCGACCCGGATGCCCTCGGTGCGGGCCTGCTCGGCGGCCGCGGCGGCGGTGTGGCGCAGCTCGGCGTCGTTGGGCAGCAGCACCACCTCGCGCGCGTGGGCACGCCGTACGGCCTGCACCAGCTCACCGCTGGCGGGCGGCTCCCCTGGGCGGGCGAGCACGGTGGTCGCGCCGGCCTCGGTGTACAGCCCGGCCAGACCCTCGCCGGGCACGACGGCGACGACCGCCCGCTGGGCGCGCTCGCGCGGCGGCCGCTCGCCGCCGGTGTGCACGTCGTCGGCCCCGAAGTGGGTGATCCGGATCCGGTACGGCCGGCCCGCCTCGACGCCGGCTTCCACGGCGGCCCCCGCGTCGTCGACGTGCACGTGCACGTTCCACAGTCCGTCGCCGCCGACCACGACGAGGGAGTCCCCGAGGGTGTCGAGCCGCGCGCGCAGCCGGGCCACGGCCTCGTCGCCGGCCTCCAGGAGGTAGATCACCTCGTATGCGGGGCCGTCGTCGTCGGTGCCGTCGGCGCAGGTCTCGGTGTCGGAGACGGCCGCGACGCGCGCGTGCGCCTCGGCGACGGCGGCCGCGGTCTCGCGGACGGTCTCCCGCGCCCTGGGGATCTCGTTGACCGTCTCTCCCGTGCACGCCTCGACCAGGGCGCCGAGAACCGTGACCAGCCCCCGGCCGCCCGCGTCGACCACTCCGGCCCGCCGCAGCACGGCGAGCTGCCCCGGGGTCTCGGCCAGTGCCAGACCGGCGCCCTCGTAGGCGGCCCGGGCGACCGCCCCGCAGTCGTCCTGCGCCCCCTCGGCGGCGGCCGCGGCGGCCGCGGCGACGGTGAGCACGGTGCCCTCGACGGGGTGGGCCACGGCCCGGCGGGCGGAGTCGGCGGCGTTCCGCAGGGCCAGGCGCAGTCCGGCGGCGTCGCAGTGGGACGCCTCCCCCGCCTCGCCCCCGGCGAGCACCTGGGCCATGCCCCGCAGAAGCTGGGCGAGGATCGTGCCGGAGTTGCCCCGGGCCCCGATGAGCGCTCCGTGGGCCATCGCGCGCGCGGCGTCCGCGAGGGAGGGCTCCTCGGCCCCGGTCCCGTACCCGGCGAACACGGCCTCGACGGCGGTGGCGGCCGACTCCACGGTCAGGTACAGATTGGTCCCGGTGTCCCCGTCGGCCACGGGATAGACGTTGATCGCGTCGATCTCCTCGCGCGCCCGCCCGAGCGCGCGCAACGCCAGACCGCACCAGGTGCGCACCGCGAGAGCATCCAGTGTCTGCGGCACCTGCGCCACCTGCGCCTCCCTGAGCTGCTTGGACGTGGACGCAGCGTAGACCCCGGAGCGGTGGCCTCCGGAAGAGGGCCGGGAGCGGGCCCCTGAGCTGCCATGGTAGTTTCGCCGTACGGACGCAGTCGTTGTATGCTGCTCCGGTTGCCCGATCCTGATCGGGCCATTCCCCCTGGCAACGCCACTCAAGGTCTCGGATCCTAGGATCTCGATCCCGGCATGCCGGGATCAACCGTAAGTGCATCTGAAGTCTTTGGAGTGACCCGTGGCTGCCAACTGCGACGTCTGCGGCAAGGGGCCGGGCTTCGGCAACAACATCTCGCACTCGCACCGCCGTACGTCCCGCCGCTGGAACCCGAACATCCAGCGTGTGCGTACCGTGGTCGGCGGGACGCCGAAGCGCGTGAACGCCTGCACCTCGTGCATCAAGGCCGGCAAGGTCTCGCGCTGACGCATAGCTGAGCGCGCGGCCACCGTCCGGTCCGCCGCACTGAGCCGGTCCACCTCCGGGTGGGCCGGCTTTTTGCCGTGCCCGGAAACATGCCCGTAGGCGCGGGACGACCCCCGTACGGGATCATCTCCCGTAGCGGCAAGATCACTTCGGTGACCGGAACCGCCACCCGTGGTCCACCGGTCCGATCCCCGCGCCCAGCGGGAACCCGGCGGCGATCGCCCCGGTCACGTACTCCTTGGCCCGGGTCACCGCCTCCGGCACGGTCAGGCCCTTCGCCAGACCCGACGCGACGGCCGAGGCGAGCGTGCAGCCGGTGCCGTGGGTGTGCCGGTTGTCGTGGCGCGGGGCCCGCAGCCAGTGCTCCCGCGAGCCGTCCGTGAGCAGGTCCACGGCGTCGCCGGACAGATGCCCGCCCTTGATCAGCACCCACCGCGGGCCGTACTCCAGCACGGCCGCCGCGGCCCGCCGCAGATCGCCCTCGGAGTCGACCCGCACCCCCGTGAGTTGGGTCACCTCGTCGAGGTTGGGCGTGGCCACGGTCGCCACCGGCAGCAGCCTGCCCCGGACCGAGTCCAGGGCGGAGGCGGCGAGCAGCGGATCGCCGTGCTTGGAGACGCCCACCGGGTCCACCACGGCCGGCACGCCGGTGCTGGAGATCAACTCGGCGACCGCCTCGACCAGTTCGGCCGAGGCGAGCATCCCGGTCTTCACGGCCTGCACGCCGATGTCGTCGACCACGCTGCGGTACTGGGCCCGTACGGCCTCCACCGGCAGTTCCCAGGCGCCCTGCACGCCCAGCGAGTTCTGCGCGGTCACCGCCGTGATCACGCTCATCCCGTGCACACCGAGCGCCAGCATCGTCTTCAGGTCGGCCTGCACGCCCGCGCCGCCGCCCGAATCGGACCCGGCGACCGTGAGCACCCGGGGGATCACGACTCGATGTCCCCGAAGTGGTCCCAGCCGCCCTTGCTGGTCCACGGGGCCCCGTCGACGGTCACCTGGGGCAGCGCCGAGGGGTTGAGGACCTCGCCGATCACCTTCCAGCGGGCCGGGAGCTTGGCGTCCGGCGGGAACGTGGCCACGATCGCGTGGTCCTCTCCCCCGGTCAGTACCCACTGGAGCGGGTCGACGCCGACGGCCTGCCCGATGTCGTTCATCTGGGTCGGGATGTCGATCGCGCCGGACCGGATGTCGATGCGCACCTTGCTGGCCTCGGCGATGTGGCCGAGGTCGGCGATCAGACCGTCGCTGACGTCGCACATCGCGGTGGCGCCGAGCGCGGCGGCGGCCGGGCCCGCGTGGTACGGCGGCTCGGGGCGCCGGTGGGCCTCCACGAACGCGCGCGGCGAGCGGAAGCCGCGGGAGAGCACCGCATAGCCGGCCGCGGACCAGCCCAGCCAGCCCGTGACGGCCACGAGGTCGCCGGGCTGGGCGCCGGCGCGGGTCACCGGCTCCTGGTTGCGCAGATCGCCGAGTGCGGTGATCGACACCATGATGGTGTCCCCGCGCACGACGTCCCCGCCCACCACCGCGGCACCCGCGACCTGGCACTCGTCGCGCAGTCCGTCCATCAGCTCGGTCGGCCAGGTGACCGGGAGTTCGGCCGGGACGACCAGGCCGAGCAGCAGCGCGGTGGGTACGGCGCCCATCGCGGCGATGTCCGCCAGGTTCTGCGCCGCGGCCTTGCGCCCGACGTCGTACGCCGTGGACCAGTCGCGGCGGAAGTGCCGTCCCTCCAGCAGGATGTCGGTGCTCGCCACCACCCTGCGGTCGGGCGCGGCGACCACCGCGGCGTCGTCACCGGGGCCGACCCGGACCACCGGGGTCGTGGTGAGACGGGAGGTCAGCTCCCGGATGAGCCCGAACTCACCCAACTCACCCACTGTGCCCTTCATTGCCTCAAGCCCCTTCTGTGCCTGTGCGTGCCCGGTCGCGCGTCATCAGTCTCCCCGATACCGTCGAGATGACCGTCAACTTCTGTCGTGCCTGCACCCCTGGCGCGCAAGCCCGGCCCCCGCGGGTCTCCCCGCGGGGAGCGGCGACGCGATACCGTGGCGTTCCTTTTCCCCACATGATCCTCGTGGCCGCCCTGGAGGTTCCGTGGTACAGGCGTACATCCTGATCCAGACGGAGGTCGGCAAGGCGTCGACCGTCGCCGAGACGATCGGCAAGATCCCTGGAGTGATCCAGGCCGAGGACGTGACGGGACCGTACGACGTCATCGTGCGCGCCCAGTCCGACACCGTCGACGAACTCGGTCGCATGGTGGTCGCGAAGGTCCAGCAAGTGGACGGCATCACCCGCACCCTGACCTGCCCGGTCGTCCATCTGTAGCCCCCGTCTACGCTTGGCCGGTGAACTTCTTCCGTCCCCGGCCGTTCGGCCTGCTCGCGCCCGCGCTGCTGATCGCGGTCGCGGGCTGCTCCACAGCAGACGACAGCGCCACGGTCGCGGTTCCCACCCCCGACGCGAAGACGGCAAAAGTCTGCCGGGACCTGCACCGGGCACTGCCCGGGAAGCTCGACGGACGGAGCCGTCACGACCCCGAGCCCCGGTCCGCCTACACGGCGGGCTGGGGAAGCCCGGCGATCATACTGCGCTGCGGTGTCGTACGGCCGCCGAAGATGGTCGACCCCGAGGTCGCTCAGGGCGGCGACCCGGACGCCGTCGCGGGCGGGGTGAACGGCGTCGACTGGCTGATGGAGAAGAGCGGCGACGGCACCTGGCGGTTCACCACGGCGAACCGCGTGGCCTATGCGCAGGTGAGCCTGCCGGCGGGGATGTCGGCGCAGGACGAGGGCGCCTCGGTGCTCACGGAACTGGCCGGCGCCGTGAAGAAGGCGATCCCCAAGGGGATCGCCTCCATGCGGTGAGCGCGCGGGGTCAGCGCAGTCCGGTCGGGCGGCGCAGGGCCGCCTGCACCAGCCGGTCCACCAGCTCCGGGTAGCTGATCCCGGTGGCCTGCCACATCTTCGGGTACATCGAGATCGGCGTGAAGCCGGGCATGGTGTTGATCTCGTTGATCACGAACTCGCCGTCCTCGTCGAGGAAGAAGTCGGCGCGGACCAGGCCCTCGCAGGAGGCCGCCTCGAACGCCTCGACCGCGAGCCGCCGCACCTCGGCGGTCTCCTCGTCGGTGAGCGGGGCCGGGACGATGCCGGGCGTGGAGTCGATGTACTTGGCCTCGAAGTCGTAGTAGGCGTGCGCGTCCGGCGGCGGGATCTCGGCCGGCACGGAGGCGCGCGGCCCGTCCTCGAACTCCAGGACGCCGCACTCGATCTCGCGGCCGCGGACGGCGGCCTCGATCAGGATCTTCGGGTCGTGCGACTGGGCCTCGGCGATCGCCTCGTCCAGGCCTGAGAGGTCGTCGACCTTGGTGATGCCGATGGAGGAGCCCGCGCGCGCGGGCTTCACGAACAGCGGCCAGCCGTGCTCGCCGGCGAAGTCGACGATCCGCTTGCGGGCCGCGGACTCGTTCCGCTCCCACTCGCGGGGGCGGATCACCAGGTACGGGCCGACCTTGAGCCCGAAGGAGGTGAACACCCGCTTCATGTACTCCTTGTCCTGGCCGACGGCCGAGGCGAGCACGCCCGAGCCCACATACGGCACTCCGGACAGCTCCAGGAGGCCCTGGAGGGTGCCGTCCTCGCCGTACGGGCCGTGCAGCACCGGGAAGACCACGTCGACCTCGCCGAGGGCCTTGGGCACCGAGCCGGGCTCGCTGTAGACGACCTCGCGGTTCGCGGGGTCGACGGGGAGCACCACGCCGCCCTCGTGCGACTCGGCCAGCTCCGCCACGCTCGGGGTGCGGCGGTCGGTGATGGCCATCCGGTCCGGCTCGTCGGCCGTCAGCGCCCAACGCCCGTCCGCGGTGATGCCGATCGGCAGGACGTCGTACTTCGTCCGGTCGATGGCCTTGAGGACGGCGCCCGCGGTGACCACGGAGATCCCGTGCTCGGAGCTGCGCCCGCCGAACACGACGGCCACGCGCGGCTTGCGGGACGGCTGGTCAGGGCTCTGGGGGAGGTTCTCGGTGCTCATATCGGGTTGAGAGTACCCGTTGGTATCCCCCAAGTCAGCGGCCGCTCCGGCGCGGTCGCTCAGCGTCGCACGGACGGTCGCTCAGCGTCGCGCCGGCGGTGGCCCGGCGCCGCGTGGGGCGGGGTTCAGCGCCGCTCGGGCTTGGCGCTGCGCGACATCAGCTCCTTGACGGCGACGACCGGCGGCTTGCCCTCGTGCACGATGTCCACGACCGTCTCCGTGATGGGCATCTCGACACCGTGCCGGCGGGCCAGATCCGCCACCGACTCGCAGGACTTGACGCCCTCGGCGGTCTGCTTGGTGACCGTGATGGTCTGCTCGAGGGTCATGCCCTTGCCGAGGTTGGTGCCGAAGGTGTGGTTGCGGGACAGCGGCGACGAGCAGGTGGCCACCAGATCGCCGAGGCCCGCGAGTCCGGAGAATGTCAGCGGGTCCGCGCCGAGCGCCATGCCGAGCCGGGTGGTCTCGGCGAGGCCGCGGGTGATGAGCGAGCCCTTCGCGTTGTCGCCGAGGCCCATGCCGTCGGCGATGCCGACCGCGAGGCCGATCACGTTCTTGACCGCGCCGCCGAGTTCGCAGCCGATCACGTCGGTGTTGGTGTACGGCCGGAAGTACGGCGTGTGGCAGGCCGCCTGGAGCCGCCGGGCGACGGCCTCGTCGGTGCAGGCCACGACGGCCGCGGCGGGCATGCGGGCGGCGATCTCGCGGGCCAGGTTGGGTCCGGTGACGACGGCGATGCGGTCGGCGCCGACCTTGGCGACGTCGTCGATCACCTCGCTCATCCGCATGGTGGAGCCCAGCTCGACGCCCTTCATCAGGGAGACGAGCACGGTGCCCGGCGCGAGCAGCGGGGTCCACTCGGCGAGGTTGGCGCGCAGCGTCTGGGAGGGGACGGCGAGGACGGTGAAGTCCGCGTCGCGCAGCGCCTCGGCGGCGTCGGCGGTGGCCCTGAGGTTGCGCGGGAGTTCGACGCCGGGCAGGTAGTCGGGGTTGGTGCGGGTGGAGTTGACCGCCTCGGCCAGCTCCGGACGGCGGGCCCACAGGGTCACCTCGCAGCCCGCGTCGGCGAGAACCATGCCGAAGGCGGTGCCCCACGAGCCGGTGCCCATGACGGCGGCGCGCACGGTCTTGCTCACTTGCCGCTCTCCTCCTCGGTGCCGGTCCGCGAGACTTCCCTGGCGGCCTCCGTGGCCTGCGGGCCGCCGGCGGCCGTGTCGGCGCCTGCGCCCACTCGCGCGGCCTGCGCGGCGGTCCTGCGGCGCTGCTCGATCCGCTCGCGGCGCGGGTCGTAGGGGGTGTCGGGCGCCTTCTCGCCGCGGATCTCCTCGAGCTGGCGGGTGACGGCCGCCATGATGACCTCCGTGGCCTCCCGCAGCACGTCGGCGGTCATCTCCCTGTCGTAGAAACGGGAGAGGTCCACGGGCGGCCCGGCCAGGACCTGGTGCGTCTTGCGCGGCAGGAGATGGGGCTTCTTGGCGTAGGGCGGCAGCAGTTCGTTGCAGCCCCACTGGGCGACCGGGATCACCGGGCACTTGGTCTGCAGGGCCACGCGGGCGGCACCGGTCTTGGCGGTCATGGGCCAGCCGTCGGGGTCGCGGGTGAGGGTGCCCTCGGGGTAGAAGGCGACGCACTCGCCGCGCTCCACGGCGTCGATCGCGGCCCGGAACGCGCTGAGCGCGTCCGTGCTCTCGCGGTAGACGGGGATCTGCCCGGTGCCGCGCATGGCGGCGCCGACGAATCCCTTCTTGAAAAGGCCGCTCTTCGCCAGGAATCGCGGAACCCGTCCGGTGTTGTACTGATAGTGCGCGTACGCGAAGGGGTCCACATGTGAATTGTGGTTCACCGCGGTGATAAATCCGCCCTCGGCCGGAATGTGCTCCATTCCGCGCCAGTCCCGCTTGATCAGGACCACCAGTGGCGGTTTGCAGAGGACCGCGGCGAAGCGGTACCAGAACCCGATTTGGCGGCGGGGCACGCGGACACCTTCCTCTAGGCCTCTAAGGGCTGTCACCTCGGCACCTCGGCCGGGGGGCCGCACAAGTGTCGCCCCAGGCCGCCGGTCTGTCGAGAACACCGTACGCCCGCCTGTCCCCGGCCACCGCCCTGCCGGGACCGTCGCGTCCTCACCGGTACCCCACCCGGCCGGACGCGGCCGGGTGACAATGAGCGCGACAAGAGAGGGACGGTACGCCGGTGCAGTGGACGTTGGTCATCCCCCTGAAGCCTCTGGCGCGGGCCAAGAGCAGGCTCTCGGACACCGCCGCGGACGGGGTGCGCCCCGGGCTGGCACTGGCGTTCGCGCAGGACACGGTGGCCGGGGCGCTGGCCTGCACGGCGGTCGCGGATGTGGTGGTCGTCACGGACGACGCGCTGGCCGACCGGACCTTGGAGGCGCTGGGCGCCCGGATCGTCCCGGACGCTCCGGGCAGCGGGCTGAACGCCGCGCTCGGGCACGGGGCGGCCGTCGTACGGGAATCGCGCCCGGCCGCCGCGGTCGCGGCGCTGAACGCGGATCTCCCGGCGCTGCGCCCAATGGAATTGTCCCGGGTGCTGGATGCCGCGGCCGAATATCCGCGTGCCTTTCTCGCGGACGCCGCCGCGGTGGGCACGACTCTGCTGAGCGCGGCCCCGGGGCAGCCGTTGCGGCCGGCATTCGGCCTCGATTCCCGGGCCCGGCACCGGGCGTCGGGAGCAGCGGAACTCGGGCTCGCGGACGTGAATTCGGTACGGCAGGACGTGGACACCGGTGATGATCTGCGGGCGGCGCTGGCGCTGG
Organism: Streptomyces sp. NPDC047869; assembly: GCF_040704065.1. NCBI lineage: Bacteria > Bacillati > Actinomycetota > Actinomycetes > Kitasatosporales > Streptomycetaceae > Streptomyces > Streptomyces sp. NPDC047869. Next base: position 190,800 of record NZ_JBEYRK010000012.1, read on the forward strand.
GGGTCGGGCCGTACACCGCCGCGGTGTCCGCGGGGTTGCTGATTCCGGGGTCGTGACGAACGCCCCGAAGGGCCGCGGGGAACCGCGCGATCAGCCACCACGGGCCGGCATCCGGCGGCGTACCGCGCCCCGACGGCGGGGGACCGCAGGCACTACGCTGGCCGTCATGCACGCCACCGCATACACCTACGACCCCGGCACCCGCAGCGGGCAGGTGCTGCTCGACGACGGGACCCCTCTGCCCTTCGAGGCGGCGGCGTTCGACGCGGGCGGGCTGCGGTTGCTGCGGCCCGGGCAGCGGGTGCGGATCGAGACGGAGCGCGAGGGCGCGGCCGTACGGATCACCCTGGTGACTCTGCAGACGTTCTAGGGGTGTTGATCAAGGCCGCACACACGCCGCGGGCCGGGCTCCCGAGGGGAGTCCGGCCCGGCGCGTGAGTGCCCGTGAGTGCCTTGGTGACGTCAGGAGGCCTTGCGGGCGGTGGCCTTCTTGGCGGTGGTCTTGCGGGCCGTCGACTTCTTGGCCGGGGCCTTCTTGGCGGTGACCTTCTTGGCCGGGGCCTTCTTGGCCGTCGCCTTCTTCGCGGTGGTCTTCTTCGCCGCGGCGGTCTTGGCGGTCGCCGTGGTCTTCTTGGCGGTGGTCTTCTTCGCCGTGGCCTTCTTCGCGGCGGCGGTGGTCTTCTTCGCCGGTGCCGCCTTCTTGGCGGTGGTCTTCTTCGCCGCGGCCGCCTTGGTCGTCTTCTTCGCGGCGGCCTTCTTGACCGTGGCGGAAGCGCCGCCGGTCAGGCTGCCCTTGGGCGCCTTCTTCACCGAGACCTCGCCGCCCCGCGGAAGCTTCTTCGAGCCGCTCACCAGGTCCTTGAAGCCCTGGCCCGCGCGGAAGCGCGGCACGGAGGTCTTCTTGACGCGAACCCGCTCGCCCGTCTGGGGGTTACGGGCGTAGCGAGCGGGACGGTCCACCTTCTCGAAGGACCCGAAGCCGGTGACCGAGACCCGCTCGCCCGCGACGACCGAGCGGACGATGGCGTCCAGGACATGATCGACAGCCTCGGCGGCCTGCTGGCGGCCGCCCATCTTGTCGGCAATCGCTTCTACGAGCTGCGCCTTGTTCACGTCTTCCCCTTCGGAGACATCGCCAGAACGATAGTGTTCAAGCTTTTTCGCACGTTAGGCAGATATATACCGCAAATCAAACACGAAACGGGCTTATCACCCTTGTGCCGCAGCGAAATCGGCTGTCCCGGACCGCTCAGTCGTCCTCTTCGGGGATCCGTCCCACGTCGAGGTCCGCGTTGAACCGCTCCAGTCGCCTTGCCGCAGCGGCGAGATCATGCTTGGCCGCGGCCGTAATGACCAGCAGCTTCCGGGTCAGCGCCATCCGTACGCCCTCCGGGACTTGCAGTGCGCGCACCCTTGAGTGCGCTTCCTTGAGTTGGTCCGCGACCGCCGCATAGAGCTCGAGTTGGCCGTCGTGGTCCATGCACAGATTGTGCCATCTGGGGCGAGTTGTCGCCTGCGCAGGGTGCAACTGCCGCGCCGGACAGTCCTGTCGGCGCTCGCGCGGACCTTGGTCCCGCGGAACGCCTACCCGGCCAACCACCCCTCTAACGTGGGAAGTTGTGTGCTTCGGCGGGCCGGCGCGGGACCGTTCGGGGGCAGACATGGCTGTACCCCCGATCGTGGCGATCGGGGGTACAGCCGGTGTGTTGGGGTGGCCGAAAGTCGACCTGCCGGGGCCGCCGGGTCAGACCTGGAGCGTGCGCGGCTTGTGGGCGGGCCGCTTGCCCTCGTAGTCGGCGATGTCGGTCTCGTCCCGCAGCGTGATGGAGATGTCGTCCAGCCCGTTCAGCAGCCGCCAGCGGGAGTTCTCGTCCAGCTCGAAGGAGGCGGTGATGCCCTCGGCGCGCACCTCACGGGTCTGCAGGTCGACGGTGATCTCGGTCTGCGGGTCCGCCTCGGTCAGCTTCCACAGCGCGTCCACGACCTCCTGGTCGAGCACCACCGTGAGCAGGCCGTTCTTCAGCGAGTTGCCCCTGAAGATGTCCGCGAAGCGGGAGGAGATCACGGTCTTGAAGCCGTAGTTCTGCAGCGCCCAGACGGCGTGCTCCCGGGAGGAGCCGGTGCCGAAGTCGGGACCGGCGACCAGGACGGTCGCGCCCTGCCGCTCGGGACGGTTGAGCACGAACTCCGGGTCCTTGCGCCAGGCCTCGAACAGCCCGTCCTCGAAGCCGTCCCGGGTCACCTTCTTGAGCCAGTGGGCGGGGATGATCTGGTCGGTGTCGACGTTGCTGCGGCGCAGCGGGACGGCCCGGCCGGTGTGGGTGGTGAAGGCTTCCATGGTTATCGGACTCCAGCGGGCGTGCGGTCGTCGGTCAGGTCGGCGGGCGAGGCCAGGTGGCCGAGGACCGCGGTGGCCGCCGCGACCTGCGGCGACACCAGGTGGGTCCGGCCGCCCTTGCCCTGCCGGCCCTCGAAGTTGCGGTTGGAGGTGGACGCGGAGCGCTCGCCCGGGGCCAGCTGGTCGGGGTTCATGCCGAGGCACATCGAGCAGCCCGCGTGCCGCCACTCGGCGCCGGCCTCCTTGAAGACCACGTCCAGACCCTCGGAGACGGCCTGCAGACCGACCCGGACGGAGCCCGGGACGACCAGCATCCGTACGCCGTCGGCGACTTTGCGGCCGCGCAGCAGATCGGCGGCGGCGCGCAGGTCCTCGATACGGCCGTTGGTGCAGGAGCCTACGAAGACGGTGTCCACGTCGATGGAGCGCAGCGGCTGGCCGGCCGCCAACCCCATGTACTCCAGGGCCTTTTCGGCGGCGAGGCGCTCCGAAGCGTCTTCGTACGAAGCCGGGTCGGGGACGGATGCCGAAAGCGGCGCGCCCTGGCCGGGGTTGGTACCCCAGGTGACGAACGGCGACAGCTCGTCCGCGGTGATGACGACCTCGGCGTCGAAGACCGCGTCCTCGTCGGTGCGCAGGGTCTTCCAGTACTCGACCGCGGCGTCCCAGTCGGCACCCTCGGGGGCGTGCGGGCGGCCCTTGAGGTACTCGAAGGTGGTCTCGTCCGGGGCGATCATGCCGGCGCGGGCACCGGCCTCGATCGACATGTTGCAGATGGTCATCCGGGCTTCCATCGAGAGCTTCTCGATGGCGGAGCCGCGGTACTCCAGGACGTAGCCCTGGCCGCCTCCGGTGCCGATCCTCGCGATGATCGCCAGGATCAGGTCCTTGGCGGTGACGCCATCGGGCAGCTCGCCGTCGACGGTGATGGCCATGGTCTTCGGGCGGGCCATCGGCAGCGTCTGGGTGGCCAGCACGTGCTCCACCTGGGAGGTGCCGATGCCGAACGCCAGCGCGCCGAACGCGCCGTGCGTCGAGGTGTGGGAGTCGCCGCAGACCACGGTGGTGCCGGGCTGCGTCAGGCCCAGCTGGGGGCCGACGACGTGCACGACGCCCTGCTCGACGTCGCCCAGCGGGTGCAGCCGGACCCCGAACTCGGCGCAGTTCTTGCGCAGCGTCTCCAGCTGGGCGCGGGAGACCGGGTCGGCGATGGGCTTGTCGATGTCGAGGGTCGGGGTGTTGTGGTCCTCGGTCGCGATGGTGAGGTCGAGACGGCGCACCTGGCGACCACTCTTGCGCAGCCCGTCGAAGGCCTGCGGGCTGGTCACCTCGTGCAGGAGGTGCAGATCGATGTAGAGGAGGTCGGGCTCGCCCTCGGCGCGCCGGACGACGTGGTCGTCCCAGACCTTCTCCGCGAGTGTCCTACCCATCGCTTTCCCTCCGGCCGGCGAGCGTCCACCGGCCCAACTCGAGATCTTGGGGAGACGGCGCCCGCGCCCCGGTGTTCTCGGACGCCCGCCGCCGGGCCCTGTGGTGCGCGGGCCGCTGTGTGATTCCAGGGTGGCGCGTTCCACGGAAAATTGAACTTGCGTTTCACAGAGTGAGACGCGAGTATCGTTGCATGGACAACAGTAGCGGCGTCGGCGTTCTGGACAAGGCGGCCCTCGTCCTGAGCGCTCTGGAGTCCGGTCCGGCCACCCTCGCGGGTCTGGTCGGCGCCACCGGACTGGCACGACCCACGGCCCACCGCCTGGCCGTGGCCCTGGAACACCACCGCATGGTGGCACGCGACATGCAGGGCCGGTTCATCCTCGGCCCGCGCCTCGCGGAACTGGCGGCGGCGGCCGGCGAGGACCGCCTGCTCGCCACGGCCGGCCCCGTGCTCACCCACCTCCGGGATGTCACCGGCGAGAGCGCGCAGCTCTACCGGCGCCAGGGTGACATGCGGATCTGCGTGGCCGCGGCCGAGCGTCTGTCCGGCCTGCGGGACACGGTCCCGGTCGGCTCCACACTGACCATGAAGGCCGGTTCCTCCGCCCAGATCCTGATGGCCTGGGAGGAGCCGGAGCGGCTGCACCGCGGCCTGCAGGGCGCCCGTTTCACGGCGACGGCCCTGTCCGGCGTACGGCGGCGCGGCTGGGCACAGTCCATCGGCGAGCGCGAGCCGGGCGTGGCCTCCGTCTCCGCGCCCGTGCGCGGCCCCTCCAACCGTGTGGTGGCCGCGGTGTCCGTCTCCGGCCCGATCGAGCGCCTGACCCGCCATCCGGGCCGTATGCACGCCCAGGCCGTCATCGACGCGGCGGCCCGCCTCTCCGAGGCGCTGCGCCGCTCGGGCTGAGCACTGACACCCCGGGAACGTCACCGGGGAGAGCCCGCCCCAACGCCGCGGCCAGCCCTCCCCGGTCCCCCGATCCCCCCGTCAGACGGCCTTCCCGGACTCCGGCGCCCGCCGCGAGCGGTACGCGAACCGGTCCTTGGCGTACCGCCCCCGCTTCTCCAGCGGCACCTGCCCGTGCGCGGCGGCCAGCCCGAACGCCGGCATGTCGCCGTAGACCGACTCGTAGGAGCCCTCCGGGACGACGTACGTCTCGTGCCAGATGCCCACGTGTCCGCGCACCTTCCCGGCCCGCTCCCTGCGGTTGATCAGCGCCCAGACCCGGTGATGGAAGGCGTCGGGCGCGGTCGCGTACGCGTAGAGCCGCTCCCTGGACTCCCAGTACTGCACCACGTAGTACGTCCGCGGCGAGGCCGTGAGCAGGACGCGGCCCAGCAGCCCCCGGTCCTTGTCCCGGGCAAGCTCCCCCAGCATGCGGAACATCGCCAGCATGACCGGGAGCCACTGGTGCACCGCCCGGAAGCGGTTGATGCGCATGCCGATCAGGAGGACCACCACATCGCCCTCCGCCGCCGCGGTGGTGCGGCCGAGTACCGGTCTGGCGAACATCACGACCCCCGTTTCGATTGATCGGATAGCACCACTATCCATCGAGTGATGCTTGGATAGTGACACTCCCCAAGGAGAGGCGCAAGAGATGCGGCTGGCCGAACTGAGCGAGCGCAGCGGTGTGTCCACCGCGACGATCAAGTACTACCTGCGCGAGGGGCTGTTGGCCCCGGGCCGGCAGATCAACCCCACCACGGCGGAGTACGACGAGGAGCACCTGCGGCGGCTGCGGCTGGTGCGCGCGATGATCCAGGTCGGCCGGATCCCGGTGGCGACGGTCCGCGAGGTGCTGGGCCATGTCGACGATGACTCGCTGGGCCGCACCATCCGGCTGGGCGCGGCCCTGTGGGCGCTGCCGCAGGTGCCGGAGCCGGACGAGGAGGACGAGTGGATCCGGGCCGCGCACGAGGGGGTGGACGAGCTGCTGGAGACGCTGGGCTGGTCCAACGCCAAGCTGCTGGTCACCATCTCGCCCGCGTACCGCTCCCTGGTGGTGGCGGTGGCCGCGTTCCGTCGGCTCGGCTACGACTGGAACCTCGAACTGCTCGTCTCCTACGCGAAGTTGATGCACCAGGCGGCGGTCCTCGACCTGGACTTCGTGGAGACGCATCCCTCGGAGGCGGAGAAGGTGGAGACCGCGGTGCTGGGCGCGGTCCTCGTGGAGCCGATGCTGCAGGCGCTGCACCGGCTGGCACAGGAGGAGGAGTCGGCGCGGCGATACGGCTTCGAGTAGCCGCCGGGAACGGCGAAGGCCCTCCGCCGAAGCGAAGGGCCTTCCTTTTGTACCCCCGACCGGATTCGAACCGGCGCTACCGCCTTGAGAGGGCGGCGTGCTAGGCCGCTACACAACGGGGGCATGGACACTGCGTTTCCGCAGGCCCGAGCTGGTCTACCTGGACTCGAACCAAGACTAACTGAACCAGAATCAGTCGTGCTGCCAATTACACCATAGACCAATGATGGTTTAGACCAGTCAGTACCCCCGACCGGATTCGAACCGGCGCTACCGCCTTGAGAGGGCGGCGTGCTAGGCCGCTACACAACGGGGGCCCTAGCGATCTCGAGTTGCCCGAGATCAGTACCCCCGACCGGATTCGAACCGGCGCTACTGCCTTGAGAGGGCAGCGTGCTAGGCCGCTACACAACGGGGGCTTGCGGATGTGATCCGCGGCGCAGATAAGCTCTGCGAGCTGGCCTACCTGGACTCGAACCAAGACTAACTGAACCAGAATCAGTCGTGCTGCCAATTACACCATAGGCCACTGGAACTCAAGCCCCGCAGGGGTTCTCGTTCTAGTTCGCTCCCCCGGTTCTGGGCCTCTCGGCCCGCTCCCCGGCGGCGCAGGAAGAACATTACCCGAAGGTGGACGGGGCTCCAAAACGACTATCCGCGCCGAGGAGCCCGGGGAGTTCGGAGAGGGACGCGATGCGGTGCGGTCCGGTGGGCGGATCCAGGGTCGCGTAGGCGCCGCCGCGGTCGATCCAGACCGACAGCAGCCCGGCGTCGGCGGCGCCCCGTCCGTCGATCTCCGGGTGGTCGCCGACGTACGCGACCTCGTGCGGGGCGAGCGCCAGGGCGTCGCAGGCGGCCAGGAAGGCGCCGGCCAGGGGCTTGGCGACGCCCAGCTCGGCGGCGCACAGCAGGGCCTCGAAGCGGCCGCGCACACCGAGCAGGCGCAGCTTGCGGTCCTGGACGGTCAGGCTGGAGTTGGACAGCACCGCGTGCCGGTGGCTGGCGGCCAGGGCGTCGAGCACCGGCAGGACGTCCGGGAACAGGGACCAGGCGGCCTCGTAGTGCCGCACGTACCGCTGGAACCAGTCGTCGGCCTCGGTGTCCGTCAGCCCCGGCCGGTCCAGGAAGACCCGGGCGCGGTCGCGCCGCTGTGTGACGAAGTCGACCTCGCCGGCGGCGTAGCGGGCCCATTGCAGATCGGTGATCTCGCGCCAGCGCGCGAGCGCCTCGTCCGGCGACCCGTACCCGGCGAGGAGCCCTTCGGCCACCAGGTGGGCGCGCATGCCCTCGCGATCGGCGGTGGTGTAGTCGAAGAGGGTGTCGTCCACGTCCCAGACCACGGCGCGAATGCTCATGCCCCGACCGTAACCGGCGAGCGGCCACCGTGTCCGGGGACGGCCACCCGCCCGGTGTACGGACCTGGGAGGGGTACGGCGGAGGGCGGCACCCGGGTCTCCCGGGTGCCGCCCTCCGCGTGTGGCGTTCGTTACGCCGCGAGCCTCGCCAGTGCCGCGTCGATACGGGCCAGCGTCTTCTCCTTGCCCAGGACCTCGAGGGACTCGAAGAGGGGCAGGCCGACCGTGCGGCCGGTGACGGCGACGCGGACCGGGGCCTGGGCCTTGCCGAGCTTGAGGCCGTGCGCCTCGCCGGCGGCCAGGACCGCCTCCTTCAGGGACTCGGCCGAGGTCCAGTCGGCCGCCTCCAGCTTCTCGCGGGCCGTGCGCAGCAGGGCGTCGGAGCCCTCCTTCATGGCCTTCGTCCAGGACGCCTCGTCGAAGACCGGCTCGGCCAGGAACAGGAAGTCGACGTTGTCGGTGATCTCGGACAGGACCTTCAGACGGGTCTGCGCGTACGGCGCGATCGCCTGCCACTTGGCCTCGTCGAAGTCCTCCGGCGCCCAGGGGGCGGCCGGGGCCTTCAGCCACGGGCGGCAGCGCTCGGTGAAGTCCTTGACCTCCAGCATCCGGATGTGGTCGGCGTTGACCGCCTCGCACTTCTTCAGGTCGAAGCGCGCCGGGTTGGGGTTCACGTCCGCGATGTCGAAGGCCGCGACCATCTCCTCGACCGAGAAGATGTCCTGGTCCGCACTGAGCGACCAGCCCAGCAGGGAGAGGTAGTTGAGCAGGCCCTCGGGCAGGAAGCCACGCTCGCGGTAGAGGTTGAGCGAGGACTGCGGGTCGCGCTTGGAGAGCTTCTTGTTGCCCTCGCCCATGACGTACGGCAGGTGGCCGAAGGCCGGGGTCCCCTTGGCGATGCCCAGCTCGGTCAGCGCCTTGTACAGGGCGATCTGGCGCGGGGTGGAGGAGAGCAGGTCCTCGCCGCGCAGGACGTGGGTGATGTCCATCAGGGCGTCGTCGACCGGGTTCACCAGCGTGTACAGCGGGGCGCCGTTGGCGCGCACGATGCCGTAGTCCGGCACGTTCTCCGGGAGGTAGGTGATCTCGCCGCGGACCAGGTCGGTGAAGGTGATCGCCTCGTCGGGCATGCGGAAGCGGACGATCGGGGAGCGGCCCTGGGCCTTGTACTCCTCGACCTCCGCCTCGCTCAGGTCGCGGCAGTGGCCGTCGTAGCCGGACGGCCGGCCCGCGGCGCGCGCGGCCTCACGGCGGGTGTCCAGCTCCTCCTGGGAGCAGTAGCAGTAGTAGGCGTGGCCGGCGTCCAAAAGCTTCTGGGCGACGTCCTTGTAGAGGTCCATGCGCTGCGACTGGCGGTACGGCGCGTGCGGGCCGCCGACCTCGGGGCCCTCGTCCCAGTCGAAGCCGAGCCAGCGCATCGCGTCGAGGAGCTGGTTGTAGGACTCCTCGGAGTCGCGGGCCGCGTCGGTGTCCTCGATGCGGAAGACCAGGGTGCCCTGGTGGTGCCGGGCGAACGCCCAGTTGAACAGGGCGGTGCGGACCAGGCCCACGTGGGGGTTACCGGTGGGCGAGGGGCAGAAACGGACGCGTACGGGTGAGCCGGATGCGCTAGCCACGCTTGACAACCTTGTTGGTGAGAGTGCCGATGCCTTCGATGGTGACGGCGACCTCGTCGCCGACGTTCAGGGGGCCGACCCCCGCGGGGGTGCCGGTGAGGATGACGTCGCCGGGGAGCAGGGTCATGGCCTCGGAGATGTTGACGACCAGGTCCTCGATGGGGTGGATCATCTCGCTCGTGCGGCCGAGCTGGCGCTGTTCGCCGTTGACGGTGAGCTGGACGGTGAGGTCGTTCGCGCGCTCCAGGTCCAGGTCGGTCTCCACCCAGGGGCCGAGCGGGCAGGAGGAGTCGAAGCCCTTCGCCCGCGCCCACTGCTTCTCGCGTCTCTGCACGTCGCGGGCGGTGACGTCGTTGGCGCAGGTGTAGCCGAGGATCACGTCCTTGACGCGCTCGCGCGGGACCTCGCGGCACATGCGCCCGATGACGACGGCCAGCTCGGCCTCGTGGTGCAGTTCCTGCGAGAAGGACGGGTACCGGATCTCGTCGCCGGGGCCGATCACCGAGGTGGAGGGCTTGAAGAAGGCGAAGGGGGCGTCGGGCACCTCGTTGCCCAGCTCGCGCGCGTGCTCGGCGTAGTTGCGGCCGAACGCCACCACCTTGTTGGGGAGCACCGGCGGGAGCAGCCTGACCTTGCTGAGCGGCACCTTCGTACCGGACAGCTCGTGGTCCGCGAACGGGATGCCCTTGATGATGTCGAGGACGAGTTCGTCCTCCTTGTCGCCCTCGACCGCGCCGAAGGCTACGTTCCCGTCGATGGAGAACCTGGCGATGCGCACGGGATCCTGCGCCCCTCAACTAGAACCGGCGTACTGACGCCCAAGGTTAACCGGTCGGGCCGGGCGGTGTTCGGGCAGTGCGGCGTGGCGGGCTTTTCCGGGTCGTGGATCGACGTGCGGCGATCCCGAATTCCGCGGGATTGCCCGGACGGCGCATTCGCGCATTACCCGCGCATTCACGGCGGCGCCCGCGACGGCGGCGGGGGCGTGCGGCGCCCGGGCCGGGGGCGTGCCGGGAGGGCGCACCGCCGGGCCGGCGGGGCCGGCGCCCTCGGGTACCGGCCCCGTCCCACGGGCGGAGAATTCGCCGCGGACGACGTGCCGGCGTATCGGTTCGGTGGTGGTGCCATGGATTCCTGCGGGGGGAGAAAAAGGGGCCGGAGAGCGAATCCCGGTGAAAAATGAGCGCGGCCCGGAGATCGTGTGATCTCCGGGCCGCGCTCGGTGCTTCCGGTGCCGGGCTCGGCTACTCGCCGGCCGCGACGGCGCCGACCGGGACCTCCATGAGGACGGTGCGACGCGGGTTGGCCGTCTGGGCCGGGAGGTCGACGGAGTGCTCCGGCAGCTCCGGGGTCTGCAGTTCGTCGGCGTCCTCGAGGTGCGCCAGCGTCGTGCGCCGCGGGTTGGCTATGTTGCGGAACATCATCGTCGTCTTCACCGTTGTCATCCTGTGGCCGAGGGTGGGTTGACAGAGCATCTCATCCTGTAAAGCGCAAGGCTAAACATCGGATTCCCCGTCATGGACGCGAACTCCACAGGATCTCCATGTGAGTTTCCTCACGACCCCATGGGCAAATCGGTCAATTCCGACTCTCGTCTTCCGTCGGGAAAACGGACATTGACCCCCTGAAGCCCGCATTCCGCTCCTGATCATGGCGACTGGGACACGGGACGATAGGCCGCGAGTCGCAGCGGTACGCCCGTTTTGTAGCGAATCGACTTACACGGGCCGTAGCCCAAGCCTCACAGTCCGTCACGTAGGTCACAGCTCGGCTCATGGCCCTTGTTGGAGATCCGGCACTGTGCTGGAATTCCACGGACCGCCGCGGGATCGAGCCGGCACGCAGGGGGCGCAACGCAGCGCCGAGTGGCGGCGAGAAGGGGGAACCAGCGCCGGGTCACTCAAGACCACCGGGGGGCGTATTCAGGGCGCTCTCCAAGACGCCGACACCGTGTCCTTCCGTTCGCGCGGGGGGGCGCCTGGTCCAGAGGTTGCGACGCTAGTGCAGGGACGTTTCAAGAGGGATGGCAGCGCTTCGGCGGAGCCGGAGGCGCACGGCGGGACCGACCGCGGTTCCTCCCCCCAGCACGCCCAGAACCCGGGCCCGGCCCAGCCCGGCGACAGCGGTGAGCGCTCCGGGCGCCCCGGCACGTCGTCCACGGCGGGTCCGGCCGGTTCGGCGAAGGCCCAGAATCCCACTCCGGCCGCGAAGCCGGCCGGCAGGAGCCCGAGCGGCCCCGGCTCGCGCGTGGCCCTGCGCAACTGGCGCATCTCCACGCGCCTGGTGTCGCTGCTGGCTCTTCCCGTCGTCGCGGCGACCTCGCTGGGCGCGCTGCGCATCGGCGACTCGATGGACGACATCCAGCAGCTCGACAACATGAAGCTGCTGACGGACATGACCAAGCAGGCGACCGAGCTGGCCATGGCGCTCCAGGACGAGCGCGACCAGTCCGCCGGCCCGCTGGCGCACGGCCTGAAGCCCACCGACTACACGGTCAAGGGCTACCAGGACAAGACCGACCGGGCCCGGGAGAACTTCCTCGACTCCTCCGAGCAGATCGACGAGGCGAGCAAGAACGGCAACCTCCAGGGTGTCCGCGACACCCTGGTCAGCCTCGCCAACCAGCTCGACGGCCTCGCCAAGATCCGCCAGGACGCCTACAAGTCGAAGAACAACTCGACGCAGACGGTCGAGGCGTACCACCGGCTGATCACCCAGCTGATCGACCTCTCCCAGTCCATGGCCGAGGCGTCCAGCAACCCGGAGATGATCTCGCGCACCCGCGCCCTGGCGGCCTTCTCCAGCGCCAAGGAGTACGCCTCGGTGCAGCGTGCCGTCATCGCGGCGGCCCTGACCTCCAGCAACACCTCCAAGGGTGAGCTGTCCAAGAACGACCAGCTCTACGGCGAGTCGGCGTACTCGAGCGAGAAGTCGCAGATCGCGATCTTCCGCAAGATCTACAGCAGCCAGAACCCGGACGAGCTGCTCAAGCCGATCGAGGACAGCAACCCGACGATCCAGGCGGCGGACCTGTACGCCAAGCGGGTTCTGGAGTCCCCCGGCGGCCTCAACGACCTGCCGGCGCGCTCCTACCGCGACTGGGTCGACGACAGCTCCACCAAGATCCAGCAGATGAAGAACATCGAGCACACGCTGCTCGAGGACATGGAGCAGAAGGCCCGCGAGCTGAAGTCGTCCTCCGAGCAGGAGGCGATCCTCTCCGGTGCGCTGATCCTCATCGTGCTCGGCGTCTCACTGGTCGGCGCCTTCGTCGTGGCCCGGTCCATGATCCGCTCGCTGCGCCGGCTGCAGGACACGGCCACCAAGGTCGCCCAGGACCGGCTGCCCGAGCTGGTCAAGCAGCTCTCCGAGTCCGACCCGCAGGACGTGGACACGTCCGTGGAGTCGGTCGGTGTGCACTCCCGGGACGAGATCGGCCAGGTGGCCGCGGCCTTCGACGACGTGCACCGCGAGGCGGTCCGCCTCGCCGCCGAGCAGGCCCTGCTGCGGGGCAACGTCAACGCGATGTTCACCAACCTCTCGCGCCGCTCCCAGGGTCTGATCCAGCGTCAGCTCTCGCTGATCTCCGAACTGGAGTCCCGCGAGGCCGACCCGGACCAGCTCTCCTCGCTGTTCAAGCTCGACCACCTCGCCACCCGTATGCGCCGTAACGGTGAGAACCTCCTCGTCCTCGCGGGTGAGGAGCCCGGCCGCCGGTGGACCCGCCCGGTCCCGCTGGTCGATGTGCTCCGCGCCGCCGCGTCCGAGGTGGAGCAGTACGAGCGCATCGAGCTGGCCGCCGTGCCGACCACCGAGGTCGCCGGCCGCGTCGTCAACGACCTCGTGCACCTCCTCGCCGAGCTGCTCGAGAACGCCACCTCCTTCTCCTCGCCGCAGACCAAGGTCAAGGTCACCGGTCACGCGCTGCCCGACGGCCGCGTTCTGATCGAGATCCACGACACCGGTATCGGCCTCTCCCCCGAGGACCTCGCGGCGATCAACGAGCGGCTCGCCGCGCCGCCCACCGTGGACGTGTCGGTGTCCCGCCGCATGGGTCTGTTCGTGGTCGGCCGTCTGTCGCAGCGGCACGGCATCCGCATCCAGCTCCGCCCGTCCGACTCCGGTGGCACGACCGCGCTGGTCATGCTGCCCGTCGACGTCGCCCAGGGCGGCAAGAAGCCCGCTCCGGGCAAGCCCGGCGCGCCCGCTGCGACCGGTGGCCCCGCCGCCGCGCAGGCCGCGGCCGGTGTCGCCGCCGCCCGCCGCGGCAACGGCGGCGGTCAGGGTGGCGCCCTCGGCGGCGCGCCGTCCGCCGGACGCCTCGGCGCCGGACAGAGCCCGCGCGGTCAGGTCGGCTCCGCCCAGGGTCCGCGGGCCGCGCTGCCCGGCACGGGCCAGGGCGGCCGTCCCGGTGCGCCGGGCGGAGCGCGCGGTCCGCAGGGTCCGGGTGGCCCGCAGCAGGGCCGGCCGGCTCCGGCCGGGGCCGGCGCGGGCGGCTTCGGCGGTCAGCCGGGCGCCGGGCAGGGCCAGCGGGCCGCCGGCGGTCCGCAGCAGGACATGTTCGGCGGTCGCGGTCCGGCGGCGCAGCGCGGTGGCGCGGGCGGCTCCGACCAGGGTCGTCAGCCCCAGCTTCCGCCGCGCGGCGGCCCCCGGGCCGAACTGCCCGGCGGCAACCCGCAGTCGGACCCCGCGGACTGGCGCGGCAACGCCCAGGCTCCGCTGTCGCGTGCCTCGCTGGACGCCCCGCGCGGCCACGACGAGCAGGACCCGGCGCAGACCTCGGGCATGCCGCGCTTCGACGGCCGGCAGGGCCCGGGCTCGACGGCGGAGATGCCGCGGATCGACGCTCAGGGTCCGGCCTCGACGGGCGAGTTCCCCCGCCCGGACTTCGGGATGAACGGCTCCACCGGCCAGTTCGCGCGTCCCGGCGCCGAGAACCCGCAGCAGACCGGCCAGTTCCAGCGTCCGGCCGCCCCGGCCGCTCCGCAGGACTACGGCCAGTACGGCCAGCAGGGCGGCAACGGCCAGTTCGTCCGCTCCGACGTCTTCGGCACGTCGGCGTCCGGGCAGCAGGACCCGCAGAGCACCGGTCAGTTCGCGGCCCCGCAGGCGTACGACGGCGGCTCCACCGGACAGCACGCGCTGCCCGGCCGCCAGGCCCCGGCCGACACCGGCCAGTTCGAGCGTCCGCAGCCCGCTGCCCGCGCCGAATTCGGCGCGCCGCGGCCGCCGGCCCCGCAGCAGCAGCCGCCGCAGCAGCAGCGTCCCGCCCGCCGCGAGCCGGAGGCGCTGCCGCCGGCCTCCGGTCCGGGCGACGGCCGCACCCCGCTGTACGACACGCTGGAGACCAACTGGTTCCACGGTCATCAGCAGGAGCGGCAGCCGGAGAACACCCCGGCCGCGGCGCCGCAGCAGCAGGCGCCCGCGCCGGCCCAGCAACGTCCCGCCGCCACCGGTTCCTGGCGCACCTCGCCGAACGACGAACTCGTCCGGCAGGCGGAGCGCGTACGGCAGCCCGCGGCGGGCGGCGTCACCACCTCCGGCCTGCCGCGCCGGGTGCCCAGGGCGAACCTCGTCCCGGGCACGGCTCAGCAGCAACAGCACCAAGCCGGTCCGCAGGTCTCGCGTGCGCCTGACGACGTACGCGGCCGGCTGACCAATCTCCGTCGGGGCATCGCGCAGGGCCGTCAGGCCGGCAACGGCCAGACCGGCAGCTTCCAGAGCCCCACTCACCAGCAGGAGCGTTAGTTGAGTCCGATGAGCCAGGCGGCACAGAACCTGAACTGGTTGATCACCAACTTCGTGGACAACACCCCTGGGGTGTCGCACACGGTGGTGGTCTCCGCCGACGGCCTTCTGCTGGCCATGTCCGAAGGTTTTCCGCGTGACCGCGCCGACCAGCTGGCGGCCGTCGCGTCCGGGCTGACCTCGCTGACCGCCGGGGCGTCCCGGATCTTCGAGGGTGGCAGCGTGGCGCAGACGGTCGTCGAGATGGAGCGCGGGTTCCTCTTCCTCATGTCCGTCTCGGACGGGTCTTCCCTCGCGGTCCTGGCCCACCCCGAGTGCGACATCGGCCTGGTCGGCTACGAGATGGCACTGCTGGTCGACCGCGCAGGGGCGGTGCTCACCCCGGATCTGCGCGCCGAACTCCAAGGCAGTCTGCTTCACTGACCGGCCCCGGCACCACCCACCTCACAAAAACACCGTCCGGCCGCCACAATCCCCCCACCGGCCCCTTCCGACGGCTTGACTGACCGACTTGCTGTCCCGCCCGGAGGATTCATGACCCCGCCCACCGCCTCTCATGATCCGTACGCGGAGCCGTACGGGGACGAGGGCGACCAGCCGCTGGTACGTCCGTACGCGATGACCGGTGGCCGGACCCGGCCGCGCTATCAGCTCGCCATCGAGGCGCTGATCAGCACCACGGCCGACCCGGCAGCGCTCATGGGACTGCTCCCGGAACACCAGCGCATCTGCCACCTCTGCCGTGAGGTCAAGTCGGTCGCGGAGGTGTCGGCGCTGCTGGCCATGCCGCTCGGCGTGGCCCGGATCCTGGTCGCCGACCTCGCAGAGGCCGGCATGGTCGCCATCCACCAGCCGGGTGGCGACGAGAACAACGGCGGCGCTCCGGACGTGACGCTGCTCGAAAGGGTGCTCAGTGGACTTCGCAAGCTCTGACGCGGGCCGGGCCACCACCTCCGCGAAGATCGTGGTGGCGGGCGGCTTCGGCGTGGGCAAGACCACGTTCGTCGGCGCCGTCTCGGAGATCAACCCGCTGCGCACAGAGGCCGTCATGACGTCCGCTTCGGCCGGCATCGACGACCTCACGCACACCGGTGACAAGACCACCACCACGGTGGCCATGGACTTCGGCCGCATCACCCTGGACCAGGACCTGATCCTGTACCTCTTCGGTACGCCCGGTCAGGACCGCTTCTGGTTCATGTGGGACGACCTGGTGCGCGGCGCGATCGGCGCGGTGGTCCTCGTGGACACCCGCCGTCTCGCCGACTGCTTCCCGGCGGTCGACTACTTCGAGAACAGCGGCCTGCCCTTCGTCATCGCCCTCAACGGCTTCGACGGACAGCAGCCCTACACCCCCGAGGAAGTACGGGAAGCCCTGCAGATCGGTCCGGACGCCCCGATCATCACGACGGACGCCCGGCACCGCGCGGACGCCAAGAGTGCGCTGATCACGCTGGTGGAGCACGCGCTCATGGCCCGTCTGCGGTAACACCCAATTGGGACGCGCCGTACGGCAGTTGCCGTAGGGCAAGCGGAGCCGGCTGTGGCCTTTGACACGGTCGGCTCCAGTGTTCATAACAGTTCGGCAGAGGAATCTCCGTTCTTCACCACGCGACGCGTTCGGACGGTGTCGCTGCGCGCACGACTGCCCCGCCTTTTGGCGGGGCTCGCTCTTTATGCCCGTTTTATCCAGGGCCCACATCACTCGGAACCTCAGGTTCCGAGTGTTTGGAAGAGCGGATGCCGACGTGCTGAAATGCCTGAACTGCCTAATAGTCAAAGACGTACTGAGTGGTCGATGACGAACCGGGCTCTGAGAGACTGCGGCACGACGAAGGTGCCGACCGCCGAGAGGTTGTTGGTCGAGTGAGGCGAAGCAAGAACGGTCCCGAGCCGTCGGCGCGGGGCAACTTCACCCCGCCGCCGCGCGCTGCGGTGCCCACCCCTGTGCCGGGTGCCGAGCCCTCGGCCACTCCCCCGGCCGGCGGTGGCCGTTTCTCACCGCGCAACTGGCGGGTGCCGACCCGGCTGAACGCGATCCTGCTCATACCCGTGGCGGTCGGCCTCATCATGGGCGGCTTCCAGGTGAAGAGCTCGATCGACACCTGGAACGAGGCCCGGGACGCGGAGAACACC
Organism: Streptomyces sp. NPDC047869; assembly: GCF_040704065.1. NCBI lineage: Bacteria > Bacillati > Actinomycetota > Actinomycetes > Kitasatosporales > Streptomycetaceae > Streptomyces > Streptomyces sp. NPDC047869. The sequence goes on from NZ_JBEYRK010000012.1 coordinate 207,670, forward strand.
GCCCGTCTGGTGCGCGCCTCCCTCGGCTACGCCGACGCGCTCGAGAACGAGCGTGACGTCACCGCGGCCCCGCTGCTGCTGGGCAACCAGAAGGACGTCGTCACGACGGCCCGCAAGCAGACGGACCAGGCGGCCGCCGTCTTCCACCAGGCCGCGCAGAACGTGCCGGACAAGCCCGGCATCAAGCGCCGCCTGGATCTCTTCCGCAAGGCGGAGCCCAAGCTGCAGAAGCTGCGCCAGGCCGCGTACACCAAGAAGACCCCCGGCGTGAAGACGGAAGAGGGCTACGTCGAGGTCTCGCACCCCCTGATGGAGTTCGCCAACGAACTCGGTCTGGGCACCGGCAACATCACCTCCTACGGCCGTACCGTCTATGCCATGTCGCTCACCAAGGCGGCGCTGTCGCTGGAGCGGTCGATCGGCATGCACCTGCTGGTCAAGCCCGGTCCGGACGACCCCAACCTGGCGACGCAGCGGGTCTCCCTGTCCTCGTACGCCTACCTGGAGCGCATCGCGCTGGAGGAGTACCTCGGCGGTGGCACCGACGAGGACGCGCAGAAGCTGATCGACGCGCAGGCGAAGATCAAGACGGACGGCGCCGCGCTGGTCACGCAGGAGAAGCAGAAGGACCCGAAGTACGTCGCGCCGCCGGCCAAGCCGAACGCGATGGTCTCGGCGCTGGCGACGATGAAGGACACCACCCCGCTCACCCGCCAGCAGATGGCGGCGGGCGGCGTGACGGCCCAGAACTGGTGGGCGGTCAACACCCTCAAGTACAAGGCCTACCGCCAGATCGAGTCGGACCTCGCCGACAAGGCCGTGAACGAGGCGTCCGGCATCGCCGACGACGCCAAGACCTCGGCCATCACCACCGGTGCCGTGGTCGTCGTGGCCCTGCTCCTCGCCTTCATCCTGGCCGGTGCCGTGGCCCGCCAGATGAGCCGCTCGATGCGCCAGCTCCGCAACGCCGCGTTCGGCATCGCCGAGCAGCGTCTGCCGATGCTGGTCGACCAGCTCTCCCGCACCGACCCGGGCCGGGTCGACACCCGGGTCGCCCCGATCCCGATCCACACCAAGGACGAGATCGGCGAGGTCGCCCGCGCCTTCGACCAGGTCCACCGCGAGGCGGTCCGGCTCGCCTCCGAGCAGGCGCTGCTGCGGGGCAACATCAACGCGATCTTCACCAACCTCTCCCGCCGCAACCAGTCGCTGATCGAGGGCCAGCTGACCCTGATCACCGACCTGGAGAACAACGAGGCGGACCCGGACCAGCTCGAGAACCTCTTCAAGCTGGACCACCTGGCCACCCGCATGCGCCGCAACGGCGAGAACCTCCTGGTCCTCGCCGGCGAGGAGCCCGGCCGCCGCTGGGACCAGCCGGTCCCGCTGGTCGACGTGCTGCGCGCCGCCTCCTCCGAGGTGGAGCAGTACGAGCGCATCGAGCTGTCCGGCGTGCCGGAGGCCGAGATCCACGGCCGTGCCGTGACCGACCTCGTGCACCTGCTGGCCGAGCTGCTGGAGAACGCCACCACGTTCTCCTCGCCCCAGACCAAGGTGCGCGTCACCGCGACCCGTCTGCCCGACGGCCGCGTCATGGTCGAGATCCACGACAAGGGCATCGGCCTCACCGCCGAGGACTTCGCGGACATCAACCACAAGCTGGCCAACCCGCCGACCGTGGACGCCGCGATCTCCCAGCGCATGGGCCTGTTCGTGGTCGGCCGGCTGTCCGACCGGCACGGCATCCGCGTCCAGCTGCGCCCCTCGGGCGAGCAGGCCGGCACCACCTCGCTGGTCATGCTGCCGGACGCGATCACGCACGGCGGTGGCGGTGAAGGCCCGCTGGACCGCGAGGAGTTCACGGTCTCCCAGATCATCCCGGAGCAGCAGTTCCGCGGTGAGGACTTCGCCCAGGTGCAGCATCAGCCGATGCGCACCGCCGCCGAACTCGGCTTCGACGACAGCCGCTACTCGGAGGTCCCCGACGACCTCCGCGACCTGGACCCCGTGGGCCGCTCCCTGATGCGCGAGGAGCGCCGTGCCGCGCTGGAGGCCCAGTCGCACGACGAGCCGCAGCAGGAGGCCGACGGGCAGCGCGGGTACGCGGACGAGTTCGACGCCCGGCAGGCCGGTTACGACGGCGCCGCCGGCTTCGGCGAGCAGCCCGCCCAGCCCGCCGCCTACGACGGCCAGCAGGCCTACGGCGACCAGCAGCAGGCGTACGAGGAGCACCGGAACGCCGGGTACGAACCGTCGTACGACGACCAGTACTACGCGCCGAACGGTGGCGTGCCGCGCGACGACGGCTTCGCCCCGAACGGCGGCGGCTACCCCGAGCCCGCGTATGCGGAACCGGCTCAGGAGGAGCAGGCGCCCGCGCACGGCTCCGCGTCCGACGGGTTCGGCTCCTACGAGAGCCAGTCCTACCAGGACGACTGGCCGCAGCAGGACAGCTACCGGAACGGCTATCCGTCCCATTACGCTCCGGAAACGGAACCGCAGTCCGCTGACGCGGGTGAGCGGAACGGCGTAGGCTTCGACCGTCCGGGAACGGCCCCTTCCGCCGCCCACCGGATGACCGACGCCGGTCTGCCCCGCCGCGGATCCGCGAGCGGTCCCAGCGGCTCGAACGGCACCGGGCGCGTGCAGCCGGAGACGCCGGCCCCCGCGGGGAACACCCCGGGGAGCAACGGCGACGGCGACTGGCGTTCGGCCAACGACGAGCGCTGGCAGCAGGCTTCGCAGCTCCGCAAGCCGAAGGCGGGCGGAGTCACCGCCTCCGGTCTGCCCCGGCGGGTACCCAAGGCCAATCTGGTCGAGGGCACCGCCGAGAGCACCCCTCAGGGAGGCCCGCAGGTCTCCCGCGCCCCGGAGGACGTCCGGGGCAGGCTGAGCAACCTGCGTCGGGGCGTCCAGCGCGGACGCAGCGCAGGCAGTGAATCGAACGGCCAGGCCACTGGGAATCAGCACAGTGGTCCTGACAGCACCTACAACCAGGAGCGTTAGTGTGAGCCCGATGAGCCAGGCGGCACAGAACCTGAACTGGTTGATCACCAACTTCGTGGACAACACCCCGGGGGTGTCCCACACGGTGGTGGTCTCCGCCGACGGACTCCTTCTGGCGATGTCCGAAGGGTTTCCCCGCGACCGCGCGGACCAGCTCGCGGCCGTCGCCTCCGGTCTGACGTCTCTGACGGCAGGCGCCTCCCGCATCTTCGAGGGCGGCAGCGTGAACCAGACAGTTGTGGAGATGGAGCGGGGATTCCTCTTCATCATGTCCGTCTCCGACGGTTCCTCGCTCGCTGTTCTGGCCCACCCGGAAGCGGACATCGGCCTCATCGGGTACGAGATGGCACTTCTCGTGGACCGCGCGGGCACGGTTCTCACCCCGGATCTCCGCGCGGAGCTCCAGGGAAGCCTTCTCAACTAAGAGACGAACGGTGCGTATTCGCGTCCCGGGGCCTTAAGGTTTCGGGACGCGGCTCCACACGGATGGGTGCCCGGCACAGTCGGAGGAGGAGAAAGTGGCAACACCCCCAGGCGGTTCGCATTCGGGTAACTGGTCGTACGGCCCTGCCCAGGGCCAGAGCGACGGTTCGGCGAACCGGTACGACTTCCCCTCCGCCCCTGGTCACCGCCGGCCGTACGCTCCGCAGGGCCCCGGGCCCTCGCCGTACGACCAGCCGCCGGCCCCGCGGATCCAGCCGGTCCAGCCGCAGCGCCGCCCCGAGCCGGCGCCGGCATCCGCATCGAACAACCCCTTGGTGCGTCCGTACGCCATGACCGGCGGCCGGACCCGCCCGCGCTACCAGCTCGCCATCGAGGCACTGGTGCACACCACCGCCGCTCCGCACCAGATGCAGGGCCAGCTGCCCGAACATCAGCGGATCTGCAACCTGTGCCGGGAGATCAAGTCGGTGGCCGAGGTCTCGGCCCTGCTCACGATCCCCCTCGGCGTCGCCAGGATTCTCGTCGCCGACTTGGCGGAGGCGGGCCTGGTCGCCATCCATCAGCCCGGCGGCGACGAGAACGCCGGTGGCCAGCCAGACGTGACACTGCTCGAAAGGGTGCTCAGTGGACTTCGCAAGCTCTAGCGGCGGTCCTTCCCGCTCCACCACCTCCGCGAAGATCGTGGTGGCGGGCGGCTTCGGCGTGGGCAAGACCACGTTCGTCGGCGCCGTCTCGGAGATCAACCCGCTGCGCACAGAGGCCGTCATGACGTCCGCTTCGGCCGGCATCGACGACCTCACCCACACCGGTGACAAGACCACCACCACGGTGGCCATGGACTTCGGCCGCATCACCCTGGACCAGGACCTGATCCTGTACCTCTTCGGTACGCCCGGTCAGGACCGCTTCTGGTTCATGTGGGACGACCTGGTGCGCGGCGCGATCGGCGCGATCGTCCTCGTCGACACCCGCCGTCTCGCCGACTGCTTCCCCGCGGTCGACTACTTCGAGAACAGCGGCCTGCCCTTCGTCATCGCCCTCAACGGCTTCGACGGACAGCAGCCCTACAACCCGGACGAGGTCCGTGAGGCCCTGCAGATCGGCCCCGACACCCCGATCATCACGACGGACGCCCGGCACCGCGCGGACGCCAAGAGTGCGCTGATCACGCTGGTGGAGCACGCACTGATGGCGCGTCTGCGCTAGGCGGCCGGTCGCTCAGGAACCCGTGTCCCGGAAAGGGGCGCGGGTTCTTCTTTTCCCCCGCCCCCGTACGACATGAGAGAGGGCCCCTCCGAGCGGAGGGGCCCTCTCTCATGTCGTACGGGGGCGGCCCGTGGGGCCGTCGCCGGTCAGCCGTGCCAGCTGTGCGGGGCGCGGAAGCCGGGCTCGCGCTCCAGCCGGCGCCAGCCGGCCTTGGCACGGCCGCGGTGCGCCGGGGCGGCCGGCTGGGCGGCCGCACGGGCCAGCAGAACGGCCGTGATGGCGGCGACTTCCTCGGGCTCGGCGTGGCCCTTCTCGACGCGGATTTCAGTGTTCATGGGTGTCAGTCTCCGTCAGTAAGAGGTCCGCGGGGTTGCCGCGACGGGTCCGCTCGGTTACTGCGGGGGGTTGCCGTGCTTGCGGGAGGGCAGGTCGGCGTGCTTGGACTGCAGCATCGCCAGCGACTTCACCAGCACCTCACGGGTCTCGGCGGGGTCGATCACGTCGTCGACCAGACCGCGCTCGGCCGCGTAGTACGGGTGCATCAGCTCGGCCTTGTACTCCTTGACCATCTTCTGCCGCATGGCCTCGGGGTCCTCGGCGTCCGCGATCTGGCGGCGGAAGATGACGTTGGCCGCGCCCTCGGCGCCCATCACGGCGATCTCGTTGGTGGGCCAGGCGTAGGTGAGGTCGGCGCCGATCGACTGGGAGTCCATCACGATGTACGCACCTCCGTATGCCTTGCGCAGGATCAGCGAGATCCTCGGCACGGTGGCGTTGCAGTAGGCGTACAGCAGCTTCGCTCCGTGCCGGATGATTCCACCGTGCTCCTGATCGACGCCGGGCAGGAAGCCGGGTACGTCCAGAAGAGTGATGATCGGGATGTTGAACGCGTCGCACATCTGTACGAAGCGGGCGGCCTTCTCGGACGCCTCGATGTCCAGCACACCCGCCAGCACCTGGGGCTGGTTGGCGATGATGCCGACGACCTGGCCGTCCAGCCGGGCCAGCGCGCAGATGATGTTGCGCGCCCAGCGCTCGTGGACCTCGAGGTACTCGCCGTCGTCGACGATCTCCTCGATGACCTTGGCCATGTCGTACGGACGGTTGCCGTCGGCCGGGACCAGGTCGAGCAGGACGTCGGAGCGGCGGTCCACCGGGTCCGAGGAGTCGGTCCCGGGCGGGTTCTCGCGGTTGTTCTGCGGCAGCAGCGAGAGGAGGTAGCGCACCTCGGCGATGCAGGTCTCCTCGTCGTCGTAGGCGAAGTGGCAGACGCCGGAGGTCTCGGCGTGCACGTCGGCGCCGCCGAGCCCGTTCTGGGTGATCTCCTCGC
>NZ_JBEYRK010000013.1:0-192344 GCF_040704065.1 Streptomyces sp. NPDC047869
AAAGCCCTCAAACGCGTCTTCTACCAGGCGTCGTTCTGCTCGATCCAGCGCGATCCCACCTCGCGTGCCTACTACGACCGGAAGAGGGCCGAAGGTAAACGCCACCACCAGGCCCTGATCGCCCTGGCCCGCCGCAAGGTCAACGTCCTCTACGCCATGCTCCGTGACCGCCAGCCCTTCCAGGCCCAGCCACCCCTGCGTCTCGTTGCTTGACAACAGCATTAGGCAGCCTCCTCGCAGGGTGCGGACGAATACAGGGCACGGGCGGAACCACAGTGGGCGGCCAGGCCGCCCACCGCCATCCGCGGCAGGCCATCAGCGGCGACCGGCGCCCGGCGCACACGCGGCACCACAGCGCGGCAGCCGCCCGCCACGCCACGCTGACGACGACGCGGACCGGTGCGACGCGACAGACGACCGTGCGTCATGCGGCCTCCTCGCAGGGCACGGACGGGTACGGGGCGCGGCCGGACCGGCGGCGGGCGGTCAGACGCGCCGCCGCCACCCGCAGCAGGCCGTCCGCGGCGACCAGGGCGCGGCGCCTGCGGGGAACCGCCGCGCGGCGGTTCAGCACCGCCCAGCCGTCGTCGGCGACGGCGTCCAGGATGCCGCCGTAGAGCACGAACGCCGTGCGGATGCAGGGCCGGGCGACGGGGTCGAGCATCGGTACGCCGGGCGCGGCGCGCCGGTAGGCGGCGCGGGTGAGGTCGGCGAAGGCGCGCAGGGCCGCGGTGACCCGGCGGTCGGCGCGGCCCTCGTCCCGGCAGCGGCGCAGCAGTTCACGGTCGACGCCGTGGGCGCCGAGGAGGTCCTGGGGGAGGTAGACGCGGCCGCGGTCGAGGTCCTCGCCGACGTCCCGCAGGAAGTTCGTGAGCTGGAAGGCGACGCCCAGTTCGGCCGCGTACGGGGCGGCCTCCTCGCGTGGCACGACGGTGCCGAGGACGGGCAGCATCTGCAGGCCGATCACCGCCGCCGAGCCGTGCATGTAGCCGCGCAGCGCCGCGTAGTCGGCGTACTCGGTGACCGTCAGGTCGCTGCGCATGGATGCCAGGAAGTCGGTGAAGTGGCTCCGGTCGATGGCGTAGCGGCCGCTGGTGTCGGCGAGGGCGGTGACCACCGGCTCGGCGCCCCGCCCGCCCGCCAGGCCCCGGGTCAGGTCCTCGCAGAGGCGGTCCAGGGCGGCGGCCCGCCGGGCCGCCTCGTCGCCGGTGGGGGCGCCGGGGCCGAGCGAGTCGACGATGTCGTCGGCCCAGCGGGCGAAGCCGTACAGGGCGTGCACGGCGGGACGCCGGTCGGGGGGCAGCAGGCGGGTGGCGAGGAAGTAGGTGCGGCCGTGCCGGGCGTTCAGGTCCCGGCAGTGGGTGTAGGCGGCGCGCAGGCCCGGGTCGGTGATGCGAGCGGCGTCCAGCTCGCGGGTGGTCATGGCCGTACTCCCTCGGCGGCCGGCCGGGCGGCCCGGCGGGAGGTGGTGCGCGGGCGGGTGCCGCCGGTGACGCGGGCCGCGGCCAGCTTGCCGGACAGCAGCACGGGCGGGACGCCCACGCCGGGGGTGGTGCCGCAGCCGGCGAGGACGGCGTTGGCGGTGCCGCGCACCAGGTTGCGCGGGCGGAAGGGGCCGGTCTGGGCGAAGGTGTGCGCGGCGGAGAACGGCGTGCCGGCGGCATGCCCCTGCGCGCTCCAGTCGGCGGGGGTCACCAGGCACTCCTCCTCGATGGCGGACGCGATGCCCGTGAGGCCGCGGCGGTCGAGTTCGCGCAGCAGGCCGTCGCGGTAGCGCGCGCCGAGCCCGGACCAGTCGGCGCCGTCCGGCCCGATGTCGGTGTTGGGGCACGGGGCGAGGACGTAGTGCAGATGGCGGCCCGGCGGGGCCAGGCCGGGGTCGGTCGCGGTGGGCCGGGTGATCAGCAGGGAGGGGTCGCTCATCAGCTCGCCGGTGTGCGTGAGTTCACGGAAGGTGCGCCGCCATGCCTGGCCGAAGGACAGGGTGTGGTGGGCCAGTTCGGGCCAGGTGCGGTCGCAGCCGGCGTGCAGGATCACCGCCGACGGGGCGTGCCTGAGCCGTACGGGGCGGCGCGGGGAGCGGCCCAGCAGACGGTAGGTCACCGGCAGGTCGGGGGTGAGGACTACGGCGTCGCACGGGATGCGCTGGTCGTCGGTCACCACGGCGGTGACGCGCTCACCGGAGCGTTCCAGGCGGGTCACCCGCTGCCCGTAGTGGAACCGCGCCCCGGCCTCGGCCACCGCGTCGGCCATGGCTTGGGGCAGGGCGTGCATGCCGCCGCGCGGGAAGTACACCCCGGCGACGGTGTCCATGTAGGCGATCACCGCGTAGGCGGCCATCGCCCGCTCGGGCGGGACACCGGCGTACAGGGCCTGGAAGGAGAAGACGCGGCGCAGCCTCTCGTCGCGCACATGACGGGCGACCTGCGCCTCCCAGCGGCCGAAGCCGCCGAGCGCGGCGAGCCGGACCAGGTCGGGGGTGAGCAGGTGCAGCGGTGAGTCGAAGTCGGCGTCGAGGAAGCGGCCCCGCTCGGCCTGGTAGAGCTGCCCCAGCCAGTGGCGCAGCCGGTGGTAGCCCGCCGCTTCGGCGCCGCCGGCGAACCGCTCGACCTCCGCCTCCATCGCCTCGGCGTCGGTGTGCACGTCGAGGGTGCTGCCGTCGGCGAAGCGCGCCCGGTAGGCCGGGTGGAGCTCGATCAGTTCGACGCGGTCGCGCAGTGAGGTGCCGACCGCGGCGAACGCCTCGTCGGCGATCTCCGGCATGGTGAGCACGGTGGGTCCGGTGTCGATCAGATAGCCGCCGAGCTCCATGCGGCCGGCGCGCCCGCCGGGCTGGTGATCGCGTTCGACGACGGTGACGCGGCGGCCGGCGCCGAGCAGGTGCAGGGCGGCGGACAGGCCGGCCAGTCCGGCGCCGACCACGACCACGTGGTCGGTGGGTCCCGTGATGGTCCGGGTCACCGGCCCGCCTCCGTTCCGGCGGCGGCCAGGGCGGCGGCGCGCGGAGCCGCGGCCGGCTCGGGCACCTGGCCGGCCGTACCGGTGATCTCCGCCAGCAGGCCCCGCAATCGGGCGGCCCCGCCTGGTTCGAGGGAGGCTTCGCCGAGGTGGCGCAGGCCGCGCCGGACGAGCCGGGCGATCCGCGCCTCGACGTGGTCGCGGGCTCCGGTGGCGACGAGGACCTCGCGTACTTGGGCCAGTTCGCCCTCGGTGAGGTCGGCGCGGCCCATCGCGTGCTCGAGCACGCCGAGCGCGTGCTGGTCGCCGGCGGCGCCGGCCGTGGCCCGGGCCACGGCCAGCGGATAGGTCTGGGTGCCCTCGCGCACGTCGCCCCCGGACGGTTTGCCGGTGACCCGGGAGTCGGCGAAGAGGTCGTCGAGGTCGTCCCGCAACTGGAAGGCGAGGCCCGCGCAGCGTCCCGCGCGGCGCAGGGTCCTGGTGGTGAGGTCGTCGGCTCCGGCGAGTACCGCGCCCAGTTGCAGGGGCCGTTCCACGGTGTACAGAGCGCTCTTGAGGCACGCGGCCCGGATCGACCGGGCCGGGGTGCCGGAGGACACGGCCTGGCCGCGCACGTCGAGGTACTGGCCCGCCACCATCTCCGTGCGCAGCACCCGCCACACCTCGTGCAGCCGGTGCGCGGTGTCGCGCGGCAGCCCGGGGTCCAGCAGCAGTCCGGACAGGGCGTCGTCCGCCCAGGCCAGGGCGAGGTCACCGGCGAGCACGGCGGTGGACGCGCCGAGCCGCTGGGCGGCGGGGCCCGCCGTGGCACCGGCGTACTGCGCGGCCACATCCGCGTGCAGCGCCGGCGCGCCGCGGCGGGTGGGCGCCTGGTCCATCAGGTCGTCGTGGACCAGGGCGCAGGTCTGGAGCAGTTCCAGCGCCGCCGCCGTCCGCAGTGCCACGCGCACCTGGGCCGGGTCCCCGCCGCCGCAGGCGCGCAGCGACCACCACAGGAGCCGGGGGCGGATACGGCGGCCGCCGCGCCGGGTGAAGCGGGCGGTCCGCTCGGCGACGTCCCTCGCGAACACCGGGTCGAGCCCGTGGCAGCCCGCGAGACGGTCGGCGAGCAGTCCGCGCAGTTCCCGGCCGACCGCGCCCGGCACGTCCTCGTCGACGGCTCGGGCGCAACCGGGGGCGGCCGGCTCCCCGGTGTCATGAGGGCCGGCCACGGCGGGCGGCCTGCGCGGCGGGTCTGCCGTGAGACGGCCGGGCGCCTGGGTGGAACGCATCGCGGATCCTCTCGCCGGTCGGTGAGCCGGACCACCTGTCGGTGAGCCGGCCAAGTCGCGCTGTCGTTGTGCCGCACCGGTCGCGCCCGGTGCCGGCACCGTCGCGACCGGTGCGTCGTCGTGACACATTCCGCGCGGGTGGCCCCGCCGGATGCGCCATTCGGTGGACATGCCGGCGCCCTGGGCACCCACCCGCACGACACGCTCCCGGCTGCATCCGCCGGGGCCGGTGCGCGGGAAGACTGGCCGGATCCGCCGGTCCGCAGAGGGAGCCGCCGTGGAGGGAGCCGCCGTGCAGGTGGAGTCGGACGTCGCCGTCGTGGGCGCCGGGGCCGCCGGGCTGTCGCTGGCGCTGCGGCTGGCCCGCCCGCCCGCGGACGGACGCCGGGTGACGGCGGTGCTGCTGGCGGCACCGCCGGGACCGTTCCGCGCGGCACGGCGCACCTGGTGCTTCTGGGAGGCGGGCGTGGGGCCGTACGACGACGCGCTGACGGCCTCCTGGCGGCGGCTGCGGGTGCGTTCCGGCGACGGACGGACGGTGGACGCGGCCATCGAGCCGCTGCGCTACAAGATGCTGCGCTCCGACGCGCTGGAGGACCTGGCCGGTCAAGTGCTCGCGCAGAGCCCGTGGGTGACGACCGTGGAGGCCGTCGCCGAGCGGGTCGAGTCCGCGCCCGGTGGCGCGGTGGTGCACGCCCGCCGGGCCGACGGCGCCCCGGTTACGGTGCGCGCCCGCTGGGTGTTCGACTCACGGCCGCCCGCACGGCTGCCACCGGCCCGCACGACGCTGCTGCAGCACTTCCGCGGCTGGTTCGTGCGCACCCGCCGCCCGGTGTTCGATCCCGGTGTCGTGGAGCTGATGGACTTCCGCACGCCGCAGCCCGCGCACGGCCTGTCCTTCGGGTACGTGCTGCCTACCGGGCCCCGGGAGGCGCTGGTGGAGTACACCGAGTTCTCCCGCAGCCCGCTCGGCCGGGACGCGTACGACCGCGCGCTGCGGCACTACGTCACCGGTGTCCTGGGCGCGGGCGACCACGAGGTGCTGGACTGCGAACAGGGGGTGATCCCGATGACGGACGCGGACTTCCCCCGGCGGACCGCCGCGTCCGTGTTCCGCATCGGGGCCGCGGCCGGGGCCACCCGTCCCGCGACCGGCTACACCTTCAGCGCCGTGCAGCGCCAGACCGGCGCGGTGGCCGCCGCCCTGCACGCCGGGCGCCGTCCCGTCCCGCCGCGCGCCCACTCGGCCCGCTCCCGGCTCATGGACGCGGTGCTGCTGCACGCCCTCGACCACGGCCGGGTGGACGGTCCGGCCTTCTTCACCCGCCTGTTCACCCACGTGCCCGCGCCCCGCCTGCTGCGTTTCCTGGACGGGCGCACCGGACTCGCGGAGGACCTGTCCATCGGGCTGCACGTGCCCGTACCCGCGATGCTCGGCTCGGCCCTCGCCCTGCCGTTCGTCCCGCGCCGGAGCACTGCGGCCACCTGACCCCTCGTCACCGCCTCATCCGCGGCCCCCTCGACCGAACGAGCCCGCACCCGCCCTCGTACCCGACGACCCCGGACCCGACGACCTCTCAGGGAGATGGCATGCCCCTGCTGCGCGACGCCGATCTGGCGACCGCGTTCGACCACGCCGCCCGGAGCTACGACACGCTCGTGGCGGCGAATCCCGGTTACCACGCCCACCTGCGCCGCTCCGCCCGGCGCCTCGGCCTTCCCGGCGGCGTTCCCGGCCCGAGAGTCCTGGACCTCGGCTGCGGCACCGGCGCCTCGACCGCGGCCCTGGCCGCCGCACTGCCCGGCGCGGACATCACCGCCGTCGACGCGTCGGCCGGGATGCTGCGGCAGGCGGCCCGGCGCCCCTGGCCGAGGCCGGTGCGCTTCGTGCAGGCGCCGGTGGAGCGGTTGGCGGCGGCCGGGGTGCGCGGCCCGTTCGACGCGGTCTTCGCCGCGTACCTGCTGCGCAACACCGCCGACCCGGACGCGGTGCTCGCCCACGCGTACCGGCTGCTGGCGCCGGGCGGTCGGCTGGCGGTGCACGAGTACGCGCTGAGCGGGCGGGCGGCGCACCGCGCGGTGTGGAACGCGGTGTGCGGCGGGGTCGTCCTGCCGGTCGCCACGCTGCTCGGCGACGGCCCGCTCTACCGGCATCTGTGGCGCAGTGTCGTCTCCTTCGACACCGCAGGGCAGCTCGCGCGGCGGGTGGAGCGAGCGGGGTTCGAACGGGTGCGGGTACTGCCGCTGCCGGGCTGGCAGACCGGCATCACCCACACCGTCGTCGCGCGCCGCCCGTTCGACGGCGGCGGGGAGGCGGGTCGATGACCGGGCCGCGCCGCCCCGCCGTGTCCGGCGTCCGCACCCCCCGCCCCGGCCGGGACCGGCTGGCCCGGCTGCTGCCCGCACCGCCCGGCGCCAGTCGTGCCGGGGAGACCACCGCGCCGCGGGTGGCGGTCGTGGGCGGCGGCATCGCCGGGCTGACGGCGGCCATCGCGCTGGCCGAGCGCGGGGTGCGGGTCACCGTGTACGAGCGCGACGCGCAGCTCGGCGGCCGGCTGGCGGGATGGTCCACGCGGCTGGCCGACGGTACGACGGTGACGATGAGCCGGGGCTTCCACGCGTTCTTCCGGCAGTACTACAACCTGCGCGCGCTGCTGCGCCGGACCGATCCGGCCCTGACCCGCCTGACCGGTCTGCCCGACTACCCGCTGCGGCACGGCGGCGGCCGGCAGGACAGCTTCCGGCACGTGCCGCGCACCCCGCCGCTGAGCGCGCTCGGCTTCGTGGCGCTGAGCGAGTCGTTCTCGGTGCGCGACCTGGCCCGGATGCGCCCGCGCGCGGCCCTGCCGCTGCTCGACGTGCGGGTGCCCGAGGTGTACGAACGGCTCGACCACGTCAGCGCCTACGACTTCCTGGACGACATCCGGTTCCCGCCGGCGGCGCGGCACCTGGCGTTCGAGGTGTTCTCCCGCAGCTTCTTCGCCGATCCCCGGAAGCTGTCGGCGGCGGAGATGGCGCTGATGTTCCACATCTACTTCCTCGGCTCGGCCGAGGGCCTGCTGTTCGACGTGCCCCGGGAACCGTTCCCGCAGGCGTTGTGGGACCCGATCGCCGCGCGTCTGGAGCGGCTTCGCGCGCGGGTGCGTACGAGCACCGCGGTGGAGGGCGTCTCCGTCCTGCCGTCGGGCGGCTTCGCCGTGACCGCCGCGGGCGGCGAGGAGCCGTACGACGCCGTGGTGCTCGCCCTGGATCCGGCGGGCCTGCGCTCCCTGGTGGGCCGCTGCGACGGTCTCGGGGACGCCGGGTGGCGCGAGCGCGTGGCGCGGCTGCGCACCGCCCCGCCCTTCCTGGTGTCCCGGCTGTGGCTGGACCGGCCCGTGCGCGCGGACCGGCCCGGCTTCCTCGGCACCAGCGGCTTCGGGGCCCTGGACAACGTCAGTGTGCTCAGCGGCTGGGAGGGCGAGGCGGCCCGGTGGGCGGCCCGCACCGGCGGCTCGGTCGTCGAACTGCACGCCTACGCCGTGCCCGAGGACGCCGGCCGGGAGACCACGGAGAAGGAGTTGCTCGGCGAACTGCACCGTCTCTACCCGGAGACGGCCCGGGCCCGGGTGGTGGACGCACGTCACGAGTGGCGGGCCGACTGCCCCCTGTTCCCGGTGGGCGGCCACGCGGACCGGCCCACGGTCACCACGCCGACGCCGGGGCTGGTCGTCGCGGGCGACACGGTCCGCACCGGTCTGCCGGTGGCCCTGATGGAACGGGCCGCCACCAGCGGCTTCCTCGCCGCCAACACGCTGCTGCGGCGCTGGGGCCTGCGCGGGCACGCGCTGTGGACCGTGCCCGGACAGGGCCGGCTCGCCGCCCTGCGCTGGGCGGCGGCCCGGGCGGGGGGCGGCGGGTGAGAGGAAGGGGGGCTGCGTAGGGGCCGAGGCCCGGACGGCGCTACCGCGGCGTGCTCCCGCGTAGGCCCGAACCGATCTCCCCGGTTGCTCCGGCGACGAGTACGCGTGAACCGGCCAGTTCCATGTCCATGTCGTGCCTCTGAAGATCGAACGCGGTCGTGCGCCGGGCACCGCGCCGTGCGTCCCGGTGGGGCGCGCCCGCCGCATCCGGTGGTCCGGCCGGCTCGGAAGAGTTCGAGGGGAGCCGGTTCGCCGAGGTGCGCCGCACGGCCCCGGCGCGTGGCTCCCACCGCCCGAACCCTGGAGGTGGAGACGATGACCGATCCCCTGCGCCCTCCCGGAGAGACTCCGCCCGTCGAGGGATCGACGGCGGAAGCGCATCCCGAGCGGCCGGACGGCGGCATCTGGGAGCATCCCAGTGTCTGGATGGCCCTGATCGTGATCGGCTGCCTGCTGGTCGCCGCGTTCTTCGTGGTGCGGATGATCGAGCTGTGAGCCGTCGGGGCAGGGCTCCCGTCGTGCGGGGCGGCACCGCGAGTGGCGGTGCCGCCCTTGTCGTGCCGGGAAAGTGTCGAGCCGGGCGTCTGTCGTGCCGGCCTGTCGTGCCGTACGTCGTCGTGCCGGGACGCGGGTTCAGCCGTGCGGCCGGGTGGCCGGGAACCGGGACGAGGCGTCCGGTGCCGGGGCCAGGACGGCGCGGGCACGCTCCCGGCGCCGGGCGGCCAGGGACTCCCTCGCCGCCTCCCTCGGGTGGCGTCGGCGCCAGTACGGGTTGTCGTGCGGCAGGCCGCCCGTGACCCGGCCGTACATCCCGAAGGTGAGGATGAGCAGGCCCATGACGAAGGTGAAGATGACGTTCGTCATGCCGAAGTCGAGGATGTTGGCGCTCCGGTCGAGGACGAAGATGTGGACGAATCCGCTGACGAGGAACAGCGTCCCCACGGCCATGTTGAGCGTGGAGGCGAAGTTCCCGCCGACCACGGCGCCGCCGATCAGCAGCAGCCCGAAGAGCACCGAGATCAGGCTCAGCACTCCGTTCGTAGACATACCGGCGATACGGGTGCCGTCCGTGCCGAAGGGGCTGAGTTCGTCGGCGAAGCCGAGACAGCCGAACAGCAGCAGGACACCGCCGCAGAGTCCGGCGCCGTACCGGTAGACCGTCGCCAGCCCGTGGTCCACCGGCCATTCGTCGCGAAGCCTCATGACACATCCTTTCCGATGCGTGCCAGGCCCCCCAGGGGTGGAGCGGGCCGGACCGCCCTCCCACCCACGTCGCTGACTCTTCCGGCGGCGCGTGCGAAACGGTTGCACCCCGGCGGGGACGGAATCCCCGTGCCCCCCGCGATTCCCGCAGACCGCCCGCATCCACCCCCGGCCCCCGCCCGGAAGTGTGGAGTGCGGGGCTTCGCACAGGGCAGAGCCCACGAACCACCTCATCCGGGAGGTGTCATGCACTCCGCCAAGCGTCTCCACACCGACCTGGACATCCACCTGGTCCTCAGCGAAGCGGAAGCCCTCCGGCTCGAGGTCCGCTTCAGCTATGACCCGGCCGATCCGCTTGCCGTACGCATGGACTTCCGCGAGGGCCCCGAGAACGCCGCGCCCTGGCTGTTCTCACGCGATCTGCTCGACGCCGGCCTGCGCGTTCCGTCCGGCGAGGGCTCCGTGCGCGTCTGGCCGCCCTGCCGCTGCCACGGGTCCACCACCCTGCGGATCGTGCTGCGCGGCGCGGGCGGGGCCGCCGTGCTGTACGTACCGGCGGACCCGTTCGAGGGCTGGCTGGCCGAGACGTTCGAGGCGGTGCCCGCGGGCACCGAGAGCTCCCGCCTGCGGTGGGACGACATTTTGGCGGAGCTGCTGCGCGGCGACTGACCCCGACCGGTGACATCGGGCGCGGCCCGGGAAGACGTGAGGACATGAGGGTGATCAGCGAACGCGGAGGCACCCGGCGGCCCGGGCCCGGTCCCTGGCAGCGGTACGGCGCGGCCACGGCGGCGGTGGCCGTCACCGCCGCCGTGGGCGCCGCGGCGACCGGTCCGGACAGCACCTGGTACGCCTCGCTGCGCCGGCCGTCCTGGCAGCCTCCGCCGTGGGCGTTCGGCCTGGTGTGGACCCCGCTGTACGCGTCGATCGCCTGCGCGGCGGGCCACGCCCTCGGGCGCGCCCCGGACCGGCGCCGGCGGGCAGGGATCGTTCGCGACCTGGGGGCGAACCTGGCGCTGAACGCGGCATGGAGCCGGCTGTTCTTCGCCCACCGCGCCCCGAAGGCGGCGCTCGCCGGCGATGTGCTGCTGAACATCGGCAACGCCCAGCTCATCCGGCAGATCGCCCGCACCGACCGGGCCGCGGCCGGAGCCCTGCTGCCCTACGCCGCCTGGTGCGCCTTCGCGGCGGCCCTGAACGCCTCCATCGTCCGGCTCAACCGCTGACGGCCTCCGCACCGGCGTGTCACGCCTGCGTACAGTGGGCCGTATGCGACGTCAGTCAAGAAACCCGGCGAACCACACATGAGGGACTTCTCCGCCGCGCTGGACGACGGCGCGCTGTTCGGGCTCGACGCCCTGCCCGGCGTCGCGTCCTCCGGGGACGAGCCGGGACGGATGCCGGCCACCGGCCCGCTCTTCCGTGACTCCGACGCCGCCCGGCGGCTGCTTCCCGTGCGGACGATCTACGCCGAGCCCGCCGCCGCTGCCTCGCCCCGCGGCCGCCAGATCCTCGCCCGCCACCCTGCCGCGCGTGTCGTCGAGGTGGACTCCCATTGGCGCGTTCCCGAGCTGCACGGCGACGAGGGGAACGTCGGGCGCTGGGTGCGGGTGAAGGGCGAGACGCTGGTGCTGGGCGAACGCAAGACGCTCACCACGCGGCCCAACGGCCGCTCCGCCGACTGGATCGCCCCCGGCCCGTCCAACGGCTGTGCGATGGCCTGCGTGTACTGCTACGTGCCGCGCCGCAAGGGATACGCCAACCCCGTCACCGTCTTCACCAACATCGAGCGGATCATCGGCCACCTGGGCCGCCACATCGCGCGGCACGGGCCCAAGCGGGAACCCAACCAGTGCGACGAACAGGCCTGGGTCTACGACATCGGCGAGAACGGCGACTGCTCGGTGGACGCGCTGATCTGCGACAACACCGCCGATCTCGTGCACGCCTTCCGGCAGTGGCCCACCGCCAAGGCGTCCTTCGCCACCAAGTTCGTGAACCCGGATCTGCTGGCACTCGATCCGCGGGGCCGCACCCGCGTCCGGTTCTCGGTCATGCCGGGCGAGGACTCCCGGCTGCTGGACATCCGGACGTCACCGGTGGCCGAGCGCGTCGCCGCCGCGGCCGACTTCCTTGACGCGGGGTACGAGGTGCACTTCAACCTCTCCCCCGTGGTGCTGCGCCCCGGGTGGCAGGAGGCCTGGGCCGAACTGCTCCGGCGGCTCGACGACGTGCTCCCGGACCGGGTCAAGCGGCAGGCGGCCGCCGAGGTGATCATGCTGACCCACAACCGGGAACTGCACGAGGTCAACCTCGGCTGGCATCCGCGCGCCGAGGACGTGCTCTGGCAGCCCGGCATCCAGCAGGGCAAACGCTCCGAGAACGGGGCGCTGAACGTGCGCTACGACCACCTGGTCAAAGCGAGGGCCCTGGACGACCTGCGCCGGCTCGTCGCGGCGCACGCTCCCTGGCTGCGCATCCGGTACGCCTTCTGAACCCGGCCCCGCGGACCGCCTCCGACGTCGGCCGGGGATCCGCCGACGACGTGTGAGGCACCGGCCCGCGAGCGGACCGGTGCCTCACGCCGGGGCGCGGGGTGCCTCAGTGGTGCGCGGCCGGAGCGCGCGGACCGGCGTCCTGCCGCTCACCGGCCGTGCGCTCGGCGGTGAGCACACGTTCCGCGAGGACGCCGAAGACCAGCCCGAACGCGGTCCACAGGGTCGCCTGGACGGCCAGTGCCGCCAGGCGGAACTGCCACAGCAGGCTCGGGGAGAAGTCCTTGGGGACCTCGTCGACGGCCGGCAGGAACGCGTAGGCGAGCCCGGCGGCCAGCAGGAAGAACGCGCCCGCGGCCACCGTCGCGTTCCAGTTGCCCAGGCGGGGGGCGAGCCGCTTGCCGAGGATCACCGTGGCGACCGCCAGCAGCACGCTCAGGACCATCATCAGGAAGTACAGCGTCGTGCGCTTGCCGATCGTGTCGGGGTCGCCGACGGACGGCGGGTTGGCCGGGTACTTCAGGAACGGCACGACGTAGACGGCGACGAGGCCGGCGGCCGCCAGGAGCAGCGCGCTCGCGCGCGGCCCGAAGCGGCCGATGCGGCCCAGCGCGAAGCAGTAGGCGAGGGCGGCGATGCCGCCGAACGCGATGCCGTAGAGGAGGACGCCGGTGGACAGGCCGGCGGTCGACTGCATCGTGCGGGAGACCGCCTCCACGCCGTGTTCGTGGGAGTGCGCCTCTTCGTAGGCGATGGCCGAGTCGACACGCGGCTCACCGAGGAAGTAGGCGACGACGAGGGCGAGCAGGCCCGCGGCGAGTCCCGCGAGCATGCCACGCACCAACAGGTTCCGGACAGTTGCCGAGTTCATGAGCTCGTGCGCTTCCTCGCCCCGGTCAGTGGCAGGGGAAGCCGAGCAGATGCCGGGCGTCGTGCACCCACTCGTGCACGTTCTCGCCGGACATCACGGAGGTCGCGCCCTGTTCGGCGCCGACGAAGTACAGCAGGACCAGCATCAGGACGCCGAAGAAGACCGCCCAGGGGGCGATGGCGCCGATCGGCAGCTTGGCGGGGATGACGGTGGGGTTGGTGCTGGGCTGAACGGCGGACTGCGCCATGGCAGGACCTCCTGGGGAACTCGCGTCCCTGCTCGGTGGTGCACGGGACGACGGGCGGGTCTGACTTGCCCGGCCCGCACCAGGAGTGGTGTGAACGGGGCTTACAGTGGCGCGACCGTGCCGGATTCCCACCGGCTTCCGCATTCCGTCGTCGATATCGCCGAGAAGGTACCGCGAAGCGCCGGTGCGGCCAAGGGCGCACGGGTGCGGAGCGGTGCGCCCCGCGGCCGCCGTACGCTGTGAAATCCCTGTGCCGAAAGGGTTGTTGACCATGCAGGCGACCTCATGACGAGCCGAGTGATGTTGATCTCACCGGCGATGAACCCGGCCCTGCGGCAGGCCCGCTTCGACGACGGGTGCTCACTCGACGCGGCGGGCGCCGCGCGCGCCCGGTCGGCCGCGGACGGACTGCGGCCGGCCGCCGAGGCCCTCGTCTCCCCCACGGCCCGCTGCCGGGAGACGGCGGCCGCGCTGGGTCTCGACGCACGTGCCGAACCCGCCCTGGCCGGCCTCGACATGGGCCGCTGGCGGGGGCGGACACTCGAGGAGGTCGGCGCCGCGGAACCGGAGGCGCTGGCCCGGTGGCTGGCCGACCCGGCGGCGAGCCCGCACGGCGGCGAGTCGGTGCGCCTGCTGTGCGCCCGGGTCGGGGGCTGGCTGGAGGAGGCCGCCCGGTCCGCCGGCCGCACGGTGGCGGTGGTCGAGCCGGAGGTCGTGCGCGCCGTGACCGTGCGGGTGCTCGGCGCTCCGGAGGCCGCCTTCTGGCGGATCGACGTACCGCCCCTGACCGCTGCCGGGTTCACCGGCCGGGCCGGGCGCTGGAACCTCACGCCGGCCACCGTCCTGGGCGGGACGAGCGGCAAACCGGAGGGCGTCCCCGACCGCTGAGGAACGCCACCGCCCCCTGGACGCCGTGGCGGCCGGCCGTGAGACTGGGCCGGGTCCGACGCCCCCGGCTCTCCAGGACGGTGACCATGCAAGAGGAACTGCCCCGCGTCGAACTCACCCCACAGGCCGCGGAGTTGGTACGCCGGCTGCGGGCGGAGCACGGACCGCTGATGTTCCATCAGTCCGGCGGCTGCTGCGACGGCAGCGCGCCCATGTGCTACCCGGACGGCGAGTTCCGCACCGGCGGTTCGGACGTGATGCTGGCCGAGCTGGCGGTGGACGGCGTCGAGGAGCCCGTGACCTTCTGGATGTCGCGGAGCCAGTACGAGGCCTGGAGCCACACCCGGCTGATCGTGGACGTCGTACCCGGACGAGGGAGCGGTTTCTCGCTGGAGGCACCCGAGGGGGTGCGTTTTCTCACCCGTTCTCGCGTAGTCGACGCCTAGCCGCCCCGCACGTCACCGTCGTCTGGTGCACTTCCCCTGAGCACTGACGGCAGTTGACGAGGCATCAGGGGGCGCGATGAATCGGGACGGGCGGACGGCGGCGGGCAGATCGGTTCTCACGGTTCTCACGGCGTTCGGCGTACTGGCCGGCGCTGCCCTGGCCGGGGCGGCGCCGGCCGGTGCCGTGCCGGCCGGCGGACCCGGCAGGCGGATCGCTCCCGGGGTGACGTACCGGGAGTTCGACATCACGGCGGCGGCCGGACGGACCCACGCCCATCTGCTCACCGTCGACCTGGCCAATCCACACGTCCGGACGGACCTGCTGCATCCCGGGGCGGTGGCGGCCCGGGCGACCGTGTCCCGGCTGGCCGACACGGCCGGCGCGGTCGCGGGTGTCAACGGCGACTTCTTCGACATCACCGAGACCCAGCACCCGGGCGTCGAGGCGACCGGTGCGACCGTGGGCCCGGCGGTCGCGGGCGGTCAGGCGCTCAAGGCGGCGGTGCCCAAGGGCCAGCGGTTCGGGCCGGCGCTGCCGCCCGGGACCACCACGCGGGAGGTGCTGGGCGTGGGCACCGACCGGCGGGCGCGGATGGACCGCCTCTCCCTCACCGGCTCCGTGACCACACCGCGGGGGAAGCTCCCGCTGGGCGGCCTCAACCAGTACGCGCTGCCGCAGAACTCCGTGGGCGCCTTCACCTCCCGGTGGGGCGGCGCCTCCCGGGTGCGCGCCATCTGCGGCACGGACACCGACCGGGCGGCGGGCTGCGGGACGGACACCTACGAGGTGAAGGTGCGCCACGGCCGGGTGGTCGGCGCCGCCGGCACCCCGGGCGGCGGTCCGATCCCCTCGGGCACCACCGTCCTGGTGGGCCGCGAACAGGGGGCGCGGGAGCTGCGCGAGCTGGCCCCGGGCGACGCGGTGACCGTCACCCACGGCCTGGTGGCGGCCACCGCCAAGGTCCCCTACGCGTTCGCGGTCGGCGGCTACCCGGTGCTCCGCCACGGCACGCCGCTGTCCGGACTCGACGACACCGCCTCCGCCGTACGCACCGTCGCGGGTCTCAAGGGCGGCGGCCGTCAGCTGCTGCTGCTCGCGCTGGACGGCGCCGACGACTCCCGCAGCGGCCTGACGATCGCCGAGGAGGCGGCCACCATGCGCGGCCTGGGCGCCTCCGACGCGTTCAACCTCGACGGCGGCGGGTCGAGCGAGATGGTCACCCGCGACGCGGGCGCGAGCGGGGTGACGGTCCGCAACCACCCGAGCGGCGGCGCCGAACGCCCGGTGCCCAACGGCATCGGGGTCTTCTCCGGCTGACCCACGGCTCACGGCCGCGGGCTGGTCACGGCCGCAGGCTGCTCACCAGGTCGGCCGTCGCGGTGAGCCCGCTGTGGATGGTGGGCGCCATGCTGGTGCTGGCCAGGTAGAACCCGAGCAGCATGCAGACCAGGGCGTGCGACATCTTCAGCGCGCCGTTGCGGATGAACACCACCGCCAGGATCAGGAGCAGCAGCACCACAGAGATGGAAATGGCCATCGTCAACCTCCTCCGCCACGCCCCCTTGAACGGCGTTCGGCCGTAAGTGTGGCGTAGCGGAGGGTTTGTCCGGGTGGCTGACGTGTCCTCCGATCGTGTGATGTCAGGCGGACGGGTGTGCGTCGAGGAATGTCCCCAGGCCGGTGAGGTCGTCGGTGTCGAGGTGGTCGACGCCGGCCGCGGGGAGTTCCTCCCACAGGGCGTCACGGGCCGGCCCCGCCGTGTCCGGGGTGGCCCAGAACCGGACAGCGCGCGCACGAAGAAGCCCGCCCCGGGTGGGGCGGGCTTCACAGGCCGTGTGTCAGGGCGCCTGAAGGTCGACCAGTGCGGCCAGCGCCTCCCGGTGGGCGCCCGCGGTGCCGTAGGCGATCGAGTCGGCCTTGGCCCGCTTGAGGTGCAGGTGCGCGGGGTGTTCCCAGGTCATTCCGATGCCGCCGTGCAGTTGCACCGCCTCCTCGGTGGCGCGCACGGCGACCGGGCCGGCGTAGGCCTGCGCGACGGCCACCGTGACGTCGGTGTCCGCGCCGGTCGCGAGGGCGTCGGCGGCTGCGCGGGCGGCGGCCCGCAGGCTGACGACCTCCAGCCAGAGCTGGGCGAGCCGGTGCTTGAGCGCCTGGAAACCGCCGACCGGCCGGTTGAACTGCTTGCGTTCCTTCAGGTACCGCACGGTCTCGGTCAGCGCCCAGTCGGCCACGCCCAGTTGTTCGGAGGCGAGCAGTCCGGCGCCGGCCCGAAGGGCCCGCCGTACGGCCGGTTCCGCGTCGCCGACGCGGCGGCCGGGCGCTCCGTCGAGCGTGACGGTGGCGACCGGGCGGGTCAGGTCGAGGGAGACCTGCGGGGTGACGGCCGCCGCCTCGGCGGGCACGGCGTACAGCCCGCCGTCGTCGGCCGGGACGAGCAGGACGTCGGCCGCGGCGGCGTCCGCCACGCCGGTCAGCTCACCGTGCAGCGAGCCGTTCTCCAGCCGTGCGGTGCGATGACCGGCGCCCGGGGCCGTGTGCAGTCCCACGGCGAGGACGCCGATGGCCCGGCCGGACGCCAGACGGCCCAGCAACTCCTCGTCACCGCAGGCCAGCAGGGCCTCGGTGGCGACGACCGCGCTGCTGAGGTAGGGCACGGCGGCGACGGCACGCCCCAGCTCCTCCAGGACGACGGCGGCCTCGCGGTGGGTGGCGCCCTGGCCGCCCAGCGCCTCGGGCACCAGCAGTCCGGCCAGGCCCATGCCGTCGGCGAGGGACTTCCACAGCGCGAGGTCGTGCGGGGCGCCGGACTCGGTGCGGGCGATCACGCCGGCCGCGTCGCAGTGGTCCGTGAGCAGATCGCGGACTGCGGCGCGCAGCGCCTCTTCCTCCTCGGAGTAGAGGAGATCCGGCTGGGTGGTCATCGGGCCAGGTCCTTCCAGGCGACGTCCTTGTCGGTGCGCGGCTCGGCCGGCAGGCCCAGGACGCGCTCGGCGACGATGTTCAGCAGGACCTCGCTGGTCCCGCCCTCGATGCTGTTGCCCTTCGAGCGCAGGTAGCGGTATCCGGCGTCGCGGCCGGTGAAGTCCACCAGTTCGGGGCGGCGCATGGTCCAGTCGTCGTACAACAGCCCTTCCTCGCCGCGGAGTTCGACCTCCAGGCCGCTGATCTCCTGGTTGAGGCGCGCGAAGGCGAGCTTCATGCCGGCGCCCTCGGGCCCCGGCTGCCCGGCGACGAGCTGCTGGCGCAGGCGTTCGCCGGTGAGCCGGGCGACCTCGGCCTCGACCCAGAGCTTCAGCAGCCGCTGGTGCAGGTCGTGGGTGCGCAGTTCCGGGCGCTCGCGCCAGGTCTTCGACACCGGGCCGATCATGCCGCCCTCGCGGGGCAGCCGCATGCCGCCGATGGCGACGCGCTCGTTGTTCAGCGTGGTCTGCGCGACCCGCCAGCCGTCGCCGACCTCACCGAGGCGCCGGCTGTCGGGGATGCGGACGTCCGTCAGGAAGACCTCGTTGAACTCGGCCTCGCCGGTGATCTGGCGCAGCGGCCGCACCTCGACGCCCGGATCGGTCATGTCGCAGAGGAAGTAGGTGATGCCCCGGTGCTTGGGCAGGTCCGGGTCGGTGCGGGCGATGAGGATGGCCCAGCGGGCGAGGTGGGCGCTGGACGTCCACACCTTCTGCCCGTTGACCACCCAGTCTCCCCCGTCCTCGCGTACGGCCCGGGTGCCGAGCGCGGCCAGGTCGGAGCCGGCGCCCGGCTCGCTGAAGAGCTGGCACCAGACCTCCTCCCCGGTCCACAGGGGCCGCAGGAAGCGCCGCTTCTGCTCCTCCGTGCCGTACTTGAGGATGGTCGGCGCGGCCATGCCGAGGCCGATGCCGATGCGCCGGGGGTCGTTGTCCGGGGCGCCGGCGGCCTCGAGTTCGGCGTCCACGACGGCCTGCAGGGAGCGCGGGGCGTCCAGTCCGCCGAGGCCCTCCGGGAAGTGCACCCAGGCCAGGCCCGCGTCGAACCGGGCCCGCAGGAACTCCAGGCGGCCGGTCCCGGCCGGCGGGTGGGCGGCCAGCAACTCCTGCGTACGGCGGCGCAGTTCCGCTGCGTCGGTCATGCGGCGGCTCCCTTGTCCAGGACCACGGCCACCCGGCCGGTGGTCACCCCGTCGGCGACCCGCTGCACGGCGTCGGCGGCACCGTCCAGCGGCACCCGCTCGCTCACCAGCGGCCTGATCTGGCCGCGCGCGGCCAGTTCGGTGAGCTGCTCGTGGCAGTGCAGGACCAGTTCGGGGTTCTTGGTGTTGTACAGGCCCCAGTGCAGGCCGAGGATGGCGTAGTTCTTCACCAGGGCGTGGTTGAGGGCGGGGCTCGGGATGGTGCCGCTGGCGAAGCCGACGACCACGATCCGTCCCTCGAAGGCGACGAGCTTGGCGGACTGGGCGTAGGCCGAGCCGCCGACGGGGTCGTAGATCACGTCGGCGCCCCGGCCGCCGGTGGCCTCCTTCACGGCCGCGACGACGTCCTCGGCGCGCCGGTCGACGACCACGTCACAGCCCAGTTCCCGGGCGACGGCGGCCTTCTCCGCGCCGCCGACCACACCGATCACGGTGGCCCCGGCGGCCTTGCCGAGCTGGACGGCGGCGCTGCCGACCCCACCGGCGGCGGCGTGCACCAGCAGGGTCTCCCCCGCCTCCAGGCGGGCCCGGCGGTGCAGCCCGAACCAGCCGGTCTGGTAGCCGATGTGCAGCGCGGCGGCCTCGGCGTCGTCCAGGGAACCGGGCGCGGGCAGCAGCGCCCGGGCGTCGGCGACGGCGTACTCGGCGAGGCCGCCGTACGGCAGCGCGGGGTTGGCGATCACCCGGCGGCCGTCCTCGGTCTCGGCGCAGATCTCCACGCCGGGTGTGAACGGCAGCGGGGGCCGCACCTGGTACTGGCCCCGGCAGAGCAGGGCGTCCGGGAAGTTGATGTTGGCGGCACGCACGCGCAGCAGCACCTGGCCGTCACCGGGCGTGGGCCGCTCCACCTCCGCCAGGCGCATCACCTCGCGCGGCTCGCCGTTCTCGTGCACTTGCCATGCCTGCATGCGGGGCCTCCACGGGACTGCTTCGTCTGACCGGGTTCCGACGGCATACTAAGCGGTCGCTTGCCGATCAGGGAACAGTGGACCGCGTCACTTGCGCGTCGGCCGTGCCCGTACGTGCATTCGCTCTCCCTGGGGCCCGAACAGGCTGAGGAACTCCACCGGCCCCTCCCCCGTCGACCCGAACCAGTGCGGCACCCGGGTGTCGAACTCCGCCGCCTCGCCCGCCGAGAGCACCACGTCGTGCTCGCCGAGCACGAGCCGCAGCCGCCCGGAGAGCACGTACAGCCACTCGTAGCCCTCGTGGGTGCGCTGGTCGGGCTCCTGGCTGCGCTGCGGTTCGAGGATCTTGAAGGCCTGCAGCCCGCCGGGCTGGCGGGTCAGCGGCCAGAAGACCCGGCCGCCCCGCTCGACGGGCTTGGCCCGCACCACCGGGTCGCCGACCGGCGGGGCGCCGACCAGTTCGTCCAGCGCCACTTGGTGGGCCCGCGCGATGGGCAGCAGCAGCTCCAGGCTGGGCCGGCGCAGGCCGGACTCCAGCCGGGACAGCGTGCTGACGGAGATGCCGGTGGCCTCGGACAGCGCCGCCAGCGTCACCTCCCGCTCCTTGCGGATCCGCCGCAGCCTGGGCCCGACACCCGCCAGAACGCCGTCGGTGCCCTCGGCACCCCGGCCGCTCTCGGGGCTCCCGGTTCGTTCGCCGCTCATTCCCTCATTGCAGATTCGGCAAAGAAGTTTGTCAACCCGGCAGTCTCCGCGCGACCGTCGGCGGCGGAGGTGGTCACATGACCGAGAGCTACGAAGTCGTCGTGGTCGGCGGCGGCGCGGCCGGACTGTCCGCTGCGCTGGTGCTGGGCCGGGCCAGGCGGCGCACGCTGGTCGTCGACGCGGGCGAGCCGCGCAACGCGCCGTCCGCGCACATGCAGGGCTATCTGTCCCGGGACGGGATGTCCCCCGCGGAGTTCCTGGCGACCGGACGCGAGGAGATCGCCCGGTACGGCGTGGAGCTGGTCCGGGACCGGGTGGTGGACGCGACGCGGGACGGTGACTTCACCGTGACGCTCGCGGGCGGCGGCAGCGTCCGGGCCCGGCACCTGGTCGTCGCGACCGGGCTCCAGGACGAGCTCCCGCCGGTCCCGGGCCTCGCCGAACGGTTCGGCCGGGACGTCGTCCACTGCCCGTACTGCCACGGCTGGGAGGTCCGCGACCTGGCGACCGGCGTGCTCGCGAGCAGTCCGCTGAGCGTGCACCAGGCGCTGATGGTCACCCAGTGGTCCAAGGACGTGCGGCTCTTCCTGCACCAGGTGCGGGAGGCGGAGCTGACGGACGTCGACCGGCGCAGGCTGGCCACCGCCGGGGTCGAGGTCGTCCCCGGCGAGGTGGCCGAGGTGCTGGTGGAGGGGGACCGGCTCACCGGCGTCCGGCTCACCGGGGACGGCCCTTCCGGGGAAGGCACGGTCCACGCGCGCGAGGTGCTCTACGTCGCCCCGCGCGCCGTCCCGCGGGGCGAGCTGTTCGTGCGGCTGGGCGCCGAGCTGCAGGAGACGCCGTTCGGCAGCTACCCGGTGATCGACGAGCGGGGCCTGACGAGCGTGCCCGGGCTGTGGGCTGCGGGCAACGCGAGCGGCTTCGCCGAGCAGGTGGTGAACGCGGCGAGCCGCGGCTACCGGGCCGGGGCGGCGATCAACGGGGAACTGCTCTTCGCCGACCTCGACGCGGCCGCAGAGGTGTAGACCCCGCCCTCGCGGTGCACCATGACTGCATGCTGCTGACCCGGCTGGCCGAGGTGTCCGGGGAGGTCGCCGCGACGGCGGCCAGATCCCGCAAGACCGCCCTGCTCGCGGAGCTGTTCCGGGAGGCGGAGCCGGACGACGTGCCGATCGTCATCCCCTACCTGGCCGGACGGCTCCCCCAGGGCCGGCTCGGAGTCGGCTGGAAGGTGCTGAGCCGTCCGGTCCCGCCGGCCGGCGCACCCGCCCTCACGGTGCGGGAGGTCGACGCCCGGCTCAGCGAGCTGGGCGAGGTGTCCGGGCCCGGGTCCCAGGCGGAACGGGTCCGGCTCGTCGGCGAGCTGATGGGCGCGGCCACCGAGGACGAACAGCGCTTCCTGCGCGGTCTGCTCACCGGCGAGGTCCGGCAGGGCGCCCTGGACGCGGTGGCGGTGGAGGGGCTCGCCCGGGCGACCGGCGCCGACCCGGCGGACGTCCGACGGGCGGTGATGCTCGCCGGATCGCTGCAGACGGTGGCGCAGGCACTGCTGGCCGCGGGGCCCGGGGCGCTGGAGCGGTTCCGGCTGACCGTCGGCCGTCCGGTCCATCCGATGCTCGCGCACAGCGCCTCCTCGGTCGCCGAGGCGGTGGAGAAGCTGGGTTCGTGCGCGGTGGAGGAGAAACTGGACGGCATCCGCGTCCAGGTCCACCGGGACGGCGGCACGGTCCGGATCCACACCCGCACGCTGGACGACATCACCGGCCGGCTGCCCGAGGTGACCGCCGCCGCGCTCGCTCTCGCGGGCGAGAGGTTCATCCTGGACGGCGAGGTGATCTCCTTCGACGCGGACGGCCGGCCCCGCTCCTTCCAGGAGACGGCCGGCCGGGTCGGCTCCCGGACGGACGTGGCGCGGGCGGCCGGCGAGGTCCCGGTCTCCCCCGTGTTCTTCGACGCCCTGTCGGTCGACGGCCGCGACCTGCTGGACCTGCCGTTCGCCGAGCGGCACGCCGAGCTGGCCCGGCTGGTGCCCGAGCCCATGCGGGTACGCCGGACGGTGGTGTCCGGGCCGGAGGAGACCGACGCGGCGGAACGGTTCCTCGCCGACACGCTCGCCCGCGGCCACGAGGGCGTCGTGGTCAAAGCGCTGGACGCCGCGTACAGCGCGGGCCGGCGCGGTGCCTCCTGGCTGAAGGTCAAGCCGGTGCACACCCTCGACCTGGTGGTGCTGGCCGCCGAGTGGGGACACGGCCGCCGCACCGGCAAGCTCTCCAACCTCCACCTCGGCGCCCGGACGCCGGACGGCGGCTTCGCGATGCTCGGCAAGACGTTCAAGGGCATGACGGACGCGATGCTCGCCTGGCAGACGGAGCGACTGCGGGAACTGGCCGTCGAGGACGGCGGCTGGGGGGTCAGGGTGCGCCCCGAACTCGTCGTGGAGATCGCCTACGACGGCCTGCAGCGCTCCTCCCGCTACCCGGCCGGCGTCACCCTGCGCTTCGCCCGCGTGATCCGCTACCGCGAGGACAAGCGGCCCGAGGAGGCCGACACCGTCGAGGCCCTGCTGGCGGCCCACCCGGAGGTCAGGCCGTGACGGCCGGGGCGACGCGGCGCAGCGCGGGCCTGCTGCTGTTCCGGCGCGCCGACGACGGACTCCAGGTACTGCTCGGCCACATGGGCGGGCCGTTCTTCGCGAAGAAGGACGCCGGCGCGTGGACCGTGGTCAAGGGCGAGTACGACGCCGGCGAGCCCGCCTGGGAGGCGGCCCGGCGGGAGTTCCGGGAGGAGCTGGGGCTGGCACCGCCCGAGGGCGAGGGCGTGCCGCTGGGCGAGGTCGTGCAGCGGGGCGGCAAGGTCGTCACGGCGTGGGCGGTGGAGGCGGACCTGGACCCGGAGACCGTCGAGCCGGGCACCTTCGCCATGGAGTGGCCGCCGAGGTCCGGCCGCACCCGGGAGTTCCCGGAGCTGGACCGGGTCGCGTGGTTCGGTCTGGACCGGGCACGCGAGGTGATCATCTCGGCGCAGACGGCGTTTCTCGACCGGCTGGCGGAGCACTCGGTCTGAACAGCGGCGTACGCGTTGCGACGGGCGGTGTCGCGCGCGAAGGTCGAAGCAAGCCCGCTCCCAGGGAGGTCAGCCATGCCCATCGCGACGGTGAACCCGGCGAACGGCGAAACACTCAAGACGTACGAGGCCATGGGCGAGGAGGAGCTGGAGCGCCGGCTCCAGCTAGCCGGGGCCACGTTCCGCACGTACCGGACGACCACGTTCGCCGAACGCGCACGGATGATGAACAGGGCCGCCGACCTGCTGGACGAGGACCAGCAGGAGATCGGCCGGGTGATGACCACCGAGATGGGCAAGCCGGTCAAGCAGGCCCGCGCGGAGGCCGCCAAGTGCGCCAAGGCGATGCGCTGGTACGCCGAACGCGCGGAGGGACTGCTGGCCGACGAGGAGCCGCCCGAGCAGGACGTGCGGGACTCCGGCGCCTCCCGGGTCCGGGTCCGCTACCGGCCGCTCGGTCCGGTGCTCGCCGTGATGCCCTGGAACTTCCCGCTGTGGCAGGTGATCCGCTTCGCCGCGCCCGCGCTGATGGCCGGCAACGTGGGCCTGCTCAAGCACGCCTCGAACGTCCCGCAGACGGCGCTGTACCTGGAGGACCTGTTCCACCGGGCGGGCTTCACGGAGGGCTGTTTCCAGACGCTGCTGATCGGCTCGGCCGCGGTGGACGACATCCTGCGCGACGAGCGGGTGAAGGCCGCGACACTGACCGGCAGCGAGCCGGCCGGGCG
Source organism: Streptomyces sp. NPDC047869 (assembly GCF_040704065.1). Lineage (NCBI taxonomy): Bacteria > Bacillati > Actinomycetota > Actinomycetes > Kitasatosporales > Streptomycetaceae > Streptomyces > Streptomyces sp. NPDC047869. Next base: position 23,849 of record NZ_JBEYRK010000013.1, read on the forward strand.
GGCCGTCGCCTCCACCGCCGGCGAAATGATCAAGAAGACGGTGCTGGAGCTGGGCGGCAGCGACCCGTACGTCGTCATGCCCTCCGCCGACCTCGACCGCGCGGCCCAGGTGGCCGTGACCGCCCGGGTCCAGAACAACGGGCAGTCGTGCATCGCGGCCAAGCGGTTCATCGTGCACACCGACGTGTACGACGCCTTCGCGGAGAGGTTCGTCGCGGGCATGAAGGCGCTGCGCACGGGGGACCCGCTGGAGGAGGACACTGAGGTCGGGCCGCTCTCCAGCGAGCAGGGGCGCAGGGATCTCGAGGAGCTGGTCGACGACGCGAAGCGCGCCGGGGCCGAGGTGCTCTGCGGCGGCGAGCGCCCGGACGGGCCGGGCTGGTACTACCCGCCGACCGTGCTGGCGGGCATCACCCGGGAGATGCGTATCCACCGCGAGGAGGCCTTCGGGCCGGTCGCCACGCTGTACCGGGCAGGCGACCTGGACGAGGCGGTGCTCATCGCCAACGACTCGCCGTTCGGCCTGAGTTCGAACGTGTGGACCCGGGACGAGCGCGAGGTGGAGCGGTTCGCCCGGGACCTGGAGGCGGGATCCGTGTACGTGAACGGGATGACGGCCTCCCATCCGGCGTTCCCCTTCGGCGGGGTGAAGCGCTCCGGCTACGGGCGTGAGCTGTCCGGGCACGGAATCCGGGAGTTCTGCAACATCACCACGGTTTGGCAGGGTGCGTGAGGACCGCGCGGCTAACATCCCGATTGTGAACCGCGAAGTGACCCTGCCTCTGATCGTCGACGACCGCGGTACCTTGCAGGTGGCAGCGGCCGACGTGAGCAAGTTGTTGCGGACCGTGGGCGGGCGGTGGCTGCATCTCGTCGAGGCCGGGGAGCGGCTCGACGAGGACACGGTGGCCGCGTTGACCATCGAACTGGCGAAGCTCGCGGACCGCATCGACGTGGCGTGCATCGCCCACAGTAGCGGGGCGCCGTAGCCTCCCCGGGGGGTTTCGCAGCGTGGTCGTCCCTGACCCCTTGTCACCGGTTCGGAGTAGTCCGGCGCGAGATCGTCGCCCCGTCGGGTGAACCTGGGTGGACCACCTTCTGACCGGCGGGCGAGAGCCTGCCGGACGGCGAAAGCAGGGACGGCTCATGGCGACTTTGTGCAGACCCTCGGTGTCCGTACCAGAGCATGTGATCACGATGGAGGAGACGCTGGAGCTGGCGCGCCTGCACCACGCGGACCACCCCCAGCTCCCGCTGGCCCTCCGGCTGATCGAGAACACGGGCGTCCGCACCCGGCACATCGTGCAGCCCATCGAGGAAACCCTGAAGCATCCGGGCTTCGAGGACCGCAACAAGCTCTACGAGGCGGAGGCCAAGGCTCGCGTCCCCGCGGTGATCCAGCGGGCGCTCGACGACGCGGAGCTCCTGACCACCGACATCGATGTCATCATCTACGTGTCGTGCACGGGCTTCATGATGCCCTCGCTCACCGCGTGGCTGATCAACGAGATGGACTTCTCGAGCACCACCCGGCAGCTCCCCATCGCCCAGCTCGGCTGCGCGGCGGGCGGTGCGGCCATCAACCGGGCCCACGACTTCTGCTCGGCCTACCCCGAGGGCAACGCCCTCATCGTGGCCTGCGAGTTCTGCTCGCTGTGCTACCAGCCCACCGACCTGGGCGTCGGCTCGCTGCTGTCCAACGGCCTGTTCGGCGACGGCATCGCCGCCGCCGTGGTGCGCGGCCGCGGCGGCACGGGCGTCCAACTGGAGCGCAACGGCTCGTACCTGATCCCGAAGACCGAGGACTGGATCGCGTACGACGTCCGCGCCACCGGCTTCCACTTCCTGCTGGACAAGCGGGTGCCGACCACCATGGAGCCGCTCGCCCCGGCGCTCCAGGACCTCGCGGGCAACCACGGCTGGGACGCCTCCGACCTGGACTTCTACATCATCCACGCGGGCGGGCCCCGAATACTCGACGACCTCAGCAAGTTCCTGCAGGTCGAACCGCACGCGTTCCGGTTCAGCCGGTCGACGCTCACCGAGTACGGCAACATCGCCAGCGCCGTCGTTCTGGACGCGCTGCGCCGGCTCTTCGACGAGGGCGGTGCCGAGCACCGGGCACGCGGGCTGCTGGCCGGGTTCGGTCCCGGCATCACCGCCGAGATGACCGTGGGCCGCTGGGTCCAGGACGGCGAGATGACGCGATGACCGAGGAGATGCTCACCGAGACCCTCACCGAAACCCTCACCGAGACCCTGCCCCCGGTCCGGCACTGGCCGGCGGCCGACCTCACCGGGACGGACTTCGACCCGGTGCTGACCGACCTGATGAACGAGGGCCCGGTCACCCGCGTCCAGCTCGCCAACGGCGAGGGCTGGGCCTGGCTGGTCACCCGGTACGACGACGTGCGCATGGTGACCAACGACCCGCGTTTCGGCCGCGAGGCGGTCATGGACAAGCAGGTCACCCGGCTCGCCCCGCACTTCATCCCGGACCGGGGCGCGGTCGGCTTCCTCGACCCGCCCGACCACACCCGGCTGCGCCGCTCGGTGGCCGCCGCGTTCACCGCCAGGGGCGTGGAGCGGATCCGCGACAGGGCACGCGTGATGCTGGACGAGCTGGTGGACGAGCTGCTCCAGGACGGGCCGCCCGCCGACCTCACCAGCGCGGTGCTCAGCCCGTTTCCCATCGCCGTGATCTGCGAGCTGATGGGCGTACCGGCCGCCGACCGGCACAGCATGCACACGTGGACCCAGCTCATCCTGTCCTCCGCGCACGGCAAGGAACTGAGCGAGAAGGCCAAGCGCGATATGAGCGCCTACTTCTCCGATCTCATCGCCCTGCGCGAGAACAGCGCGGGCGAGGACGTGGCCTCGCTGCTCGGCGCCGCCCTGGGACGCCAGGAGGTCACCCTGGAGGAGGCCGTCGGCCTCGCGGTCCTGCTCCAGATCGGCGGCGAGGCGGTCACCAACAACAGCGGGCAGATGTTCTACCTGCTGCTGACCCGTCCCGAACTGGCCGCGCGGCTGCGCTCCGACCCGGCGATCAGGCCGAGGGCCATCGACGAGCTGCTGCGCTACATCCCGCACCGCAACGCCGTCGGGCTGTCCAGGGTCGCCCTGGAGGACGTCGAGATCCACGGCGTCCGTGTCCGGGCCGGGGACGCGGTCTACGTCTCCTACCTGGCCGCCAACCGCGACCCGGACGTCTTCCCCGACCCGGAGACGATCGATCTCTCGCGCAGCCCCAATCCGCACCTGGCGTTCGGCTTCGGCCCGCACTACTGCCCCGGCGGCATGCTGGCGAGACTGGAGTCGGAGCTGCTGGTGGACGCCCTGCTGGACCGGGTGCCGGGGCTCCGGCTGGCCGTGTCGCCGGCCCAGGTGCCCTTCCGCAAGGGTGCGTTGATCCGCGGGCCCGCGGCCCTGCCGGTGAGGTGGTGAGCCGCCGATGACGACGACGGAGGGGCTGGCGGTACCCGAAGGGCCCGCGGCGCGTGGAGCCGCGCCGGCCCGGGCGGTTCCGCCGGCCCAGGAGGCGGCGCCGGCCGAAGGGCTGCTGGTGCCGCCGGGCCACGGCCGGGTCGTCGAGACACCGGCCCAGCGGGTGACGTTCAAGGTCACCGGCACGCACTCGCGGATGGCCTCCACCTTCGAGGTGGACGTGCCGCCGGGGTTCGACGTCGGCGCCCATGTGCACACGCGCAGCGAGGAGTTGTTCTACGTCCTCGAGGGCGAACTGGACGTGCTCGCCTTCGAACCACGCATCCGCACCCCCGACAACTGGCAGCGCTGGGAGTCGAGTTCGGGCAACCGGGTGGTCCGGGCGACGCCGGGCACGGTCATCGTCGTACCGCCCGGCTGCCCCCACGCGTTCGCCAACCCGACGGACGCGCCGGCGAGGATGTTCTTCCAGGCGTCCCCGCCGCCTGACCACGAGCGCTACTTCGAGGAGCTGCTGGAGATCCTCGGCAACGACGGACCACCGGACCGTGAGGCCATCGAGCGGCTCCGGCAGCGCTACGACATCGAGCAGCTCACACCGCTGCGGCACAGATGACCGCGGACGGCCGCCGAGGGGCGCGGGGCCGTGACGGCTCCCGCGCCCCTCGCCGTCACCGGACCGGCGCGCGCGTCCCGGAGCGCTACCGGATCGGCATCCCGGCGAGGGTGCGGGCGATGACCAGGCGCTGGATCTCGCTCGTGCCCTCGAAGATGGTGTAGATCGCGCTGTCGCGGTGCATCCGCTCGACCGGGTACTCGCGGGTGTAACCGTTGCCGCCCAGGATCTGTATGGCCTGGGAGGTCACCTTCTTCGCCGTCTCACTGGCGAAGAGCTTGGACATGGAGCCCTCGGCCGCCGTGAACGGCTTGCCGTTGACCGCCATCCAGGACGCCCGCCACACCAGCAGCCGCGCGGCGTCGATCTGCGTCCGCATGTCCGCGAGCTGGAAGGCTACGCCCTGGTTGTCGATGATGGGCCGGCCGAACTGCTCGCGGGTCTTCGCGTAGTCGAGGGCGACCTCGTACGCGGCCCGGGCGGTGCCGACGGCCATCGCGCCCACGGCGGGCCGCGAGGCCTCGAACGTGGCCATGGCCGCGTTCTTCACCCGCTCGCCGCCCGCCTTGGCCCGCTCCCGGGCGCGGGCGAGCCGCTCGTCCAGCTTCTCCTTGCCGCCGAGCAGGCAGGAGCCGGGGACCCGGACGTTGTCGAGGATGACCTCGGCGGTGTGCGAGGCGCGGATGCCGTGCTTCTTGAACTTCTGGCCCTGGGCGAGCCCCGGGGTCCCGGCCGGGACGATGAAGGACGCGTGGCCCTTGGAGCCCAGCTCCGGGTCGACGACGGCGACGACGACGTGGACGTTGGCGATGCCGCCGTTGGTCGCCCAGGTCTTCGTGCCGTTGATCACCCACTCGTCCTTGGCCTCGTCGTAGACCGCGCGCGTGCGCATGGAGGCCACGTCGGAGCCGGCGTCCGGCTCGGAGGAGCAGAAGGCGGCGACCTTCACGTCGTTCTGGTCGCCGTACATCTGCGGGATCCAGGTGCCGATCTGTTCCTCGGTCCCGTTGGCGAGAACGCCCACTGCGGCCAGGCCGGTGCCCACAATGGAGAGGGCGATGCCCGCGTCACCCCAGAACAGCTCCTCCATGGCCATCGGGATACCGAGGCCGGTGGGGTCGAAGTACTGCTGCGCGTAGAAGTCGAGGGAGTAGATGCCGACCTTCGCGGCCTCCTGGATGACCGGCCAGGGAGTCTCCTCACGCTCGTCCCATTCGGCGGCCGCGGGGCGGATGACGTCGGCGGCGAAGCCGTGCAGCCACTCCCGGACCTCCTTCTGTTCGTCGTTGAGCTCCATGGTGAACTCGGCCATGTCCCCTCCAGCAGCGGTACGTACGGTCCTACCAGTGATGTTACTAGCGGTAACGTGAGTGTGTTACCGACCAGTAGTAAAAGTCAACTCCTGATGACGCCTCGGCATCCCGTTCGATGCCAGAGGCGCGGACAGTGCTAGTTTGCGCAGGCGTCACCGAATCAGCACGGGTGGGGAGACCACATGGACACCACGCAGCGGACCGATCAGCAGCGGTCCGCCGACCGCCGACGGCGCGAGCTGCTGGAGGCCGCCGACCGGGTGGTGCTGCGCGACGGCCCGCAGGCGTCGATGAACGCGATCGCCGCGGAGGCCGGGATCACGAAGCCGATCCTGTACCGCCACTTCGGCGACAAGGGCGGCCTCTACGCGGCTCTGGCCAAGCGGCACACGGACGCGCTGCTGGACTCGCTGCGCGCCGCGCTGGACGCGCCCGCCGAGCGGCGCGAGCGGGTGGAGTCCACCCTGGACACCTATCTCGCGGCGATCGAGGCCCGGCCCCAGGTGTACCGGTTCCTCATGCACCCGGCGGAGAGCGGCACCGGCGGCGACCAGGGGTTCGACGTCGGCAAGCACAGCGCTCCGCTCCTTCGCCGGATGGGCGAGGAACTGGCCCAGGTCATCGAGGACCGGCTGGACCTCGGGCCGGGCAGTCAGCAGCTCGCCCGGGTCTGGGGACACGGGATCGTCGGGATGATGCACGCGGCCGGCGACTGGTGGCTCGGCGAACGGCCGTGCTCCCGGGCCGAGTTGGTCCGCTCCCTCGCCGACCTGCTGTGGGGCAGGCTCGCGGCTGCCGGGGACCGGGTCGGCGGCCCGGGCTTCTGACGGCGCGGCCTCAGGGGCGGTCCGCCCGGTGCCAGGCGGCCCGGTCGATCCGCCGCCGCAGCCGCCGGCGGCGCAGACCCGTCAGGCGGTCGGCGTACACCGTGCCCGCCAGGTGGTCGCACTCGTGCTGGAGACACCTGGCGAAGAATCCCGTGCCGTGGACGGTGACCGGTTCCCCGGCCGCCGTGAAGCCCTCGACGACCGCGTGGTCGTACCGCTGCGTCCCCGCCTCCAGGCCCGGCAGGGACAGACAGCCCTCCGGACCCCGGATCACCACGCCGTCCGCCGCCACCAGACGCGGATTGACCACATGGCCGAGGTGACGGACGTCCTCGTCGTCGGGACAGTCGTAGACGAACACCCGCAAAGGCACCCCGATCTGGTTCGCGGCCAGGCCCACCCCATGGGCCGCGTACATGGTCGCCAACAAATCCTCCACGAGTGCCTCGAGTTCGGGGCCGAAGTCGGTGACGTCCGCGCAGGGCCCGTGCAGAACGGGGTCCCCGAGCAGGGAAAGGGGCCGGACGCGCCCGTGGGCGCCCGGGATCGGGCGGTGTCGCATGGCGGCAAGGGTACGGTTCGTTCGGCCCATGCCCGCCGCGAGGCGTGGGCCGCGATTCGGGTGTGCGAATGGATCTCGATAGGCTGAGGCCCACACCACGCTGCCGGATGGCCCCAGGCGCGGCGCGTACGCAAGGAGGATCGAGAACTGATGGCAGGCAACTCGGACCCGCTCTCGCCGCGGGCCAAGCTGGCCGTGACCGCGGGCAAGGCGGTCGCCGCGGCATCGCGTGCCGCTGGACGCGGCAGCGGGTCGGTGATCGGTGGCCGGGTCGCGCTGAAACTCGACCCCGACCTCCTCGGACGGCTCGCCCAGAACCTGGACGTCATCCTGGTGTCCGCCACGAACGGCAAGACCACGACCACCCGGCTGATCGCCGAGGCGCTGCGCGCCGCCGGTCCGGTGGTGTCGAACGCGCTCGGCGCCAACATGCCCGCCGGGATCACCTCGGCGCTGGCCGGCGGCTCGGACGCGAAGTTCGGCGTCATCGAGGTCGACGAGAAGTACCTGGCCGGGGTGGCCCGGGACACCGGCCCGAAGTGCATCGCCCTGCTGAACCTCTCCCGGGACCAGCTGGACCGCGCCGCCGAGACCCGGATGCTCGCCGAGAACTGGCGCGAGGGCCTGGCCGGCTCCAAGGCCGTCGTCGTCGCCAACTGCGACGACCCGCTGGTGGTGTGGGCCGCGTCCTCCTCCCCCAATGTGATCTGGGTCGCGGCCGGCCAGATGTGGAAGGACGACGCCTGGTCCTGCCCGTCCTGCGGTGGCGTGATGCAGCGCCCGGGCGAGGACTGGTTCTGCGGTGAGTGCGGCTTCCGGCGGCCCACGCCGAGCTGGGCGCTGTCCGGAGACCACGTCCTCGACCCGCACGGCTCCGCCTGGCCCATCCACCTCCAGCTGCCGGGCCGGGCCAACAAGGCGAACGCGGCCAGCTCCGCGGCCGTCGCCGCCGTCTTCGGAGTGCCGCCGCAGGTCGCCCTGGAGCGGATGTACCAGGTGCAGGCCGTGGCCGGCCGGTACGACGTCGTCCAGTTCATGAACCGCGACCTCCGGCTGCTGCTGGCCAAGAACCCGGCCGGCTGGCTGGAGACGTTCTCCCTGATCGACCCGCCGCCCACCCCGGTGATCCTCTCCGTGAACGCGCGCGGAGCCGACGGCACCGACACCTCCTGGCTGTGGGACGTCGACTACACGCGGCTGACCGGCCACCCGATCTTCGTGATCGGCGACCGCAAGCTGGACCTCGCCGTCCGCCTCGAAGTCGCGAACCAGCAGTTCCAGGTGTGCGACAACCTCGACCAAGCCGTCCAGGCGGCCCCGCCGGGACGCATCGAGGTCATCGCGAACTACACCGCGTTCCAGGACCTGCGCCGCCGCGTCGGCAACTGATCTTCGAAAGGCGATCACCTCATGAGCGACAACCAACTGCGGCTGGTGTGGATCTACCCCGACCTGCTGAGCACCTACGGCGACCAGGGCAACGCGCTCGTCGTGGAGCGCCGGGCGCGCCAGCGCGGCCTGGACGTGGCCCGGCTGGACGTGCGCAGCGACCAGCCGATCCCGACGTCCGGTGACATCTACCTCATCGGCGGCGGCGAGGACCGGCCGCAGCGGCTCGCGGCCGAGCGGCTGCGGCGCGACGGCCATCTGCGCCGGGCCGTGGAGAACGGCGCGATCGTGTTCTCGGTCTGCGCCGGCTACCAGATCCTCGGCCACGAGTTCATCAACGACCTCGGCCAGCGGGAGCCGGGCCTCGGCCTGCTCGACGTGACGTCGGTGCGCGGCGAGGGCGAGCGGTGCGTCGGTGACGTCCTCGCGGACATCGACCCGCAGCTCGGCCTGCCCCCGCTGACGGGCTTCGAGAACCACCAGGGCGTCACCCACCTCGGCGCCAGCGCCCGCCCCTTCGCCCGCACCCGGATCGGCAGGGGCAACGGCACCGGGGACGGCACCGAGGGCGCGTACAACGGGACCGTCTTCGGCACGTACATGCACGGCCCGGTCCTCGCCCGCAACCCGCAGATCGCCGACCTGCTGCTGAAGCTGGCGCTCGACGTCAACGCGCTGCCGCCGGTCGACGACCGCTGGTACGAGGCGCTGCGCAACGAGCGCATCTCGGCCGCGCAGCAGCCCGCGTAAGGCTCGCGTCAGGGGCCTCTCAGCGCTCTCCGGCAGGCTCGTGACGGGCCCGCCTGACGGCCCGTCCGCTCACATGTGCGGGCGCGTCCAGCAGGCGGACGCCCGCTACGGAGCCACCCCCTCACGCCGGTAGGGTGACCGGGAATCCGCCGGACGACGTGGTCCGGTTTCCCGGCCCACGTTGAGAAGGTATTTCGGGCTATGCGCATTGGTGTCCTCACGTCCGGCGGCGACTGCCCCGGCCTGAACGCCGTCATCCGGTCCGTCGTGCACCGTGCCGTGGCCGACCACGGTGACGAGGTCATCGGTTTCCGGGACGGCTGGAAGGGCCTCCTGGAATGCGACTACATGAAGCTCGACCTCGATGCCGTGGGCGGCATCCTGGCGCGCGGCGGCACCATCCTGGGCTCCTCCAGGGTCCGTCCCGAGCATCTGCGTGACGGCGTCGAGCGGGCCCGGGGCCATGTCGCGGAACTCGGCCTGGACGCCATCATCCCGATCGGCGGTGAGGGCACGCTGAAGGCGGCCCGACTGCTGTCGGACAACGGGCTGCCCATCGTGGGCGTGCCGAAGACCATCGACAACGACATCGCTGTCACGGACGTCACGTTCGGCTTCGACACGGCGGTCGGGGTCGCCACCGAGGCGCTGGACCGGCTGAAGACCACCGCCGAGTCCCACCAGCGGGTGCTGATCGTGGAGGTCATGGGCCGCCACACCGGCTGGATCGCGCTGCACTCGGGCATGGCGGCCGGCGCCCACGCCATCGTCGTCCCGGAACGGCCCTTCGACATCGACGAGCTGACGCGGAAGGTGGGCGCGCGGTTCGAGGCGGGCAAGCGGTTCGCCATCGTGGTCGCCGCCGAGGGGGCCAAGCCGCGGCCCGGCGCCATGGAGTTCGACGAGGGCGGCAAGGACATCTACGGCCACGAGCGCTTCGCGGGCATCGCGCGGCAGCTCTCGGTCGAGCTGGAGCACCGGCTCGGCAAGGAGGCGCGGCCGGTCATCCTCGGGCACGTGCAGCGGGGCGGCACGCCGACGGCGTACGACCGGGTGCTGGCCACGCGCTTCGGATGGCACGCGGTGGAGGCCGTGCACCGGGGCGAGTTCGGGCGGATGACCGCGCTGCGCGGCACGGACATCGAGATGGTGTCGCTGGCGGAGGCGGTGGAGACCCTGAAGACGGTGCCCGCCGAGCGGTACGACGAGGCGGAGTGCGTCCTGTAGTCCGTTTCGGAACCACCTGCCCCCGGTCACGGCGCTGACCGGGGGCGGTTCTACTCTTGTGGGCGGACAGACGCGTACAACCCCCACGAATCAGGAGCCGGCGGATGGATCACAGCGGCCACGGCATGACGATGGACCTGCCGCCGTTCACGCTGGCCCGGGGGCTGCACTGGTCTGCCGACCCGTTCTTCCTCGTGGCCTGTCTGGCCGGGCTGGCCCTGTACGGATGGGGTGTCGTGCGGCTGCGGCGGCGCGGGGACTCCTGGCCGGCCGGTCGGACCGTGTCGTACGCCGTCGGTGTCCTCACCATCGCCCTGATGATGTGCACCAGGCTGAACGACTACGGCATGGTCATGTTCAGCGTGCACATGGTGCAGCACATGGTGATCAGCATGCTGTCGCCGATCCTCGTCCTGCTCGGCGCCCCGGTGACCCTGGCGCTGCGGGCGCTGCCGACCGCCGGCCGGGGCCGCAAGGGCCCGCGCGAGCTGCTGCTGATGCTGCTGCACAGCCGCTACATGCGGGTGATCACGCACCCGGTCTTCACCATCCCGCTGTTCATCGCAAGCCTGTACGCCCTGTACTTCACCCCGCTGTTCGACTTCCTCATGGGCTCCAGGACCGGGCACGTCGCGATGATGGTGCACTTCCTCGCCGTGGGCGTGGTGTTCTTCTGGCCGATCATCGGCGTGGACCCCGGACCGCACCGGCCGGGCTACCTGATGCGGATGCTGGAGCTGTTCGCGGGCATGCCGTTCCACGCGTTCTTCGGCATCGCGCTGATGATGGGGTCCACGCCGATGGTGGCGACGTTCCGGAACCCGCCCGCCTCGCTCGGCATCGACGCGCTCGCCGACCAGAACGCGGCCGGCGGCATCGCCTGGGCGTTCAGCGAGATCCCGTCCGTGCTGGTGCTGATCGCGCTGCTGTTCCAGTGGTACGGCTCCGAGCAGCGGCAGGCCAGGCGCAAGGACCGGGCCGCGGACCGGGACGGCGACAAGGAGCTGGAGGCGTACAACGCCTATCTGGCCTCCCTCAACGCGCGCGAGGGCTGAGTACGCGGTATGCCTTCCGGGCGGAAACCGGGGCACCATGGTGAGGGACGGACCATGAGGAGGGTGTCGCGATGCCCGGTTCCACAAACGGTTCCACCAAGGCCATGGGGGCGATGACGGTCGGCGGGCTCGTCGTCGTGACGGCGTACACCGTCGCGCTCGGCGGCAACGGCTGGCTGTGGTTCGGCTGGGTGGTCCTCGGGCTGCTGACACTCGCGATGGTCGTCACCCAGTCATAGGCCCGGTCGCGGGTACGGCTGACTACAGTGCCCGCATGAACAGCAGGGCCGCGTCGTTCGACGACCTCGACCGCAAGATCGTCACCGCGCTGATGGCGAACGCCAGGACCAGTTTCGCCGAGATCGGCGCGGCGGTCGGGCTGTCGTCCACGGCGGTCAAGCGGCGCGTGGACCGGCTGCGGGAGACCGGGGTGATCACCGGGTTCACGGCGACCGTGCGGCCCTCCGCGCTGGGCTGGCGCACGGAGGCGTACGTCGAGGTGTACTGCGAGGGCGCGGCCCCGCCGCGGCGCCTGGCGGAGGTCGTCCGCAACCATCCGGAGATCGCGGCGGCCATGACGGTGACCGGCGGCGCGGACGCGCTGCTGCACGTGCGGGCGCGGGACGTGGAGCACTTCGAGGAGGTGCTGGAGCGGATCCGCGCCGAACCCTTCATCCGGAAGACGATCAGCGTGATGGTGCTCTCCCATCTGCTTCCCGAGAGCCCGGAGGCGGGCGCGACCCAGGCGGCGCCCGAATCAGCGAGCGGCAAACCCTTTTTCACGCAGTGATGATGCGTTCACGCCGCCACGAACGCAGTGATGCTGCACATGTACGCAGCCCTTGTTTCTTGTCGTCCGTCTCCGTCGCTTTCTACCGTGGTGTCATCCTTCAGTGACACACAGGAAAGCGGAGGGAACCCTCTGTGCCCGAAAGCCGTGTGCCGCGCCATCGGCGCTTCCTCGTCTGCGAACCCAGACACTTCGCCGTGCAGTACGCGATCAATCCGTGGATGCATCCCGACAAGCCGGTCGACGTCGACCTGGCCCAGGAGCAGTGGCAGGCCCTGATCGGCGCCTACCGGACCCATGGGCACACCGTGGACGCGGTCGATCCGGTCCCGGGCCTGCCCGACATGGTCTTCTCCGCCAACGCCGCGTTCGTGGTGGGCGGCCGGGTCTTCGGGTCCCTGTTCCACGCCCCGGAGCGGCGTCCCGAGTCGGTCCACTACGACACCTGGTTCAAGGCGGCCGGGTTCGACGTCCACCGCCCCGAGGCGGTCACCGAGGGTGAGGGCGACCTGGTGTGGACGGGCCGGTACGTGCTGGCCGGCACCGGCTTCCGCACCACCCGCGAGGCCCACCGCGAGGCCCAGGAGTTCCTCGGCCACCCGGTGATCGGCCTGACGCTGGTGGACCCGTACTTCTACCACCTGGACACGGCGCTGTTCGTCCTGGACGACGACAACATCGTCTACTACCCGGAGGCGTTCTCCCCGGGCAGCCGGGAGGTGCTGCGGCGCCTGTACCCGGACGCCGTGCTCGCCACCCGCGACGACGCGATGGCTTTCGGCCTCAACTCCGTGTCCGACGGCAGGCACGTCTTCATCGCACCCAAGGCCGAGGCGCTGGCCGAGCGCCTGGCCGACCACGGCTACGTTCCCGTCCCCGTCGACCTGTCGGAGTTCCACAAGGCCGGCGGTGGCATCAAGTGCTGCACCCAGGAGATTCGCTGATGACCGCACCCGCGCGCACCCGTACGTCCGAGGACCTGATCCGGGCGGAGGAGCCGGTCCTCGCGCACAACTACCACCCCCTGCCGGTGGTCGTCGCCCGGGCCGAGGGCACCTGGGTGGAGGACGTCGAGGGCCGCCGCTACCTCGACATGCTGGCCGGCTACTCGGCCCTCAACTTCGGCCACCGCCACCCGGCGCTGATCGAGGCCGCGCACGAGCAGCTCGACCGGCTGACCCTGACCTCCCGCGCCTTCCACAACGACCGGCTCGCCGGGTTCGCGGAGCGGCTCGCCGCGCTGACCGGGCTCGACATGGTGCTGCCCATGAACACCGGCGCCGAGGCGGTGGAGAGCGGCGTCAAGGTGGCCCGCAAGTGGGCGTACGACGTCAAGGGCGTCCCCGCCGACCGGGCGACGATCGTGGTGGCGGCCGAGAACTTCCACGGCCGTACGACGACGATCGTCAGCTTCTCCACGGACGAGTCGGCCCGCGCGGGCTTCGGCCCCTTCACGCCCGGCTTCCGGGTCGTGCCGTACAACGACCTGGCCGCGCTGGAGGCGGCGGTCGACGAGACGACCGCCGCGGTACTGATCGAGCCCGTCCAGGGCGAGGCCGGGGTCGTCATCCCGGACGACGGCTATCTGACCGGTGTCCGTGAGCTGACCCGCCGCAAGGGCTGCCTGTTCGTCGCGGACGAGATCCAGTCGGGCCTCGGCCGCACCGGCCGCACCCTCGCCGTCGAGCACGAGGACGTCGTCCCCGACGTGCTGCTGCTGGGCAAGGCGCTGGGCGGCGGCATCGTGCCGGTGTCGGCGGTGGTGGCCCGGCGCGAGGTACTGGGCGTGCTGCGCCCGGGTGAGCACGGCTCCACGTTCGGCGGCAATCCGCTGGCCGCGGCGGTCGGCTCGGCGGTCCTCGGGCTGCTGGAGACGGGCGAGTACCAGCGCCGGGCGGCCGAGCTGGGCCTGGTCCTGCGGGACGGCCTGACCGAGCTGGTCGGCAGGGGCGTGACCGGGTTCCGGGCGCGCGGGCTGTGGGCGGGCGTCGACGTCGACCCGGCGATCGGCACCGGCCGTGAGATCAGCGAGCGGCTCATGCGGGAGGGCGTCCTGGTCAAGGACACCCATGGCTCCACGATCCGGCTGGCGCCCCCGCTGACCATCACGGCCGAGGAGCTGCGCTCGGCGCTGGGCTCCCTGGAGAAGGTGCTGGGCTGAGGGAGGCGGGGGCCGGACCGGTGCCGGCCCCCCGCTTGGTGTCAGCTCCCGCCGAGGATCCGCTCCATCTCCTGGATCTCGGCGTTCTGCGCCCGGACGATGTCACCGGCCATGGTCCTGGCGGGGCCGTAGGCGCCCCCGGACTTCTCGGTGCCGGCCATCTCGACGGCGCCCCGGTGGTGTTCGACCATCAGCGACAGGAACCTGCTGTCGAAGTCCGCGCCGGTGGCCTTCTTCAGCGCCGCCATGTCGTCGTCGCTCATCATCCCGGCCATGCCGGTCGTGCCGGTGTGTCCCGAGTGGTCCATGCCGGCCATGGGCACCTGCTCGCCCCAGGCGGTCAGCCAGCCGGTCATGGTCCGGATCTCCGGGTCCTGCGCCTCCTCGATCCGGGCGGCGAGGTCCTTCACCCGGGCCGAGGAGGCCCGGCCGTCGGCGAGCTTCGCCATCTCCAGGGCCTGCCGGTGGTGCGGGATCATGCCCTGGGCGAAGGAGACGTCCTGGGCGTTGTGGGTGCCGGCGGCGGTGGCGGACGCGGCGGCCGACGCCGGGCCGCCGTGTCCCGCGTGGGCCGCGCCGTCATCGCTGCCGCCGCAGGCGGCGAGGGCCAGTGAGGCGGTCGCGGTGACCGCGAGGAGGGCGGCGCGGCGCGTCAGGGTACGGATGGTCATGCTGGAACTCCTGTCGGAGAGATGATTTCGGGCACGCGTGGGTGGACGGCCGCCGTGCGGGCGGTCGTCGGTGCCTCTAGATCCGCAGGAGTTGCAGTTCGGCCAGGGTGGGCGGTGCGCGGGCGCCGTCCGGTGCGGCGGCGACGAGGGAGCGGCGGGCGCCGGCCGGGGGCCGGACGGTCACCGGGCCGGGCACCAGTACTGGCGGCTGGGGGCCGTCCTTGACGGCGCCGGACGCGCAGGACGGGTCGGCGTGGTGCAGGTGGCCGCCCCCGCAGTGACCGTCCGGACAGGCGTCCTGGGCCATGACGGCGACCGCGTGGTGCTGGGCCTGGGCCCGTGCCGGGTGCCCGGTGCCGCCGCCGGGCGCCAGCGCGTGCATACCCAGCAGGCCGGCCACCACCGCCAGCACGAGCAGCGCACGACGGGACCGTCGAGGCGGTCGCGGGGCGCGCTGCTGGTTGCCGGGCATCGGGGACATCGTACGGGGGCGGGCGGCGCGAGCGGCGACGGGACTCGCGTCACGGCCGCGGCGGCGGCCAGGGCGGGGGCGCCGCTACGGGCGCGTGGCGGCGTAGTCGGCTCCGTCCACCCGGGGGTACCGCAGGGGCTCGGCCCAGGTCCCGGCGGACGGGACGAGGGCGTGGGCGGCCTCTCGGCCGGCGTGCCGGTGCGGGGACCGGTGGATCACGGTGAATCGCCGGGTCGCCTCGAAGTCGGCGGAGCCGAAGCTGACGTCCCAGTGGCCGCGTTGCCAGGTGAGGGACACCGGGGACAGGGTCGGCACGTCGAGGCGCCAGAACGCTCTCGCCGGCGCGGCCAGGGCGTGTACGAGCGCGGCCCGGACGACGGCCGGCTCGGTGACGGCCAGCACGTGGCCCGGCTCGTCGGCGACGGCGCCGAGCCAGTTCGCGGTGCGCCGGCAGAACCGGCGGACCGACTCGCCCCCGTGCGGTGCGGCGTCCGGGTCCGTCAGCCAGGCGGTGAAGGCGTGCGGGTCAACCGCGGCGATCTCGTCGACCGTACGACCGCGCCAGGTGCCGAGGTCGAGGTCGCGCAGCGCGGGCTCGCTCGCCGCCGTCAGGCCCAGGGCCTCGGCGGTCCACCGGCAGCGCAGGGACGGTGCCCGCACGGCCCGGGTGTGGGAAGGCAGGTCCGCTCGGGCGGCGCGTGCCGCACCCAGCTCGCGTCCGGTCGGTGGAGCGTCACCGAAACGGGTGCCGGGGGTGGGCTCCCCGCCGCTCGTGCTCAGGAACGTGAGGCGGATCGTCATGCGACTGACCTCCTTCGTGCACCGGCACGGCTCTCGGTCAGGGGAGACAGGGCGCGGACCGGCTCCGGGCTCATGCGTACCAGGGTCCGTGGCCGCCACCGGCCACGACCATCCGGCGGATGTCCGGAACCGCCCCGCCGACCGGCTGGGACGGCCCCGCCGCCCGGCTGAACCCGCCGCCGTACCGGCCCGGCGCGCCGCTCGGCGCGGTACGGATGAGACTGGAAACCGGCAGCGAGTGGAGCACACGTGATCCGGGTACTGGTGGTCGACGACGAGGCCCTCATCCGCACGGGCTTCCAGCACATCCTCGACGCGGCGGACGACATCGAGGTCGTGGCGGCGGTGCCCGGCGGCCGGGCGCTGACCGCCGTGCGGGAGGCGGGGCCGGACGTCGTGCTGCTGGACATCCGGATGCCGGACGTGGACGGGCTGACGATCCTGGCGGAGCTCCGCCGGCTGCCCCACCCCCCGGTCGTGGCCATGCTCACCACGTTCGACATGGACGAATACGTGGAGACGGCCCTGCGCTCGGGTGCGGCGGGCTTCCTGCTCAAGGACACCGACCCCGAGGAACTGCCCTTCCTGGTGCGGGCCCTGGCCGACGGCGGCACCGTCCTGTCGTCCAAGGTGACCCGGACGGTCGTGGACGGCTTCCTGGGCGCCGGCTCGCAGGAGGCCGCCGCCCACACCATCGAACGGCTGACCGACCGTGAGCGCCATGTGCTGCTCCTGGTCGCGGAGGGGCTGTCCAACGGCGACATCGCCACCCGGATGCATCTGAGCACCGGGACGGTCAAGGACCATGTGAGCGCCATCCTGACCAAACTGGGAGTGGGCGGCCGGGTCCAGGCCGCCCTGCTCGCCCAACGGTCCGGGCTCCTCGAGAAGGGGGAGGGATGACACCCCGCCGCCTGCCCGCGCCGCTGCTGGACGCCGCCGTCGTCGTCTGCTCGCTGTTCGACGTCTGGGTGCACTTCGACAGCGACGAGCCGCTGCGCATGACCTTCGCATTCATCGCCGCCTTCGCGCTGCTGCTGCGCCGCCGCCTGCCGCTGCTGACGTTCCTGCTCACCCTGCCCTCCGTCCTGCTCTCCGACGCCGTCTTCGCCGCGCTGGCCGCGCTGTACACCCTGGCCTCGCTCACCCGCCGCCGCGTCCTGCTGGCCCTGTGCGCGCTGACGTTCACGTTCAGCGACGTCACCCGATGGCCGTCGCCCGCGATAGACCTGCTGGGCACGTCGACGCTGATCACCCTGACCTACACCGCGGCGATGGCCGCCGCCCCCGTGTTCCTCGGCCAGCTCGTCCAGACCCGGCGCGATCTGTCGCTGCGGCTCACCGAGATCTCCGAGGCGCGCGACCACGAACAGCTGCTGACCGCCCAGGCCGCGCTGTCCAAGGAACGCGCGCAGCTCGCCCGCGAGATGCACGACGTCGTCTCCCACCAGGTGAGCCTGATCGCGGTACGGGCGGGCGCGCTGCAGGTGGGCAGCAAGGACCGGGAGGCCAAGGAGGCGGCGGCCACCATCCGTCGGCTGAGCGTCCAGACCCTGGACGAGCTGCGGCACATGGTCAACGTCCTGCGGGCCTCCGGCGGCCGCCCGACCGAGCTGACCCCGCAGCCGTCCCTGGCCGATCTCCAGCAGCTCGTCGAGGGCAGCGGCATCGAGACCAAGCTGCGCATGGATCTGCCGCGGGACCTGCCGCCGACCGTGCAGCGCGCCGTCTACCGCACCATCCAGGAGGCCCTGACCAACATCCGTAAACACGCCCCCGGCGCCGCCGCGACCGTCTGCCTCGGCCACCAGGACGGCACCGTGCGCGTCACGGTGACGAACTCCGCGCCGACCCGGCCCGCGCTCCCCCTGCCCAGCTCGCACTACGGCCTGGTCGGCCTGGGCCAGCGCGCCTCGCTCCTCGGCGGCACCATCACCTCCGGACCGACTACGGACGGCGGCTACGAACTGCGTCTGGAACTGCCCGCGACGGGCGCGCCCTGAGTACCGAGGGAGTCCAGCCAGCGCAGCAGCCGGGCGCCCTCGCGGGTCATGACGTCCGGATCGCGCAGGGCGTGGGCCATGAGCGACATGCCCTGGTAGCCGGAGACGAGAGTGAGGGCGAGGTCCTCCGGGCCGGGCAGGCCCAGCTCCCGGAACTGGCCGGCGGCCCAGTCCAGCAGCCGCCGCAGCACCGCCCCGGCCTCCGTGCCGAGGGCGTCGTCGGCACGCTTGCCGAGTTCGGCGGCCAGCGTGCCGGTGGGGCAGCCGTGGCGGGCGATGACGTCCCGCTCCCCGATCCAGGACTCGACCAGCGCCTTCAGGCGGTCGCGCGGGCCGGCCGCCCGCTCCAGTCGCCCGGTGAACTCGTCCAGCCGCGCGCCGTGCTCGGCCAGCGCGGCCCGGACCAGGTCGTCCTTGGTCTTGAAGTAGTAGTAGACGTTGCCGGCGGGGACGCCGGCGGCGCGCGCGATGTCGGCGAGGGTGGTGCGTTCGACCCCCTGTTCGTGCAGCACCCGGGCCGCCGCCGCGGTGAGCCGCTGCCGCTTGGCCGACGCCTGTGCCCGCCGGTCCGCTGAGTTGGTCACCCGCCCGACTATAGGCAGCCCCACGGCCGCCGGGCGCGGTGCGGGCCGCGCCCTTCGTGCCGGGGTGACCGTGCGGCGAGCAGGCCGCCCGCGGCCTTCCGGCGTTAGGGCAGCACCCGTCCGGGGCAGCCGGTCGGGGCCGGACCCGACACGGTCCGGACCGGTGCCGGACGGCCGCGCCTGCACCTACACTGACATCCCACGCCAGGCCGAATGACGAGCGAGAACGCGGTGGTTGAGCCAGTCCGCCAGGAGTGAGGAGCGACCCCTTGTTCTACTACGTGCTCAAGTACGTCCTCTTGGGCCCCCTGCTCAGGCTGGTCTTCCGGCCCCGGATCGAAGGGCTGGAGCATGTGCCGGCGTCGGGTCCGGCGATCGTCGCGGGCAACCATCTGTCCTTCTCGGACCACTTCCTGATGCCGGCGATCCTGAAGCGGCGGATCACCTTCCTCGCCAAGGCCGAGTACTTCACCGGGCCGGGCGTCAAGGGCCGGCTCACCGCCTTCTTCTTCCGCAGCGCCGGGCAGATCCCGGTGGACCGCTCGGGCAAGGAGGCGGGGCAGGCCGCGATCCGCGAGGGGCTCGGGGTGCTCGGCAAGGGCGAGCTGCTCGGCATCTATCCGGAGGGGACCCGGTCGCACGACGGCCGGCTGTACAAGGGCAAGGTCGGCGTCGCGGTCATGGCGCTGAGGGCCGGGGTGCCGGTCGTGCCCTGCGCGATGATCGGCACTTTCGAGGCGCAGCCGCCGGGCCGGGTCGTACCCCACATCCGCCCCGTCATGATCCGCTTCGGCGAGCCGCTGGACTTCTCGCGCTACGCCGGCATGGAGAAGGAGAAGGCCGTGCTGCGGGCCGTCACGGACGAGATCATGTACGCGATCCTGTCGCTGTCCGGGCAGGAGTACGTCGACCGGTACGCGGCCGTCGTCAAGGCGGAGCAGGCGGACGCGAAGAAGGAACGCAAGTCCCCCCGGACGCCGCTCGGCTGATCTCTGCCCTCGGCAGAACGGCTCGGCCCCGGGCCTGCCCCGTGCCTAGGCTCGCCGCATGAAGAGGGCAGTGGTGATCGGGGCGAGCGGGCAGATCGGCCGTCCGGTGGTGGCGGCGCTGGCACGGGACGGCTGGGAGGTGACGGCCGCCTCGCGGGGCGGCGGCCGGGACGGGACGTGGGACACCGGCGTGCGGGTGGTACGGCTGGACCGGTCCGACGACGGCGCGCTCGCCGCCGTGGTGGGCGACGGTTGCGACCTCGTCGTCGACATGGTGGCGTACGACGCCTCGCACGCACGGCAGTTGACGTCCCTCGCGGACCGGATCGGCTCCGCGGTCGTCGTCTCCAGCGTGTCGGTCTACGAGGACGGCAAGGGGCGGGGCTTCGACACCGCCGGCGAACCGGACGGCTTCCCCGTCTATCCGGTGCCGGTGCCCGAGTCCCAGCCGGTGGTGGCGCCGGGCGCGGCGACCTACTCCACCCGCAAGGCGGCCCTGGAGCACGAACTTCGCCTCGCCGAGTCGGAGTTGCCGACGACGGTGCTGCGGGCGGGCGCGGTGCACGGCCCGCACAGCCCGCTCCCCCGGGAGCTGTACTTCGTGAAGCGGAACCTCGACGGCAGGCGCCGCCGGGTGCTCGCGTACCGCGGGGAGAGCCGCTTCCATCCGGCGAGCGCCCGGAACATCGCGGAGCTGGTGCGGCTGGCGGCGGCCCGTCCGGGTGCCCGGGTGCTCAACGCCTGCGACGGCGGGGCGCCGACGGCGGCGGAGATCGGGGCGGCGATCGACGCGGTCATGGGCGTGGAGACGGAGACGACGCTGCTGGACGGTCCGCCGCCCGGTGGGACCGTGGGCGGGAGCCCGTGGTCGGTGCCGCTGCCGGTGGTCTTCGACATGTCCGCCGCCGAGCGGGAGTTGGGCTACCGGCCGGTGGTGTCGTACCCGGACAGCCTGCCGGAGACGGTGGAGTGGCTGACCGGTGCGCTGCGCGACGGGGACTGGCGGGAGCGCTTCCCGGTCATGGCGCGGGCGTACCCCGGTGCCTTCGACTACGCGGCCGAGGACGCCTGGTCGGCCGAGGCATGACGAAGGGGCGGCCGGGAAGCCCGGCCGCCCCTGTGGTCCGAACCGCCGCCGGTTACGGCTTGGGCGTGGCGTGCGGCGCGCAGGTCACGTCGGCGGAGTCCAGCTTGCCGCCGAGGAGATAGGCGTCGACCCGGTCGTTGATGCAGGGGTTGACCAGGCTGGTCACACCGTGGGAGCCCGCGTCCCGCTCGGTGATGAGACGGGAGCCCTTGAAGCGCTTGTGCAGTTCGACGGCGCCCTGGTAGGGGGTGGCGGCGTCATGCGTCGACTGGACGATCAGCACCTGCGGGAGACCGCGGTGGGTGCCCACCTCGACGGGCGTGTGCTGCTTGGCCGGCCAGGTGGCGCAGGGCAGGTTCATCCAGGCGTTGGCCCAGGTCATGAACGGGTGGTCCCGGTGGAGCCGGGTGTTGTCCCGGTCCCACTTGCTCCAGCTGGTGGGCCACTTGGCGTCGGCGCACTCGACGGCGGTGTAGACCGCGTTGCTGTTCTCCGAGGCGGCGTTGCCGGCCGTGTCCGCCATGTCGGGGGCGGCCGCGTCGACGAGGGCCTGGGTGTCACCGGCGACGTACTTGCTGAACACCGAGGCGACCGGCACCCACGAGGAGTCGTAGTACGGGGCGCTCTGGAAGAACGAGATCAGCTCGGCCGGGCCGACGACCCCGCCGAGCGGGCTCTTCTTGGCGGTGGCACGCAGCTCGAGCCACTTGGCCTGGACGGCGGCGCGGGTGGTGCCCAGGTGGAAGGCGGCGTCGTTGGCGGCGACCCAGTCCTCCCAGTCCTTCCAGCGGCCCTCGAAGGCGACGTCCTGGTCCAGGTTGGCCTGGTACCAGATGCTCCGCTTCGACGGGTTCACCACGCTGTCCACGACCATGCGGCGCAGGTGGCCCGGGAACAGGGTGCCGTAGACGGCGCCGAGGTAGGTGCCGTAGGAGACGCCGAGGTAGTTGAGCTTGCGCTCACCGAGCGCGGCGCGGACGACGTCCAGGTCGCGGGCGGTGTTCGGCGTGGTCATGTGCGGCAGCATCGTGCCGCTGTGCTCGGCGCAGCCCTGCGCGTACTCGCGGGCGAGCTTGCGCTGGGCGGTCTTGTCGGCCTCGGTGTCCGGCACCGGGTCGGCCTTGGGCGCCTTGACGAACTCCTGCGGGTCGACGCAGGAGATGGGCGCCGAGTGGCCGACGCCGCGCGGGTCGAAGCCGACGAAGTCGTAGGCCTTCGCCGCGTTCGCCCAGACGGCGCTCTTGGTGGTGACCCGGCGCGGGAAGCGCAGGCCGGAGCCACCGGGGCCGCCCGGGTTGTAGACGAGCGCGCCCTGGCGCTCCTTCTGGGTTCCGGTGTTGCCGATGCGGTCGACGGCGAGCTCGATCTGCTTGCCGTCGGGCTTGCTGTAGTCGAGCGGCACGGTGACCCAGCCGCACTGGATGGGCTTCTCCAGCCCCCAGTCGGCGGGGCAGTCCCGCCAGTCGATGCCGGCCTTGGCGGCGCGGGCGGCGGCGACCTCGGCGCCGACGGCCTCGCGGTCCCGTCCGTGACGGCTGTCGGCGCTGGCCGCGGGCGCCGACACCGCGCCGGCTATCAGGGTCGCCGTGACGAGCGCTCCGGCCGAACCGAGCGCCAGCAGGCGGCTCTTCGGTCTGTTGTCCCTCAAGTGGGCTCCCATTGCACATCGCTGCGAGTGGTCAGACGGGGATCCTCGCGGCTGTGAGCCACCTGAGAACAGAGGAGGCCGATCTTCTTTACCAATCCGATAAACGGATCAGTGCGTCTTCTGAGCGGAACAACTAGCTGAGCAGGGCGAGCGCCTCGTCGAGCAGCCGCCGTAGCCTCAGCGCGTCGGGGGCCACGGCACTGACGAGCACCGCCGGTCCGGCGAGCGGCATCAGCGCCGCGCTCTCCCCCAGTACCCGCGCGGCGGGCGGCCGCTCCGCGAACTCGGGCCGCACCAAGACCAGTTGCCCGACGGACCGGTGGCCGCCGAGCACGGCGGGGCCGTCCCAGCCGCCGGGTGCTCCGGGCCCGCAGCTCAGCTCCTGGTCCAGCAGGGTCCGGCCGGCGAGCCGCACGGTGAGCCGGCTGGTCAGCCGTCCGGGCTCCTCTCCGGCCCGCCCGAGCACCTGCTCCTCGCGCAGCACGAGCCGTGCCCCGGTGGCGAGTTCGACCCGGGTGGTGACGTGCAGGTCGCTGCCCCCGGCTGAAATGAGCTGTTCCGGCAGCCAGTTGAGCTCGGCGCCCTCGGCGACGTCGAGCCGTACGTCGTACCGTGCCTCGCCCTTGTGCTGGCCCGGCAGCGCGATGGTGGCGGCGGCCGAGCCGACGCGCAGCCGGGCGCCCTCGGCGACCCGTGCCCGTACCCGGAAGCGGTCGCCGCCGAGCGGGCCGCTCATCGCGCCGACGACCATCACCCGCGCCTCGTCGCCGCTCGCCCGGACACGGCGCAGCGCGAGCGGACCCTCGCCGTCCAGTACGGGCAGGGCGGTGCCGCCCCGTCCGTCGCTCCGGGCGACGATCCGCGCGTCCGCCCGGACCCCGGCCCCCGTCACGCCGTCCACGCGGCCAGCCGCTCCCGCACCCACGCGGCCACGTCCGAGACTCCCGCGTCGTCTCGCAACGACTGCAGGACCACCGGG
The DNA here is from genome assembly GCF_040704065.1 of Streptomyces sp. NPDC047869. Classification (NCBI taxonomy): domain Bacteria; kingdom Bacillati; phylum Actinomycetota; class Actinomycetes; order Kitasatosporales; family Streptomycetaceae; genus Streptomyces; species Streptomyces sp. NPDC047869. The sequence continues at coordinate 47,219 of NZ_JBEYRK010000013.1, forward strand.
AGTTCGGCCCGCTGCGCCTTGGCGTCCGCGGCCATCCGGGCCAGGTCGGAGCCGACGTACGGTGCCAGGTCGGTCTTGTTGACGACGAGCAGGTCGGCGGTGGTGACGCCGGGTCCGCCCTTGCGCGGGATGTCGTCGCCGCCGGCCACGTCGATCACGAAGATCTGCGCGTCGACGAGTCCCCTGGAGAAGGTGGCGGTGAGGTTGTCCCCGCCGGACTCCACGAGGATCAGGTCCAGCGGCCCGACCGCGTCCTCCAGGTCCTCCACCGCCTCCAGGTTGGCGGAGATGTCGTCGCGGATCGCGGTGTGCGGGCAGGCGCCGGTCTCCACTGCGGTGATCCGCTCGGGCGGCAGCACGGCCTCCCGGAGCAGAAACTCGGCGTCCTCACGGGTGTAGATGTCGTTGGTGACGACGGCCAGGGACCACTCCTCGCGCAGGGCCCGGCAGAGCGCGGCGACGGTGGCGGTCTTCCCGGACCCGACGGGACCGCCGAGCCCGATGCGCAGGGCACGCCGGGCCCCGTCGGGCCGGTGGGCGTCGGCGCTCACGGCGGAGGGGCCGTGGTGGGTGTGGTCGAGGTGCATGTACGACTCCTGTCCGGGGTGCCGTGACCGGGGGCGGTGCCCCTGTCGGACGGCAGAGGCTGCGGGTGGCGGTTTTTCAGGACGCGAACAGCCGCACGGGCCAGGCCGCATGCCATTCGGCACCGGCCTCCAGCAGCGGTCCCGACCCGGCCGGCAGCGCGTCGGTCCCCTCCTCGGGGACTCTCCGCGCGGCCGCCACCGCGCGGTCCACGACCCGGTCCAGCTCCGGCGCCAGCCGCGCCAGTACACCGGTCGCGTCGAACGGGTCGAGGCTCAGCAGCCGCACCGTCGCCGTCGCCGGCCCGCTGACGCTCTCGTACGCCGCGCAGTACGCCGCGTCCCCGGGTTCGAGACCGGCCGCGCGGGCGGCGAGGCCGAGCACCACCGGCTGATGTGCTCCCTTGGGGAACTCCCGTGCCAGCGCGTCGAGTTCATCGCACGGCCAGCAGGACCGGGCGGCCCGCAGCAACTGCCGGCCGAGTCGCCGCGCGGCCACGCGCAGCGCGGGTGAGGGCGTGCGGGCGTCCGCGGCCGCGTCCAGCTCCCGCGGCTCGGCGCCCAGGGCGGCGGCCGCCGCGAGCGCGCCCGCGACCAGCCCGGCGGTGTGCAGCCGTCCGCGGCAGAAGTCCTCCAGGCTCGCGGCGCAGGCGATCCGGCCCGCCTTGACGGCGGCCTCCGCCCCGCCGGAGTGCGCGTGCCCTCCGGCGGGAAACCGGCCGTCCGCCAGGACGAGCAGTGCTGCCCTGGACATCAGAAGAGGAAGTAGCGCTGGGCCATGGGCAGTTCCGCGGCCGGCGTCGCCTCGACCAGCTCACCGTCGATGTGCACGGCGAAGCTGTCCGGATCGACCCGCACCCGCGGTCGCGCGTCGTTCTCCCGCATGTCGGCCTTGGTGACCGACCGCGTCGAGTCGATGGCGACGAGCCGCTTGCCGAGCCCGAGCCGCTCCGGCAGCCCGTCCTCGACGGCGAGCGGTGCCACGAAGTTGAACGAGTTCCCCGCCGGCGCCCGTCCGATCGCCCCGTACATCGGGCGGGGCAGGACGGGCTGCGGGGTGGGGATGGAGGCGTTGGCGTCGCCCATCTGCGCGTACGCGATCTGGCCGCCCTTGATGACGAGGAGCGGTTTGACGCCGAAGAACGCCGGCTCCCACAGCACCAGGTCGGCGAGCTTGCCGGTCTCCACCGACCCGATCTCCCGGGCGAGTCCCTGGGCGAGCGCCGGGTTGATCGTGTACTTGGCGACGTAGCGCCGCACCCGGTGGTTGTCAGCCCGGCCGTCGCCGGGCAGCGCGCCGCGCCGCCGCTTCATGACGTGGGCGGTCTGCCAGGTGCGCAGGACGACCTCGCCGACCCGGCCCATGGCCTGCGAGTCCGAGGAGATGATGGATATCGCCCCCAGGTCGTGCAGGACGTCCTCGGCGCCGATGGTGGAGGGCCGGATACGGGACTCGGCGAAGGCCAGGTCCTCCGGGACCGCCGGGTTCAGGTGGTGGCAGACCATCAGCATGTCGAGGTGTTCCTCGGCGGTGTTGACGGTGAAGGGCCGGGTCGGGTTCGTCGAACTCGGCAGCACGTGCGGCTCGGAGACGACCGTCATGATGTCCGGCGCGTGCCCGCCGCCCGCGCCCTCGGTGTGGTACGCGTGGATGCCCCGCCCGGCGATCGCGGCGAGCGTGTCGCCGACGAATCCGGCCTCGTTCAGGGTGTCGGTGTGGATGGCGACCTGGACGCCGGTCCGGTCGGCCACGGTCAGCGAGGCGTCGATGACGGCCGGGGTGGAACCCCAGTCCTCGTGCAGTTTGAGCCCGAGGGCGCCGCCGCGGACCTGGGAGAGCATCGCCTCGTGCGAGACGGTGTTGCCCTTGCCCAGCAGGCCGATGTTGAGCGGGTACTGCTCCATCGCCGCGAACATCCGGGCCAGGTGCCAGGGGCCGGGCGTCACGGTGGTCGCCTTGGAGCCCTCGGCGGGGCCGGTGCCGCCGCCGACCAGGGTGGTGATGCCGGCGGCCAGCGCCTCGTCGGCGATCTGCGGGCAGATGAAGTGCACATGGGCGTCGATCGCGCCGGCGGTGAGGATCCGTCCGTTGCCGGCGATGATCTCGGTCTCCGGGCCGATCACCAGATCGGGGTGGACGCCGTCCATGGTGTCCGGGTTGCCGGCCTTGCCGATACCGGTGATCCGGCCGTCGCGGATGCCGACGTCGGCCTTGACGACGCCCCAGTGGTCGACGACGACCACTCCGGTGATGACGGTGTCGGGGGTGCCCTCGGCGCGGGTGGCCCGGGACTGGCCCATGGACTCGCGGATGACCTTGCCACCGCCGAAGACCGCCTCGTCCCCGGCGAGTCCGGGCCCGCCGGAGCGGTCCTCCTCGATCTCGATCAGCAGATCGGTGTCGGCCAGCCGGACGCGGTCGCCGGTGGTGGGGCCGAACAGGTCGGCGTACGCGGCACGGGAGATCTCAGGCATCCAGGGCACCTCCGGTCGCGCCGCGCAGCCCGGGCACGATCCGGGCGCCGGCCAGGGGCACGAGTTCCACGTCGACGGGGATGCCGGGCTCGAAGCGCACGGCGGTGCCGGCGGCGACGTTCAGCCGCCTGCCGTGCGCGGCGACGCGGTCGAACTCCAGGCCGGGGTTGGCCTCGGCGAAGTGGTAGTGGGAGCCGACCTGGACCGGCCGGTCGGCGGCGTTGAGGACGGTGAGCCGGGTGACCTCGCGCCCCTCGTTGCAGACGACGGGGCCGTCCGCGAACAGGACTTCTCCGGGGATCATCGCGGGCCCCCTCAGACGATCGGCTCGTGCACGGTGACGAGCTTGGTGCCGTCGGGGAAGGTGGCCTCGACCTGGACATCGTGGATCATCTCCGCGATGCCGTCCATGACGTCGTCCCGAGTGAGGAGCTTCCGGCCGGACGACATCAGCTCGGCGACGGTACGGCCGTCCCGGGCGCCCTCGAGGATGTGCGACGTGATGAGGGCGACCGCCTCGGGGTGGTTGAGCTTCAGTCCGCGGGCCCGGCGCTTCTCGGCGACGTCCGCCGCCACGTGGATCAGCAGCCGCTCTTGCTCGTGCGGGGTCAGTTGCACGTCCCACCTCACAGTCCTCGCTCCGGACCGTGCGGGGTCCGGTTGCCGCAGCCACCGCGACGGGGACAGATGTAACACACGGACAAATTGCCCCGATGGTGATCAACGCGGGCAGAAAAACCCCTGGTGGCGTGGAGCGGCAGGCTAGTTCGCCGGAGTTTCAGCGACGTTAACCAGCCTTTGATCAGCCCATGAGCACTCGATCGGCCCCTCCATACGCGGACGCCGACGGGCCCTCGGCGCGCCGGAGCTAGGGCTGTTGCGAAAGTGGCCGCCCTTCGGGCGACGAGGCCACTTTCGCAGCAGACCCTAGGAGACGCCGGGCCCCCGGTGCTCGGCGGCGATGCCGAACCGCTGCCGCTCCCGGGCCGCGGGCGCGGCCTCGCGCACCTTGGACACGGAGCTGACGATCTCCTCCCCGTCCGGCTCCTCCAGGGCGTCCAGGCGCTCCAGATCGGCGGCCGAGACCAGGGCGACGAGCGGCTTGCCGTGCCGCGTCACGACGACGCGCTCGCCGCCGTACACCACCCGGTTGATCAGGTCGGCGAACTCAGCCCTGGCTTGCGTCACCGGAATCTCGTAGGCCATGCCCCCATCATAACGTCACGTACTTCCTGTACATTTTGTACAGACGCGGGGCCGCTGGAGGCCCCGTCGCGAGGAGGGGTACGTCCATGGCACGACCGTCCGCCCGCCACGTCCTGCCCGAGTTCACCGAGCGCACGGACACGGGCCGGGACCGCACGCTCGATCCCTACTCGAAGCTGTTCGAGAACCGGGTCGTCTTCCTCGGGTCAGCTCTCGACGACGCCGCGGCGACCGATGTGATCAGCCAGTTCATGCAACTCGAACACACCGCGCCGGACCGGGACATCACGCTGTACCTCAACTGCCCGGGCGGCTCGTTCGGCGCCATGACCGCCGTCTACGACACGATGCGCTACGTCCGCTGCGACGTGGAGACCTACTGCCTGGGCCAGGCCGCCTCCGCCGCCGCGGTCCTGCTCGCGGCCGGCGCCCCGGGCAAGCGCTTCATCCTGCCGGGCGCGCGCGTGGTGCTCGAGCAGCCCGCGCTGCCCGAACCGGCCCAGGGACAGCCGAGCGACCTCCTCATCCAGGCCGGGGAGCTGACCCGGATGCGGGCGCTGATGGAGGAGATGCTGGTCCGGCACACCGGGCGCACGCCGGAGCAGGTCGGCCAGGACCTGGAGCGGGATCTGGTGCTGGACGCGCGGGGCGCGCTGGCGTACGGACTGGTGGACGGTGTCGTCCCGAGCCGCAAGACCGCCCCCGGCGCCGAGCGGGCGGAGTGACCCGCCGATGCTGCCGCCGGAGCTTCCGCCGCTGCCCGCGCTGACCAGGGCCGAGGGCGAGCTGATCGACCGTTACCTGGAGGCGGTCGACCTGCTCGGCCGGATCAACCCGGCGCGGCCGGGAGACACCTACAGCGGGCTGCGCGCGGCGCAGGCCCTGGTGCGCAAGGCGGCCGAGCTGCGCGACGCGCTCGCCCTGATGCACCGGCGGGGCGAGGCGGAGCTGCACGGGGACACGCTGGCACGGGCGCTGCGGGTGCTCGACGGTGAGCGCCGTACCGCGCGCGTCGTGCTCCCGCCCGATTGCGTGGGCTGACCCGGACGCCGGTTCCCGCGCCGGGTGGACCCGATCGTCGACGGTCCGCCCGGCGTGGAGTTGAAACGGCCCGAACGACGTACCCCCGGCCGGAGTATCTCCAGGCTGTTTTTCTGACCCTCCGACTTGCGCGATCGGCGGATCAAGGACGTGCGCGGAGGTGCTTCTTCCCAGGTCCGGGGCTACGTCCGGGAGTTGACGGCAACTCGAACAGAGCAGTGTCCACCCGAACGGGTGAGTGGTGAGTAACGCCACAAATCCCCGGTTCCGTTGGGATTTTCGGACACCTGTGAGTGAAGATCCCTGTCTGACGACAAGCCCCCGCCACCGCGGCGGGGCGATCCGTGCGGACGCCGAGTCCTGCCGCCGCCCGGATGACCGGTCGACAGGAGTGGATCGGCAGGAGTGGAGGACCCAGGCAAGACGGGTCGCCGGGACGGACGTTCGTCGCAGACGGACGGTCGTGCCGAGCAGCCCTTGGGGTGAAGCCGCGGCAACGCGGCCGGGCCACTTCGCCAGCCCGAATCCGACAGGTCATCCTTCACAGGCGGCTGACGAAGGGTTGCGCATGACTGCGCTGAATCGTGTCCCGTCGATGATGGCCCGGGCCGGTACGGCCTCGGCTCTTACGCTTGCAGCGGTGGGCGGCTCCATCGCCGTGCCCGGCCTGGCCGGCGAGGCCTCGGCCGCCACGCTGGCGACGAAGGCTCTGCACATCGCCGCCTCCAAGAAGGGCTCCCCTTACCAGTACGGGGCAACCGGTCCGCGCCGATTCGACTGCTCGGGTCTGACGCTCTACTCGTTCAAGAAGGCGGGCAAGAAGCTGCCGCGTACGGCAGCCCAGCAGTACAACCGGACCCGGCATATTTCCGCCGGCCACCGCAGGGCCGGTGACCTGGTCTTCTTCCACTCTGGATCCAGCGTTTACCACGTCGGCATCTACGCCGGGAAGGGCAAGATCTGGCACGCCCCGAAGACCGGGGCCGTGGTGCGGCTCGAGAAGATCTGGACACGGAGCGTCTGGTACGGCCGGGTCAGCTGACCCCGCCCCGCCCCTGGAGCGGCTCCAGCAGCAGGGCCGCTCCCCCTGACCGTCGGCGCCGTCCCGGTGCCCGCCTGAAGCACGCGGGCGGCCCCGGGGCGGCGCGGCCGCGTCCGGCTCCGTGGCGAGCCGCCGGGGCGGCCGCAGGGCCGCGCGCCGGGCCGTGGTCCCCCGGCTTCCGCAGTTCCTCTTCTAGGGTTCCTGCTGCCCGGCCGCCGTGAGCTGCTCCCCCTGGGGGGTCCACGGCAGTTCGATCGACACCGTCTTGCCGCCCTCGCGGGTGGGGCGGACGCGGAGTCTGCCGCCGCACTCGGCGGTGAGCCAGCGGATGATGACCATGCCGCGCCCGTTGTCCTGCTGGACGGCGGCGGGCAGTCTCTTCGGAAAGCGCGGATGGCTGTCCGTGACGCCGATGCGCAGGTGTTCGTCACGGTCCAGCGCGATGTCGACCGTGAAGGTGGGTGACTGACCGAAGGTGTGCTGCACGGCGTTGGTGGCGAGTTCGGAGACGATGAGTCGCACGGTGTCGGCCACGTCGGTGTCCGACGGCAGGCCCCACTCCGCGAGGGTGCCCACCACGTAGGAACGGGCCGCGGAGACCGAGGCGGGATCGCTCGGCAGAGTGACGGATGCTTCCAGGTGGTCTGCCATGGCGACGTCGTCCCTTTCCCACGGGACCGCAGTCCGACGAGGAGCGGATGGTTCGAGTACGGTCCCGGACTGGTGCTTCTTCGCCAGACTGCCATCACCGGGCCGGTCAGGGGAGCGATCCACCAAGATATGCATATATCTGTCGCCCGAAGCGGTGAACTCTGCGACGCGAGACCGTATCCGGGCGGCCCGGAAGGAGTAAGGAGTTCCCATGCAGAACGGTCCCGCGGTGCGGCGCCGCAAGCTGGGCGCCGAACTGCGTGCGCTGCGCACCGGGGCCGGGCTCACCAGTGGCGAGGCGGCCCTTCTGGTGGGCTGGCACCAGTCGAAGGTGAGCCGCATCGAGACCGGCGCCAGTGGGGTGAGGCCGGCGGACGTGCGGTTACTCCTCGACGCCTACGACGTCCGGGACCGGCAACTGCGCGACATGCTCCTGATGTTGACGGGCTCGGGGGACGCGGGCGGCCGCAACCGCTGGTGGCACGCGTACCGGGGCGTCCTGCCGCCCACCTACCGCGACTTCATCAGTCTGGAGTCGCAGGCGAGCGGGATGCGCACCCTGGAGACCACGGTGGTTCCCGGCCTTCTGCAGACGCCGGAATACGCTCGCGCGGTGACCCGGGCAGCGGTGGAGGGAGTGGACGAGGAGCGGCTGGACGCCCTGGTGGAGGTGCGGCTGGCGAGGCAGGACGTGCTCCGGTCCGAGCCGCCGCTGGAGCTGACCGCGGTACTGGACGAGGCGGTGCTCAGGCGGGAGGTCGGCGGCCCCGAGGTGATGGCGCGGCAACTGGAACGGCTGATGGAGGCCGCCCGGCTGCCCCAAGTGCGGCTCCAGGTACTGCCGTTCGCGGCGGGGGCGCATGTCGGCCTCACCGGGCCTTTCGTTATCTTCTCATTTCCGCGCACTTCTGATCTGGACGTGGTTGTTCTCGACCAGTTGACGAGTAGCCTCTACCTGGAACGGAAAGAAGACCTCATGGCCTACGCCGAGGCCTTCGACACCCTTCAGTTCCACGCCCTTTCACCCGAGGAATCGTTGGACTACATCGCCGGGATAGGTGACGGCGCGTAAGGAGGCACCATGACAGCACTGCCTCGGAACGTCCCAGCCAGTACCGATCTGCACGACGTGCGGTGGCTGCGCAGCAGCTACAGCACCGGAGCGAACAACTGCGTGGAGACGGCCCGGCCGCACTCCGGCCCGTGGGCCGGACTGCTCGCCGTGCGCGACTCCAAGGCTCCGGCCGGACCCGCGCTGCTCTTCTCCCCCGGGAGCTGGGCGGGCTTCGTGGCAACGCTCCGGTGACCGGGTCGAACCCGACCTGACCACCGGCCGGCGGGCCGACCCCTACTGATCAGATCCGATCACTTTCGCCAGACGTGCGGCCGTGTCACGCCGACTCATGGTCGCGCCTCGCGAATCACACGTACAGCGCGTTCGATCTCGGCCCCGGAGAGGTCCGCACGGGCGGTCAGCCGCAGCCGCGAGATGCCGTCGGGCACGGAAGGAGGACGGAAGCAGCCCACGGCCAGGCCTGCCGTACGGCAGTCGGCCGCCCAGCGCACGGCCTGCTCCGGGGACGGAGCCCGCACGGAGACCACCGCGGCGTCCGGTCGTACCGCCTCCAGACCCGCGGCGGTCAGCCGTGCGTGCAGTTCGGCGGCGACCGCGCGGGCCCGTTCCGCCCGCGACGGCTCGCGCCGCAGCAGCCTCAGCGCCGCGAGCGCGGCGCCCACGGCCGCGGGGGCGAGACCGGTGTCGAAGATGAACGTGCGGGCGGCGTTGACCAGGTGGGCGACGACCCGGGCCGGCCCCAGCACCACACCGCCCTGGCTGCCGAGCGACTTCGACAGTGTCGCCGTGACGACCACGTCCGCGGCGCCCGCGAGCCCGGCGGCGTACGGGGCGCCCCGGCCGCCGTCGCCCAGCACCCCGAGCCCGTGCGCGTCGTCCAGGACCAGGCCCGCGCCGTGCTCACGGCACGCCTCGGCCAGGGCGGCCAGCGGTGCCGCGTCGCCGTCGACGGAGAACACCGTGTCGGAGACGGCGATCGCCGGTCCCGGGTGCGTGCCCAGCGCCTTGCCCACGGCCTCCGGGTCGGCGTGCCCGACCACCTGGGTGTTGCCCCGGGCGAGCCGGCAGCCGTCGATGAGCGAGGCGTGGTTGCCCGCGTCGGACACGATCAGGGACCCGTGCGGGCCGAGCGCGGTGACCGCGGCCAGGTTGGCGGCGTAGCCGGAGGAGAAGACCAGGGCCGCCTCGAAGCCGCAGAAGTCCGCCAGTTCCCGCTCGAGCTCGGTGTGCAGCTCGGTGGTACCGGTGACCAGCCGGGAACCGGTGGACCCGCCGCCCCAGGTCCGGGCGGCCCCGGCCGCTCCCTCGGCGACCTCGGGATGGTGGGCGAGACCCAGGTAGTCGTTGCTCGCCAGGTCCAGCAGCGGCGAGTCGGCCGGGCGCGGGCGCAGGGTCCGTACGAGTCCGGCGCGACGGCGCGCCTCGGCCTGCTCGTCGATCCAGCCGAACGCCATGGGTCCTCCGGGGCTTTTGTAGGTAGCGGACAGACACTAGCCGTACGGCCCTCCACCCAGGGTGTGGCAATACCCACACGGTGAACCGTCTCCGTTGTGCAAACTCTCCTTGGCCCGAGGCGGTCCCGTAGGACAGGATCGTGCCTCATGGACCTGCTGAACACGCTGGTGGACAAGGGGCTTCGGCGCGAGTCGCCGACCCGCGACGAGGCTCTCGCCGTGCTCGCCACCTCCGACGACGACCTGCTCGATGTGGTGGCCGCGGCCGGCAAGGTGCGCCGGCACTGGTTCGGCCGGCGCGTGAAACTCAACTATCTGGTCAACCTCAAGTCCGGCCTGTGCCCTGAGGACTGCTCCTACTGCTCCCAGCGGCTCGGCTCCACCGCCGGCATCCTCAAGTACACCTGGCTGAAGCCCGGCGAGGCCTCCGAGGCCGCCGCCGCGGGCCTCGCGGGCGGCGCCAAGCGGGTCTGCCTGGTGGCGTCCGGGCGCGGCCCCACGGACCGGGACGTGGACCGGGTCTCCGAGACCATCCGGACCATCAAGGACCAGCACGAGAACGTCGAGGTGTGCGCCTGTCTCGGCCTGCTCTCCGACGGCCAGGCCGAACGGCTGCGCGAGGCGGGCGCGGACGCCTACAACCACAACCTGAACACCTCCGAGGCCACGTACGGGGACATCACCACCACCCACACGTACGCCGACCGGGTGGACACGGTGAACAAGGCGCACGCCGCCGGGCTGTCCGCCTGCTCCGGGCTGATCGCCGGTATGGGCGAGAGCGACGAGGACCTGGTGGACGTCGTCTTCTCGCTGCGCGAGCTCGACCCGGACTCCGTTCCGGTGAACTTCCTGATCCCGTTCGAGGGGACCCCGCTCGGCAAGGAGTGGAACCTCACCCCGCAGCGCTGTCTGCGCATCCTCGCCATGGTGCGCTTCGTCTGCCCGGACGCCGAGGTGCGCATCGCGGGCGGCCGCGAGGTCCACCTGCGCACCATGCAGCCCCTGGCCCTGAACCTGGCCAACTCCATCTTCCTGGGCGACTACCTGACCAGTGAGGGCCAGGCGGGCAAGGCCGACCTGGAGATGATCGCGGACGCCGGGTTCGAGGTGGAGGGCGCCGAGCAGGTGACCCTGCCCGAGCACCGGGCGGCGGCCGCCGCCGGCGGCTGCGGCTCCCACGGAAGCGCCGGGTGCGGGTCGGGTGCGGAGGCGGGCTGCGGTTCGCACGCGGAGGCGGGCTGCGGTTCGCACGAGGGCGGCGGTGTCTGCGGTACGGCGTCCGCACCGGAGCCCGCGGCGAACGAGGCGCGCACCGACCTGGTCGCCGTGCGCCGCCGGGGCGCCGGAACGGATCTCGCGCCCAATGCCTGACCTGCCCGGCCTGAGCGTGCCCGAGCTGCTGGAGCTGGACCGGCGGCATGTGTGGCATCCGTACGGTCCGATGCCCGGGCGCGCCGAACCGCTCGTCGTGGAGTCGGCGAGCGGGGTCAGACTGCGCCCGGCCGACGGCTCGGGCGAGCTGGTCGACGGCATGTCCTCGTGGTGGTCGGCGATCCACGGCTACAACCACCCCGTCCTCAACGAGGCGGCCCGTGAGCAGCTCGGGCGGATGAGCCACGTCATGTTCGGCGGGCTCACGCACGAGCCCGCCGTCCGGCTGGCGAAGCTCCTTGTCGACATGTCTCCAGAGGGGCTCGAGCATGTGTTCCTCGCCGACTCCGGCTCGGTGTCGGTCGAGGTCGCGGTGAAGATGTGCCTGCAGTACTGGCGTTCGCTCGGCCGCCCGGCCAAGCAGCGGCTGCTGACCTGGCGCGGCGGCTACCACGGGGACACCTGGAACCCGATGTCGGTGTGCGACCCCGACGGCGGGATGCACGACCTGTGGACCGGTGTGCTGCCGCGTCAGGTGTTCGCGGACGCTCCGCCGGCCGAGTACGAGGAGCCGTACGCACTGCGGTTGCGTGAGCTGATCGGGCGGCACGCCGACGAGCTGGCCGCGGTGATCGTGGAGCCGGTGGTGCAGGGGGCCGGCGGGATGCGGTTCCACTCCCCCGCGTATCTGCGGGTGCTGCGCGAGGCGTGCGACGAGCACGGCGTGCTGCTGGTGTTCGACGAGATCGCCACCGGATTCGGGCGCACCGGCGCGCTGTTCGCGGCGGACCACGCGGGCGTAACCCCGGACGTGATGTGCGTGGGCAAGGCGCTGACCGGCGGCTATCTCACCATGGCGGCCACGCTGTGCACGGCGCGGGTGGCGGACGGCATCTCGCGGGGCGAGGTGCCGGTGCTCGCCCACGGCCCGACGTTCATGGGCAACCCGCTGGCGGCGGCCGTGGCCTGTGCCTCGATCGGCCTGCTGCTCGGGCAGGACTGGCGGGCGGAGGTCCGGCGGATCGAGGCGGGCCTGCGGGCGGGCCTGGCACCGGCCGCCGCGCTGCCGAGGGTGAAGGACGTCCGCGTCCTGGGCGCCATCGGCGTGGTGCAGCTCGACCACGAGGTCGACATGACCGCGGCCACCCGGGCCGCCGTGCGGGAGGGCGTGTGGCTGCGCCCGTTCCGCGACCTGGTCTACACGATGCCGCCGTACGTCACCTCGGACGAGGACGTGGCACGGATCGCGCGCGCGGTGTGCGCCGCGGCGCGGGAGGGTTGAGATGCCGGTACTGGTGATCACGGGGACGGGCACGGAGGTCGGCAAGACCGTCACGACCGCGGCCGTCGCCGCCACGGCGCTCGCGGCCGGGCGTTCGGTGGCGGTGCTGAAGGCCGCGCAGACGGGCGTACGGCCGGACGAGCGCGGCGACGCGGACGAGGTGGCCCGGCTGGCCGGGCCGGTCACGGCCGCCGAACTGGCCCGCTTCCCCGAGCCGTTGGCGCCGGGTACGGCGGCCCGGCGGGCCCGGATGGCTCCGGTGCATCCGCACGAGGTCGCCGAGGCGGCGGCCAAGCTGGCCACCGAGCACGATCTGGTGCTGGTCGAGGGGGCGGGCGGGCTGCTCGTCCGGTTCGACGCGGCGGGCGGAACCCTGGCCGACACGGCCCGGCTGCTGAACGCGCCGGTGCTGGTCGTCGCCTCGGCCGGCCTCGGCACGCTCAACACCACCGAGCTGACGGCACGTGAACTGCGGGCCCGCGAGCTGGATCTCGCCGGGGTCGTGATCGGGAGCTGGCCCGACGACCCTGACCTGGCCTGCCGCTGCAACGTCGTGGACCTGCCGGAGGTCGCGGGCGCCCCGCTGCTCGGCGCGCTGCCCGCCGGGGCGGGCGCGCTGCCGCCCGCCGCGTTCCGGGCCGCCGCGCCGGGCTGGCTGGCCGGGCGGCTGGACGGGACATGGGACGCGGAGGCGTTCCGCATCCGGCAGGCGCCCTGAGTGACGGCCCCGCACGCCTCGGCCGCCGCTCATGACCTTGGACGCGGCGGGGGTGTGCCGGGGCTCCCCGGGGGACAATCACCCTAGGCCCTGCCCGGGAGGTTGCCATGCGGTTGTCGTCGGCCGGTTCCGGCACGGTGGCGCGGAGTTCCGTCCACCACCCGCTCTTCGCCCGTTACTACGCCCGGCTCAGCGTGGGCGCCGAGACCCGGCTCGGGATGGCCCGGATACGTGAGCGGCTGCTCGCCGGGCTGTCCGGGCGGGTGATCGAGATCGGTGCCGGGAACGGGCTGAACTTCGGCCACTACCCCAGGGAGGTCGCGGAGGTCGTCGCGATCGAACCCGAGCCGCTGCTGCGGAAGCTGGCCCTGGAGTCGGCCCTGCGCGCCCAGGTGCCGGTCGACGTGGTGCCGGGAGTCGCGGAGGCGCTGCCGGTGAAGAGCGAGGCCTTCGACGCGGCCGTGCTGTCGCTGGTGCTGTGCAGTGTGCGGGACGTGGCACGGGCGCTGGGCGAAGTGCGGCGGGTGCTCAGACCGGGTGGCGAGGTGCGGTTCTTCGAGCACGGCCGAGGCGGCGGCCGGATGATGGTGCTGACCCAGCGCACCCTGGACCGCACGCTCTGGCCGGCCCTGAGCGGTGGCTGCCACCTGGCCCGTGACCCGGTCGCCGGGCTGCGTGACGCCGGGTTCGAACTCGGGCCGCAGCGGCGGGTGCTGCTGCCGGAGCGGGGACCGAGGCTGCCCACGTCGTACTGCGCGCTGGGCACGGCCTGGCGGCCCGGGGAACCGGCCGAGCGCTGACCGCCGCGGGCCGCCCCGGCACCGGGCGCCCGCACTCGCGGTTGCGGGCGCGCTGGGCCGTCCCGGGGACGGTGTCCCTTACACGGTGTGCGTGTCGTCGGTCCCTGGAGGGATACCGACTGTGGGGCCGGTCACACTAGGCTCGGTCGGAACGAGGGAGTCGACGACCGGGAGGCGGTCTTGTCCACACCTGCTGCGGAGCACGCGCCGGGCCTGACGCCGGACGGCGGGATCGCGGCCCGCGCGCGCGGCCTGACCAAGGCGTACGGCTCGGGCGAGACCGCGGTGCTCGCCCTCGACTCGGTGGACGTGGACATCGCCCGCGGCCGCTTCACCGCCGTGATGGGCCCCTCGGGCTCCGGGAAATCCACACTGATGCACTGCCTGGCGGGCCTGGACAACGTGTCCGCCGGTCAGGTCTGGCTCGGCGCCACCGAGATCACCGGTATGAAGGACCGGGAGCTGACCCGGCTCCGGCGGGACCGGATCGGCTTCATGTTCCAGTCGTTCAACCTGATCCCGACGCTGACCGCGGCCGAGAACATCACGCTGCCCGTGGACATCGCGGGCCGCAGGCCCGACCAGGCCTGGCTGGACCAGGTCATCGACACCCTCGGTCTGCGCGGGCGCCTGTCCCACCGGCCCGCGCAGCTCTCGGGCGGTCAGCAGCAGCGGGTGGCGTGCGCGCGGGCGCTGGCCTCCCGGCCCGAGCTGATCTTCGCCGACGAGCCGACGGGCAACCTGGACTCGCGGGCCGGGCTGGAGGTGCTGGGCTTCCTGCGCAGCGCCGTGGACGACCTCGGACAGACGGTCGTCATGGTCACCCATGACCCGGGCGCGGCCGCCCACTCCGACCTGGTCCTCTTCCTCGGCGACGGGCGGATCGTGGACGAGATGGCGCGGCCGACGGCGGACGCGGTGCTGGAGCGCATGAAAGCGTTCGACGTGGTGCGGGGACGGCTCGGCGACGACGTCACCGCCCACGAGGGCTGACCCGGTGCTCAGGGCGACCCTGCGCGGTTTCCTCGCCCACAAGGGCCGGCTGGCGCTGTCCGCGCTGGCCGTCGTCCTGTCCGTGGCGTTCGTCGCGGGCAGTCTGATCTTCTCCGACACCGTCGGCCGCACCTTCGACCAGCTCTTCGCCTCCACCGCCGCCGATGTGACCGTGGAACCGAAGGAGGACCTGAAGTCCGCCGTGCCCGGAGGCGTGGTCCGGACCCTCCCCTCGGAGCTGACGGACCGGATCTCGAAGGTGGACGGGGTCGCCGCCGTGTACGCGGACGTCTCGGTGCGGAACGTGGTGGTGGTCGACAGCCGCAACCGGTCCGTCGGGCCGACCACCGGCGCCCCGACCGTCGCCGGCTCCTGGTACGCCGCCCGGCGCAGCCCGGTGAAGCTGACCTCCGGTCACGCCCCGCACGGCGCGGGGGAGGTGCTGCTCGACGCGGACACCGCCGGCGAGAAGCACGTACGGATCGGCGACACGCTGACGGTGCAGGCGCAGCCGGGTTCGTTCCCGGTCCGGGTCGTCGGCATCGCCACGTTCACCACCACCAATCCGGGTGCCGCCCGGGTGTTCCTGGACCCCGCGGTGGCCGGCCGCGTGCTGCTCGGCTCCGCCGGCCGGGCCACCGGCGTCTCGGTGGACGCGGCGAAGGGCGTGACCGACACGGAGCTCAAGCACCGCGTCGGCGCGGCGATCGGCACCGGGACGTACGACCTGAGGACCGCGGACGAGCAGGCCAAGTCGGCCGCGGCCGACCTCGGCGGCTTCCTCGACGTGATCAAGTACGTGATGCTGGGCTTCGCCGGCATCGCCGTGCTCGTCGGCGTCTTCCTGATCGTCAACACCTTCTCCATGCTGATCGCCCAGCGCACCCGCGAACTGGGGCTGCTGCGGGCGCTGGGCGCGGACCGGCGGCAGGTGCGGCGGTCGGTGCTCACGGAGGCGGCGCTGCTGGGAGTGGTGGGCTCCACGCTCGGCCTCGCCGCCGGGATCGGCCTGGCGTTCGGCCTCATCCGGCTGATGGCCGCGTTCGGGATGAACCTGAAGGCCACCGAGATGGTGATCGGCTGGGGCACCCCGGTCGCCGCGTACGTGGTCGGTGTCGGCGTCACCTTCGTAGCCGCGTACCTGCCCGCGCGGCGGGCGGCGGCCGTCTCCCCGATGGCGGCGCTGGCGGACGCCGAGGTCGCCGGCGTGGGCAGGCCGCTGCGGACCCGGGCGATCGCCGGCGCCGTGGTCGGGGCGGCCGGTGCGGCCGCGCTGGCCGGCTGCGCCGCGGCCACGCGGACCACCCCGGCGTCCTCGTTGCTCGGCCTCGGCGTGGTGCTGACGCTGGTCGCCACCGTGATCGCGGGCCCGCTGCTGGTCCGGCCCGTGATCCGGGTCCTCGGCGGAGCCTTCCCCGCGCTGTTCGGGCCGGTCGGCCGGATGAGTCAGCGCAACGCGCTGCGCAACCCGCGCCGCACCGGTGCCACCGCCGCCGCGCTGATGGTGGGTCTGGCGCTGGTCGGCGGCATGTCCGTGGCGAGCGCGTCGATGTCGGCGTCGTTCGACCGGCAGATCGACAGGACGCTCGGCGCCGACTTCATCGTGCAGGGAACCGAGTTCAGGCCGTTCAACAAGGACGTCACGGACGCCGTGACCGGTACCCGGGGCGCCGGGCTGGTCGTACGGCAGCGGATCGCCCCGATCGCCCTGCGGCTGCCCGACGGCAGGCGCGTCCAGACCACGGCCGCCGGGTACGGCCCCCGGCTCGACGACGTCGCCCACCTCACCTACGCCCGGGGCGGCTCGCCCGCGGCGCTGGCGGCGGGGCACCTCGCCCTCGACGCCGGCTTCGCCCGGGGCCACCGGGTGCGGATCGGCACCGTGCTCCCCGTCGAGTTCCAGGGCGGCCGCCGGGCGGAACTGACGGTCGGGGCCCTCACCGACCAGGAGGGATCGCAGGCCTTCGGTTCGCAGGGCGGTGTCTTCCTCGGCCTCGCGACGCTCCAGAAGCACGTGCCGGACGGCCAGGACTCCGCGCTCTACGTCAACGCGGCCCCCGGCACCGGCGCCCAGGAGCTGCGCTCGGCTCTGGAGCGGTCGCTCAAGCCGTTCCCGCAGGTCCAGGTGCGCGACCAGGCCGACTACAAGAAGCTCGTGCACGACCAGATCGCGGTGCTGCTGTACCTCGTGTACGCGCTGCTCGGGCTCGCCATCGTCATCGCGGTGCTCGGCGTGGTCAACACCCTCGCCCTGTCGGTGGTGGAGCGCACCCGGGAGATCGGGCTGCTGCGCGCGATCGGGCTGGGCCGGCGGCAACTGCGCCGGATGATCCGGCTGGAGTCGGTGGTGATCGCGGTGTTCGGGGCGGTACTGGGACTGGGGCTCGGTCTGGTGTGGGGTGTCTGCATGCAGCGGGTGCTGGCCCTGCAGGGCATGACCGCGCTCGCCATTCCGTGGGGCACCGTCGTCGCGGTCGTGATCGGCGCGGCGGTGGTCGGCATCGTGGCGGCCCTGCTGCCGGCGCTGCGGGCGTCCCGGATGAACGTGCTGGCGGCGATCGCGCACGAGTGACGCCGGTCGCCTCCGCGGGACGGCACGGGCTTCCGCGAGGCGCCGCGGAGGCGTGATGGAATCGTGGCGCCAGGCTCAAGTCACCTGCTGACGAGGAGAGTCCATGCCGCGCCCGTTCCGCTTCGGGGTCAATCTGCTCACGCCCTCGCCCGCCGCCGAGTGGCGGGCCTCGTGCCGCCGTGCCGAGGAGCTGGGGTACGACGTGATCCTGGTCCCCGACCACCTCGGCATGGTCGCGCCGTTCCCGGCGCTGGTGGCGGCCGCCGAGGCGACCGAGCGGCCGCGCCTCGGCACCTTCGTGCTCAACGCGGGTTTCTGGAACTCCGCGCTGCTGGCCCGCGAGGTCGCGACCACCGACGCGCTGACCGGCGGCCGGCTCGAACTCGGCCTCGGCACGGGCTACGTCGAGGCCGAGCACGAGACGGCCGGGCTGCCGTACGGCTCCCCGCGCGAGCGGGTGGACCATCTGCGGCGCACGGTCGTGGAGCTGGACCGGCTGCTCGGCTCGCAGGAGCACCGGCCGAAGCCCGAGCAACGCGGGGTGCCCCTGCTGATCGGCGCCAACGGGGATCGGATGCTGCGGCTGACCGCCGAACACGCGGACATCGCGGCGTTCACCGGAGCCCGGCCCGGTCGCACCGCCGGGACGCTTCAGCCGCTGACGGCCGAGGAGCTGGACGAGCGGGTGGCCCGGTACCGGGAGCACGCGGCGGGCCGGCCCGAGGAGGCGGAGCTGAACCTGCTCATCCAGATCGTCGCCGTCACCGACGATCCCGAGCCCGTCCTGGGGCCCCTGCTCGAACGCCAGCCGCAGCTCACCCTGGAGGCGGCGCTGGCCCTGCCCATCGTGCTGGTCGGCCCGCTCGATCACCTCGTGGAGCGGGTGCGGGCGCAGCGGGAGCGGTTCGGGTTCTCGTATCTGACGGTCCTGGAGCCGTCGATGGAGGAGTTCGCCCCGGTGCTGGCCCGGTTGCGCGAGGAGTCCGCATGATGGAATTCCGGGGCGGAAAACTCTTCGCGTGATGGGGTCTTCGCATGATCGGACTCCGACTGCGCCCCGCCCTGCCCGCCGACCTGGACGCCGTCCTCGCGTTCTGGCGGACGGCCGCCGAGGGCACCAGCATCAGTGACGACCGCGAGGGGATGGAGCGGCTGGTCGCCCGCGATCCCGGGGCGCTGATCCTCGCCGAGGCGGAGGGCGGGCTGGTCGGCACGGTGATCGCGGGCTTCGACGGCTGGCGCTGCCATCTGTACCGGCTCGCGGTGTGTCCCGGACGGCGGCGGCAGGGCATCGGCTCGGCGCTGCTGGCCGCCGCCGAGGAGCGGTTCGCGGCGCTCGGCGGGCGGCGCGCGGACGCGATGGTGCTGGTCCGCAACGAGAGCGCGCACCACGCGTGGCGGGCCGCCGGGTACGGGCCCGAGGAGCGGTGGCGGCGCTGGGTGAAGCCGCTCACGGACTGATCCCGGGCCGCTCACGGACCGGATCCTGCCGCCGCACGGACCGGCGTCCCGCCGTTCACCGACCGAATCCACAGGACTCTTTGCCCATCCTTTACCATTGAGGGAGCACTCGGCCCTCCATGAAAGGTTGTGAGAGTCCGCCCATGGGCGATCCTCCCAGTCCGCGACACCGCGCGCCCCGCCCGGCCCTGCCCGATCATGGGACGGGGGTGACCCGATGACCGAAGTGCTGCTCCTCCTGCTGGCGATCCTGCTCGCCGTGGCCTGCGGCGCGTTCGTGGCGGCCGAGTTCTCGCTGACCACCGTCGAGCGCGGAGAGCTGGAACGGGCCGCCGAACGCGGCGAGCGGGGCGCCGCGGGCGCCCTGAAGGCCGTACGGAACCTGACCTTCCAGCTCTCCGGCGCACAGCTCGGCATCACCGTCACCAACCTGGTGGTCGGCATGCTCGCCGAGCCCTCCATCGCCAAGCTCCTCGCCGGGCCCTTCGAGGCGCTGGGCCTGTCCGCCACCACGGCGAGTACCGTCGCGCTGGTGCTGGGCACGGCCCTGTCCACGGTGTTCCTGATGGTGGTCGGCGAACTGGTGCCGAAGAACTGGGCGATCTCCTCGCCGCTGGCCGTGGCCAAACGGGTGGGCAATGCGCAGCGCTGGTTCAGCGCCGCCTTCCGCCCCTTCATCACGCACCTGAACAACATGGCCAACCGAGTGGTGCGCCGGATCGGTGTCGAGCCGGCCGAGGAACTGGCCTCCGCACGCGGGCCGCAGGAGCTGGTGGCCCTCGCCCGGCACTCCGCGAAGGCGGGCGCGCTGGAGGCGGACACCGCGGAGCTGTTCGTCCGGACACTGAACCTGGCCGACCTGACGGCGGAGAACGTGATGACCCCGCGCGTCCAGGTCGTCGCCCTAGACGCCCAGGCGACCTGTGAGGACGTCGCGAACGCGACCCGGGCGACGGGCCTGTCCCGGTTCCCCGTCTACCGCGGCAGCCTCGACTCGGTCGTGGGCGTCGCCCACATCAAGGACGTCCTGGCCATGCCCGCCGACCAGCGCACCCGCCGCTCCGTCGGCCAGGTGATGCGCGAGCCCCTGATGGTGCCCGAGTCCCTCACCGTCGACCGGCTGCTGGACCGGCTGTCCGGCAGGCGCACCATGGCCGTCGTCATCGACGAGTACGGCGGTACGGCCGGTGTGGCCACGCTCGAGGACATCGTCGAGGAGGTCGTCGGCGAGGTGCGGGACGAGCACGACCCGCACGAGACGCCCGACCTGGCCCCCGCGGGCGCCGACACCGAGGGCCGGGCCCTGTACTCCGCGGACGGCGCCGCCCGCACCGACCAGCTCGCCCGGGTGGGCCTGCGGGTACCCGAGGGGCCGTACGAGACGCTGGCCGGTCTCGTCGCCACCGAGCTGGGCCGTATACCCAGCGTCGGGGACACCGTCGAGGTGGCCGGCTGGCGGCTGGACGTGGTGGACGCCTCGGGGCGCCGCGCCGCCCGGGTGCTGCTGCACGCGCCACTGGACGACGAGGAGCACGACCGCCGGACGGAGGGGGCGCGATGACCGCCGTACAGCTGCTGATCGGCCTGGCGACGCTCGTCGTCAACGCCTTCTTCGTGGGTGCCGAGTTCGCGCTGATCTCGGTGCGCCGCTCGCAGATCGAGCCGCTCGCCCAGGAGGGCGACCGGCGCGCGAAGAGCGTGCTGTGGGGCCTGGAGCACGTGTCCGCGCTGCTGGCCGCCGCCCAGCTCGGCATCACGCTGTGCACGCTGGTCCTCGGTGTGGTCGCCGAGCCGGCGATCGCGCATCTGCTGGAGCCGGTGTTCCACGCGGTCGGCGTGTCCACGGGCGTGGGCCACGCGGTGTCCTTCGTGATCGCGCTGACCCTGGCCACCTATCTGCACATGCTGCTGGGCGAGATGGTGCCCAAGAACATCTCACTCGCCGAACCCGTGCGCAGCGCGCTGCTGCTCGGCCCGCCGCTGGTCGCGCTCTCCCGGGCACTGCGCCCGGTGATCTTCGCGATCAACGCCTTTGCGAACGGGCTGCTGAAGCTGCTCAGGGTGGAGGCCAAGGACGAGGTGTCGGCGACCTTCACGGACACCCAGCTCGCCGAGATCGTCAAGGACGCCAGCGAAGCGGGGCTGATCGACGACCGGGCGCAGGAGCGGCTGCACGACGCCCTGGAGCTGGGCCGCCGCCCGGTCCGGGACGTGGTCGTCCCGCTCCGGCGGGTGGTCTACGCGCGCGTGGGCGTCACCCCCGAGCAGTTGGAACGGCTGTCGGCCGAGTCCGGCTTCTCCCGGTTCCCCGTGGTCGACGAGGGCCGCCGGATCGTCGGCTATCTGCACGTCAAGGACGCGCTGGACGTCGTGCCGCGGGATCTGCCGTTCCGGCTGCGGGACATGCGGCCCATCGCGCGCGTACGGGAGAGCACACCGCTGGACGACGTGCTCACCGCGATGCGCGGCAGCCGTACGCACGTGGCGGGCGTGCTCGGCGACGACGGCCGGCTGGCGGGCCTCGTGACCATGGAGGACGTCCTGCGGGAGCTGTTCGGGCAGCCCGCCTGAGCCCACGCCCGGCGGGCCGCCCGGCCCCGTCCCGCCCGGTCGCCCCCGGCCCGCCCCGAGCGGTCCGAGGGCGACCGACCGACGGGTATGGAGCCGGGTTACCATCGCTGACGCCATGCACACGAATTCCATACCTCCCGCGCACACCAGCCTGGTCGCCCTCGGCGACTCCTTCACCGAGGGCATGTCGGACCTGCTGCCCGACGGCTCCTACCGGGGCTGGGCCGATCTGCTCGCCGCGCGGATGGCGGCCCGCAACCCTGGATTCCGGTACGCCAACCTCGCGGTGCGCGGCAAGCTGATCAAGCAGATCGTCGACGAGCAGGTCGACGTGGCGGCCGCGATGGGCGCCGATGTGATCACCCTCGTCGGCGGGCTCAACGACACGCTGCGGCCCAAGTGCGACATGGGCCGGGTGCGGGGTCTGCTGACGGAGGCCGTGGAGCGGCTTGCGCCGAACTGCGAACAGCTCGTGCTCATGCACAGCCCCGGCCGGCAGGGCCCGGTGCTGGAGCGGTTCCGGCCGCGCATGGAGGAGCTGTACGCCTGCATCGACGAGCTGGCCGCCAAGCACGGCGCGCTGGTGGTCGACCTGTACGGGGCGCCGTCACTGGCGGATCCCCGGCTGTGGGACGTGGACCGGCTGCACCTGACGGACGAGGGGCACCGCAGGGTCGCCGAGGCGGTGTGGCAGACGCTCGGCTACGAGCCCGAGGACACCGAGTGGCACGTCCCGGTTCCGGCCACGCTGCCGCCCGGCTGGATGCACCGGCGGATCGCCGACGCGCGGTTCGCCCAGCAGCACCTGCTGCCGTGGATAGGCCGCCGGCTGACCGGCCGTTCCTCCGGCGACGGCCGCCCGGCCAAGCGACCCGAGCTGCTGCCGTACGAGGGGCGGGCCTAGGCCCGCGCGAGGAGGCGGGCCGGGTCCCGGCGACGGGCCGGCCCGCCTCCCGGCGTGACGTGGCTCTCGTAGCTTCCGCCGAACGAGACCGTGGCGCTGGCCTGCACGAACCGCCAGTAGAATCTGGACACGTGACTTCCGCTCCCGCCAAGCCCCGCATCCCGAACGTCCTCGCCGGACGCTACGCCTCCGCCGAGCTCGCCACGCTCTGGTCCCCCGAGCAGAAGGTGAGGCTGGAGCGGCAGCTCTGGCTCGCCGTGCTGCGGGCCCAGAAGGACCTCGGCATCGAGGTGCCGGACGAGGCGATCGCCGACTACGAGCGCGTCCTCGACACCGTTGACCTGGCCTCGATCGCCGAGCGCGAGAAGGTCACCCGGCACGACGTGAAGGCCCGGATCGAGGAGTTCAACGACCTCGCCGGCCACGAGCACGTGCACAAGGGCATGACCTCCCGTGACCTCACCGAGAACGTCGAGCAGCTCCAGATCCGGCTCTCCCTGGAGCTGATGCGCGACCGCACCGTGGCCGTCCTGGCCCGGCTCGGCAAGCTGGCGGGCGAGTACGCCGAGCTGGTCATGGCGGGCCGCTCGCACAACGTGGCCGCCCAGGCGACCACCCTCGGCAAGCGGTTCGCGACCGCCGCCGACGAGCTGTTGGTCGCCCACGGCCGCGTCGAGGAGCTGCTGGGCCGCTACCCGCTGCGCGGCATCAAGGGCCCGGTCGGAACCGCCCAGGACATGCTGGACCTGCTCGGCGGCGACGCGGCCAAGCTCGCCGAGCTGGAGGACCGCATCGCGCGGCACCTGGGCTTCTCCCAGGCGTTCACCTCGGTCGGCCAGGTGTACCCGCGCTCGCTGGACTACGAGGTCGTGACCGCGCTGGTGCAGCTTGCCGCGGCGCCGTCCTCGCTGGCGAAGACGGTCCGGCTGATGGCCGGGCACGAGCTGGTCACCGAGGGCTTCAAGCCGGGCCAGGTGGGCTCCTCGGCGATGCCGCACAAGATGAACACCCGCTCCTGCGAGCGCGTCAACGGCCTGATGGTGATCCTGCGCGGCTACGCCTCGATGACCGGCGAGCTGGCGGGCGACCAGTGGAACGAGGGCGACGTCTCCTGCTCGGTGGTGCGCCGGGTGGCCCTCCCCGACGCGTTCTTCGCCCTGGACGGCCTGCTGGAGACCTTCCTGACCGTGCTCGACGAGTTCGGCGCCTTCCCGGCCGTGGTCGCCCGCGAGCTGGACCGGTACCTGCCGTTCCTCGCCACCACCAAGGTGCTCATGGGCGCCGTCCGGGCGGGCGTGGGCCGCGAGGTCGGGCACGAGGCCATCAAGGAGAACGCCGTCGCCACCGCGCTCGCGATGCGTGAGCAGGGTGCCGAGCGCAACGACCTGCTCGACAAGCTCGCCGCCGACGAGCGGCTGCCGCTCGGCCGCGAGGAGCTGGCCGCGCTGATGGCCGACAAGCTGTCCTTCACCGGTGCGGCCGCCGCCCAGGTCGGTGTGGTCGTCGGCCGGATCGAGGAGATCGTCAAGCAGCACCCCGAGGCGGCCGGCTACACCCCGGGAGCGATCCTCTGACCCGCTTCGCCCCGGCGGAACTGGAGGCCGCCCGCGACCGTCTCGTCCCGGACGTGGTCGCGGACGGCCTCCGGGTGCTCTTCTGCGGTATCAACCCCGGTCTGATGTCCGCTGCGACGGGCCATCACTTCGCGCGCCCGGGCAACCGGTTCTGGCCGGTGCTGCATCTGTCCGGCTTCACGCCGAGGCTGCTGAAGCCCGCGGAGCAGCGGGAGATGCTGACGTACGGGCTCGGCATCACCAATGTCGTGGCGCGGGCCACGGCTCGCGCCGACGAGCTGACCGCCGAGGAGTACGTGACGGGCGGGCAGTCGCTGACGGCCAGGGTGACGCGGCTGAGGCCGAGGTGGCTGGCCGTGGTCGGCGTGACCGCGTACCGGGCCGCCTTCGGCGACCGCAGGGCCGGGGTGGGTCCGCAGGAGGGAGCCATCGGTGACACCCGGGTGTGGGTGCTGCCCAACCCCAGCGGGCTGAACGCGCACTGGACGGCGGCGACGATGGCGGAGGAGTTCGCGCGGCTGCGGAAGGCCGCGGAGGAGGCCTGAGGGGTCAGGGCGGGTCGGTCTCCGTGACCACCGCCAGCAGCTGGAACGGCGGTTCGCCGTCCCACCGGGACACCCCCAGGGCGACCCAGCGGCCCGACTCCGCGCGCCACAGGTGCAGATCCGGTACGTGCGCGGCCAGCGTCCCCCACGGCTCCGCCGCCTCCTCCCCCTCCGCACTCCGCAGCAGCACGCCGGCCAGACCGAACACGTCCGCCGGCCCCCACCGTTCGGCGAGCCGCTCGCCCAGCGCGTCCCGGTCGGCCTCGTACTGCGCCTCCACGGTCTCCCGCTCGGTGCCGTCGTCCTCGTGGAAGTCGCCGCTGGTCCGCAAGGCGGCTATCAGGTAACCGGGCCCGCCCGTGCCGACGTCCGTCCTGCCGTGCTCCCGTGGGAACTCCCGCCCGCACAGCCGCTCGATCAGAGCGAGACAGTTCGCGATGTCCATGTGATCCAGTAAAACCGGCCCCACTGACAATTGGCATGCCGTCAGGCATCCCTGCGCCGCACGCTCCAGGCCCCCGCGGAGAGGGCCGCCGCCGCCCAGAGCGCGGCCACCGCGAGCCCGGTCCACGGACCGAGGGCTCCGTCATGGGCGCTGTGCAGGGCGACTTGACCGGCCCGGTCGGGCAGCAGATCGGCCACGCCCGAGGACATGTCGCCGATGACGAAGGACACGATCAGCAGGAACGGGATGAGCACGGAGAGCGTCGCGACGCCGCTGCGCAGGACGGCCGTGAGTCCGGCGGCGAACAGCGCCATCAGCGTGAGGTGGAGACCGCAGCCGACGGCGCCGCGCAGCCCCTCGGACCAGGTGGGCCCGGAGTCGCCGAGCACGGCCTTGCCCACCAGCAGTGTCACGAGGCCGGTGAGCAGCCCCGTCGCCAGCACCGGCAGGGCGATCGCCGTCACCTTCGCGGCGAACCACCGCCGCCGGTCCGGTACGGCCGCGAGCGTCAGCCGCAGCGCGCCGCCCCGGAACTCGGAGGAGACGGCCGTCGTACCGAAGGCGATCACGGCGATCTGACCGAGGTTGATCCCGAAGAACACCGAGAACAGCGGGTCCGTGTCATCGGCGTCGGCGGAGGAGAGCGCGGAGAACGCGACGGTGGCGAGCAGGACCGCGGCCAGGCTGCCGACGAGCGAGCGCAGGGTGCGGATCTTGATCCACTCCGCGTGCAGGACCGGGGTGAACGGCATGGTCAGACCTCCTGGGGCTGGGCGGTGAACTCGGCCTCGGCGGCCGTCAGATGGAGGTAGGCCTCCTCGAGAGTGGCCTTCTGAGCGGTCAGTTCCAGCACGGGCACGCCCGCCTCCGACATCAGGCGGCCGATGTCGTCCACGCGCGCGTGCCGCACGGTCCAGGTGCCGTCCTCGTCCTGGGAGGCGTCGTGGCCGTGGCGGGCGAGCAGGCCGCCGAGCGCGGCGGCGTCGGTGGTGCGGACCTTGACCCGGGGCCGCACGCGCGCGTGGATGAACTCCTGCACCGGTGTGTCGGCGAGGAGGCGGCCCCGGCCGAGGATCACCAGGTGGTCGGCGAAGGCGGCGGTCTCGTTCATCAGATGGCTGGACACGAGGACCGTGCGGCCCTCGTCCGCGAGGCCGCGCAGGAGGGTGCGGATCCAGATGATGCCCTCCGGGTCGAGGCCGTTGGCGGGCTCGTCCAGCAGGATCACCTCCGGGTCGCCCAGGAGGGCGGCGGCGATGCCGAGCCGCTGGCGCATGCCCAGGGAGTACGTCCGCACCCGGCGGCGGGCCACCGCGGCGAGTCCGGTCCGCTCCAGGACGGTGTCCACCCGGTGGGCCGGGATGCGGTTGCTCACCGCCAGGGCCCGCAGATGGTCACGCGCGGTACGGGAGCCGTGCGCGGCCCCGGCGTCCAGCAGGGCGCCCACCCGGCGCAGGGGGTCCTGGAGTTCGGCGTAGGCGCGGCCGCCGATCGTGGCGGTCCCGGAGGTCGGCCGGTCGAGGCCGAGGACGAGCCGCATGGTGGTGGACTTGCCGGCGCCGTTGGGGCCGAGGAATCCGGTGACGCGGCCGGGACGGACGCCGAAGGTGAGCCGGTCCACGGCGCGCCGGCCGCCGTACTCCTTGGTGAGGTCTCGTACGTCGATGCTGGTCATGGCAACAGCCTTGCGGGGAACGGGCGTCGGCTCCTCCCCCGCCGGTGGAGAGCGTCTCCCCCGCGCGGGGGAGGATTGCCTCCAGGACCCCTGCGAGGATGGGCCCATGGTCCGCTTCCTGCGCCCGCTGTCGCGCGGGACGACGTACACGCGTCTGCTGCATCTGTGGGTTCCCATGCTGCTGCAGAGCGTGTGGATGCTGATCGACGAGTCGAAGCCGTGGGTGCCCGCGCTCGTGCTCGTCCCGGTCGGCCTCGTGCCGGCCGTGCGCGTGGGCGAGGGCGTCCAGGGCCGGCTGCTGCTGACGCCCGGCGCGGAGAATCCCGGCATCTCCGCCACCGCGTCGGCGGGCTGGCGGGACCGCGGCCGCGTGGTGCTGTGGCTGGAGCTGCGGATCCTCCTCGGCTGGGTGACCTCGTTCTTCTCGGTGTGGATGCCGATCGCGGCGTACGAGCTAGCGAAGTGCGCCTGGGGGCGGGCTCTTTCGGGGGTGCCCCTGCTGGACCTGCTGCCGCCGGACCGGGCGTGGGCCCTGCTGGCGCCGGTGCCGCTGCTCGCCCTGTACGGGGCCGTCGTCGGACTCGGAGAGCTGATCACCGTGTGCGCTCGCCGGCTGCTCGGGCCGTCCGCCGCGGAGCGGCTGGCCGCACTGGAGGAGCGCACCGAACGGCTGCTGGAACGCACCCGCATCGCACGGGAGTTGCACGACTCGATCGGCCACGCCCTGACGGTGGCGGTGGTGCAGGCGGGCGCCGCGCGGGCGGCGGGCGATCCGGAGTTCACCGACCGGGCGCTGGAGGCGATCGAGGAGACCGGACGGGCCGCGCTCGACGATCTGGAGCGGGTGCTCGGTGTGTTGCGCGAGTCGGAGCGGCCGGCGAGCGCCCGGCCCACCCTGGCCGACGCCGACCGCCTGCTGGAGTCGGCACGCGCCTCCGGTGCCAAGGTCGAGGCCGAGGTGACCGGCCCGGTGGCATCCGTACCGGGGCCCGTCTCGCGTGAGGGATACCGGATCCTGCAGGAGGCGCTCACCAATGTGCTGCGGCACGCGGGAGCCGTCCCGGTGCGGGTCCGGCTGTCCGTGCGCGCGGACGCGCTCACCCTGGAGGTCCGCAGTCCGCTGCCTGCCGGGCCGCCCGGGACCGGGCGGGGCAGCGGGCTGCGCGGGATACGGGAGCGCGCCGCGCTGCTCGGCGGCAGCGCCCGCACCGGCCCCGACGAGGGCGACTGGCAGGTGCGCGCGGAGCTGCCGCTCGGTTGATCTACGCTGGCCGGATGCCGGTCACCGTACTCCTGGTCGACGACGAGCCCCTGGTGCGCGCGGGTCTGCGCGCCGTACTGGAGGCGCAGCCCGACATCCGGGTGGTCGGCGAGGCCGCCGACGGGGCGGCGGTCATCCCGCTCGTGCGCCGGCTGCGGCCGGACGTGGTCGCGATGGACGTCCGGATGCCGCTGATGGACGGGATCGAGGCCACGCGCGCGGTGCTGCGCACGGTGGACGCACCGCCCAAGATCATCGTGGTGACCACCTTCGAGGACGACGAGTTCGTGTACGAGGCGCTGCGCGCCGGCGCCGACGGGTTCCTGCTGAAGCGGTCCCGGCCGGCCGAGATCGTGCACGCGGTGCGGCTGGTGGCGGACGGCGAGTCGCTGCTGTTCCCGGCGTCCGTGCGGCGCCTCGCCGCCCGGTTCGGGGAGCGGCACGCGGCCGGCGCCCCGCTGACCGGGGCCGGGCTGACCGAACGGGAGGCGGAGGTACTGCGGCTGATGGCACGGGGGCTGTCGAACGCGGAGATCGCCGCCCGGCTGGTCGTCGGGACGGAGACGGTGAAGTCGCACGTGAGCGCCGTGCTGGCCAAGCTGGGGGCGCGGGACCGCACGCAGGCGGTGATCGCCGCCTACGAGTCGGGGTTCGTCGCGCCCGGTTGACCCCGGGGGGCCGCGGGGTCGACGGGGCCCGGCACTCGCCGGGGTGGGCCGGGCCGAGTACGATCCGCCCAACACGCCCGCGAGCTGGGAGGACGGACGGTGGGGCAGCTTACCGGCGGCGATCCCTCGCTGCTGCGAAGGATCAACTCCGCGGTGGTGCTGCACGCGTTGCGAGCCACGGACTGCGCGACGCTCACCGAGGTCACCCGGGTCACCGGTCTGTCCCGGCCGACCGTCGAAGGCGTCGTCGAGGGGCTCATCGAGGCGGGGCTCGTGGTCGAGAAGGCCGCCGACGAGGGCACCGCGCGCCGTCAGGGGCGGCCCGCCCGCCGGTTCCGGTTCCGGGCCGAGGCCGGGCATCTGCTGGGCCTGGAGATCGGCCCGCACCGGGTCGCGGCGCTCCTGTCCGACCTGGACGGACGGGTGCTGGGCACGCAGGCCAAGGAGGTGGCCGAGACGGCGCCGGCGGACGAGCGTCTGGACCGGCTGCGCGGCGCGGTCGCCGAACTGCTGCGCCGGGCCGGGGTGGCACGCGGCTCGCTGCGGGCGGTGGGCGTGGCCTCACCGGGCATCGTGGAGGCGGACGGGACGGTACGGCTGGGGACGGCGCTGCCCGGGTGGACAGGCCTGCGGCTCGGCGAACGGCTGAGTCGTTCGTTCAAGTGCCCGGTGCTGGTGGAGAACGACGCCAACGCGGCGGCCGTCGCCGAGCACTGGAAGGGCGCGGCGGCGGAGACCGACGACCTGGTGTTCGTCCTGGCCGGGCTCAGCCCGGGCGCGGGCGCGCTGATCGGCGGGCGGCTGCACCGGGGGTACGGCGGGGCGGCCGGGGAGATCGGCGCACTGCATCTGCTGGGCCGGGAGGTGACCCCGGAGACCCTGCTGTCCACCACCGACGAACCGCTGCACCCCCTGGACGAGCAGGCCGTCGCCGAGGTGTTCGCGCTCGCCCGGGAGGGCGACCTGCGGGCGGGGGCGGCGGTCGAACGGTTCATCCAGCGGCTCGTGCACGACGTGGCCGCGCTGGTGCTGGCCCTCGATCCCGAGCTGGTGGTGATCGGCGGCTGGGCGGCCGGCCTGGACGGTGTGCTCGATCCGCTGCGCCACGAGCTCGCTCGCTACTGCCTGCGCCCGCCCAGGGTGGCGCTGTCCGCGCTCGGCGGGGCGGCCGTGGCCACGGGTGCGCTGCGGCTGGCCCTCGACCACGTCGAGGCGGAGCTGTTCGCGGTGGAGGGAACGGTCACCGCGCGGCGGTGAGACCGGGCACCTGATCGTCGGGGCGGCGGCGACGGCCACCGGCGAGGCCGACGCCGGGCCGCGCCCCGGTGGAGTTCCGGGGCGCGGGCGGAGGTGCGTCGTTCAGGAGGCGCGCCGCTCGGGGTCGTGGTGTATCTCCACGTCGGGCGAGTCTCCGAAGGTCAGCCGGCAGGTGTCCGCGCGGTAGGTCGCCACGGAGAGCGCGGCGGTGCGGCCCTCGGCGAAGAAACGCGTGGTGAGGACGAGGACGGGTGCGCCGGGCAGCCGGTCGAGGTCCTTGGCGTCGTCCGCGCGGGCCGAGCCCAGCTCGACGGCACGGTCCTGGCCCTCCAGCTCCAGGCGCTGCAGCTCGCGCAGCACCGCACGCGCGCGTGCCGCGCCGGACGGGGCGTCTATGGCGGTCAGGTCGGGCACCGCGGCGTCGGGGATGTGGAGCAGTTCGGTGGCGACGCGCTGGCCGCCCGACATCCGGGAGCGGCGCACGATGTGCACCGGCTCCCCGGAGCCGGTCTCCAGGGCGGCGGCCACGGCGGCGGGCGGCGCGGAGCGGACGCAGTCCACGGGCTGCCAGGCGTCGTCGCCGGAGCCCGGCCAGGTGTGCTGCCGGGTGCCCACGGCCACGCCCACGCGCGGGGGCGCGACGGTCGTGCCGACGCCGCGCCGGCGCTGGAGCCGGCCTTCCAGCTCCAGCTGTTCGAGGGCCTGGCGGAGCGTGGCGCGGGCGACGCCGAAGCGGGCGGCCAGATCGCGCTCGTTGGGCAGGATCTCTCCGACCGAGAACTCCGAGTCGAGTGCCTCACTGAGCACGGTCTTGAGATGCCAGTACTTCGGTTCCGGCACCGATTCCAGCTGCGTGGTCCCCACCCTGTCCTCCGCAAGTGCCGTGGTCCGGCGGTTTTTAGCGCCCTTGTTTATTAAAGGTTGTTGCACTTATCTGCGACCATAAGGCGGCCCACACCCTTGGTCAAGACCAATCCTCGATCCCTGGGGCACAGCACAGGGGCGGCACCGCGCAGCGTTCACGCGGCGTTCGCACACGTGGGCGGGTGCGACGTCCCGGAGAAGCAAGGGGCTACCCGTCGGTAGCAATTGCTGACAAGCTGTCTACGGCGTCCGTCAGCAGCCCAGACGAGGAGCACTCCATGTCCGCCACCGCCACCTTCCCGGTCCCGACTCCGCACGGCCCGAGGGACGTGACCGTCTCCTACGCGCGCGTGGGACGCGGTGCGCCACTCGTCCTGCTGCACGGCATCGGCCACCACCGGCAGGCCTGGGACCCGGTGGTCGACATCCTCGCCACCGAGCGCGAGGTGATCGCGGTGGACCTGCCGGGCTTCGGCGCGTCCCCCGGCCTGCCCGGCGGCCTGCCCTACGACCTGCCCACGACCAACACCGTGCTCGCCGCCCTCTTCGAGGCGCTGGAACTGGACCGCCCGCACGTGGCCGGCAACTCACTGGGCGGCCTGCTGGCCCTGGAACTGGGCCGCGAGAAGCTCGTACGGTCCGTCACCGCCTTGTCCCCCGCCGGGTTCTGGACCCAGGCCGAACGCCGCTACGCCTTCGCGATGCTGCAGACCATGCGGGGCGTGGCCCAGCGGCTGCCGCTGCCCCTGGTGGAGCGGCTGTCGCGCTCCGCGGCCGGGCGCGCCGCACTGACCAGCACCATCTACCGCCGCCCCGGCCGCCGTTCCCCCGACGCCGTGGTCGCCGAGACGCTCGCGCTGGCCGACGCCACCGGCTTCGGCGCGACCCTGCGGGCGGGTACCACCGTCCAGTTCACCGACGACCTGCCGGGGCTGCCGGTCACCGTCGCCTGGGGCGCCCAGGACCGGCTCCTGATGCGCCGCCAGGGCGTCCGGGCGAAGACGATCATCCCGCACGCCCGTCTCGTACGGCTGCCGGGCTGCGGGCACGTCCCGATGAACGACGACCCGGCGCTGGTCGCCCGCGTCATCCTCGACGGCAGCCGCTGACCGGCTGAACGCCCCAGGGACGGCCCATTGTTCACCTGCGGTTCGCGCGCGCGCCGCGACGCACCAGTAGGTGTGGCTCTGCACACTGGCCGGATCCCGTCCTTGGAGGCACAGCCATGTCCCACCGTCCGTTCCCGGGCCGCCGCGGCGTGCTGCGCGGCTCCCTCGCCGCGTCGGCGGCCCTGACCCTGCCCGTGGGCCTCGGCGCGGCCCCCGCCTTCGCCCGCTCCGGGCGCCCCTCGGCGGACTGGGGCGTGCAGACCGGCGACGTGACCACCGACTCCGGTCTGGTGTGGGTGCGTTCGGACCGGCCGGCCCGGATGATCGTGGAGACCTCGGCCACCGAGTCGTTCCGCGACCCGCGCCGGTGGCACGGCCCGCTGCTGGGCCCGGACACGGACTTCACCGGCACCACCCGGCTGCACGGCCTGCCCTCCGGCGAGCAGATCCACTACCGGGTGCTGCTCGCCGACCCGGACGACCCGCGCCGCACCGGCGAGCCGGTGACCGGCACCTTCCGCACCGTCTCCCGGCACCGCCGGGACGGCGTGCGGTTCCTCTGGTCGGGCGACCTGGCCGGGCAGGGCTGGGGCATCAACCCCGACCGCGGCGGCTACCGGATCTACGACGCGATGGCGAAGCTGAACCCCGACTTCTTCCTGTGCAGCGGCGACAACATCTACGCGGACGGCCCCATCGCCGCCACCCAGGCCCTGCCCGACGGCGGCACCTGGCGGAACGTCACCACCGAGGAGAAGGCCAAGGTCGCCCAGACCCTCGCCGAGTACCGTGGCAACTTCCGCTACAACCTGCTGGACGCAAGTCTGTTGTAAGGCGGTTCTCTAGCCGTCAGCCGAGCCAGCCACGAACGACCCGCGCCCGGACCACGTGATGATGAGTCCCTCTCCCCGCAGCGCAGCCATAGCGCGATGCACGGTGGAGACGGCTACGTCGAACTCAGCGCTCAGCGCCACGACGCCAGGCACGCGCGAGCCGGCCGGATAGGTCCCGTCCGCGATGCGCTGCCGCAGGATCGCTGCAATCTGCGGGTGCACGGGCTGAGTCCTATCGATCATGGACCTAGCTTCCGACGTTTTCGGCGTTCACGCTTCCGAGGTTTCGACCCTTCGGGGGTTCGACGTTTCGCGGTACGCTCGTACTGCCGTAAACGAAAGCGTCCCCGGCGGGCCGGGCAAGGGCCACACCGGGGACTAGCCGACGCTAGGAGTCGACGTGAGCAGCACACTACCGAGCACTCCCCGCACCTCCTATGGGGAGGCGCGCTCATGACCACGCGACGAGTCACCTTCAGCAGCCCGCAGGGCGGCACGGTCTACATCAAGTCCTCTACGCCGAATGGCGTCGTGTCCCGCCTGGCCGATCACATTGAGGACTCGCGCGTCGACACTGCGCGCGTCCTCCTCGCGCTCGTCCTCCCCATGCTGGAGGCCGACAAGATGACGGCCGACGAAGCCACGTTCATGCTCGGGCGTACCGCGGAGAGTCTCGCGGAAGTGATCGCCGTCGCTGAGTCACGCGGCGAGCGGCTCCGCCCTCCCGGTGAGTACGACGAGGAAGACGACGACGAGGACGACGAGGCGTCGGCGTAGCGCGTAACGCAGACAAGCCCCCGCCCTCCCCTACTCAGGGGAAGACGGGGGCTTTGTTGTGCACCTCAGACGTCGAAGCCAAGGGCGCGCATGCGCTGCCGGTAGCTTCGTCCCGCCTCAGGGGTGCAGTAGCGCTTGACCCTGCCGGCGCCCGGCTTCTGCTCGACGACGGCATTGCAGTGCGGGCACGTGACCTCGTGGCTCTTCGCCGGCTGACCCATCATGTCTGTTCCTCCTGAACGTCGAGAGCCCCGCGGCTCCATGCCGGCTCCGCGGGGCGTGGGAAGGGCCGCCCGTCATGGCGACGAGCGGCCCGTGTGTGCGTGTGGTGTGCTTGTGTCAGACGTAGCGGCCAGTGTCGATTGCCTGACCCGTGCGGACGTCGTGAGCCTCAATCCGCTGGTCGACGAAGCCGCCGACTTCGCGGCCGTCGAGGTACGTGCGGGACTCGACGCTGACCTGAACCTGAGGCGAGCCTCCGTCCTTGGCAGCGCGAATGTCTTCCCACTGCTGCGACGTGAACACCGGCTCAGGGCTCCCGGTCCCGTTGGCCACGAGCGACAGACCGGGCGGGAGGTAGCCGCCCTCGTCGTACCAATGCGGCGAGCGGGCGAGCCACTTCGAGTAGGCGGCTGCGGGGGAGCCGTAGTCCGGGCGGTTCTTGATGTAGCCCAGACCCCACTTGATCTGCGTCTTGTAGTTCGTCAGCCAGTCGGGGCCGGCCGACGCCATCTTCGACGCGGGGAGCGCCTGCGGGATGCCATAGGCGCCGCTGGACATGTTCTTCGCATTCCAGCGCCACCCGGACTCGCCGTCCCACAGCTTCTTCAGCGGTCCGAACTGATTCGCACCCCAGCCGTAGTGGCCAAGGATGCTCTTCGCGTACTCCTGCGCGGACCCAACTGCGTTGGCGTTGAAGCCTCCGCCGGGCCCCGTCAGGTATGGCATGGGGTCGACAGGACGCCCGTTGACTCGCGCCTCCAAGTGGAGGTGCGGGCCGGTGACGTTGCCCGTTGCGCCGACCTTGCCGATCACCTGTCCCTGCGTGACGTGCTTGCCGGTGGAGGTGAGGCTCCGCGACATGTGCGCGTACAGGGAGGCCAGGTTCCCGCCGTGGTAGACGATCACATGGTTGCCGTACGGGCCGTAGCCGGCGTTACCGGTGACCTCACCGTCGGCCACAGCGTGAATCGGAGTGCCGACAGGCGCCGGGAAGTCCAAGCCCGTGTGATGGCCGGACGACCACATGGGGCCAGCCACGCCGAACTTCGTTCCGAACCCGACGTTGACGGGCTTGATCCATTGGCCTCCGCCTCCGTCGCCACCGAACATGGAGGCAACCGCGGAGAGCAGCTTGTCTCGGAGTCCGCCTGCCATCTTCGACGGCACCTTCGCGAGCACATCGCCTATCGGGGCGCTGCCTACTCCGTCACGGACGTGGGAGAGCGTGCCCTTCAGGAGCCGGTCCCACACCTTGCCGGGGTGAACCATGAGATCAGCACTGGTCTTCGCCCAGTCCAGACCCTTGCCGAGCACGTCCTTCGTCCAGTCCCACGCTCCGCCGACGAGTCCGCCGTTCGCGAAGCGGGGAATCTCGCCGGTACGGTTCATGTGCTCCAGGGCACCGAAGCCGATCTTCCGGGCGCTGCTGCGCTTGATGACGTACTCGTCCGCCATGAGGAGCGCGTGAATGGAGTCCTTGCCCGGGATTCCGCCGCTCGTCCGCCCGCCTTCGGCAAACTTCGGCGTCTCGTCGAGGAGCTTCGGAGCCTTCGGGAGTTTGTCCAGGCCGACGAATCCGGCGACCTTGTCCCAGACCGCCTTGATTCCGTGCGTGTACACGGCGTCGACGATGAAGTTCACGGGCTTAGCGGTGACGCCGGCGACTCCATCCCAGGCACGCTTGATGTCCTTCTTCGCCGCACCGAAGGCGTCGGAGACGAGCCTCAAGCCATGCTTGATGTTGTCGAAGGCAGGCTTTACGCCCTTGTCGTACAGCCAATCCGTCTTGTCCGCTATCCAGTTGGCCGCCGGCTTGACGCCGTGGTCGTAGAGCCACTTGAAGGCTTCGCCCACTTGCTTCAGTCCGTCGCGGATATCGCGGAAAGGAGGCTTGATGCCGTGGTCCCACAGCCACTTCGCCTTATCCGCGATCCATCCCGCGGCAGGCTTGATGGCCTTCTCGTAGAGCCAGACGAAGGCGTCGCCTAGTTGCTTCACTCCGTCCCAGACGAACTTGAAGAACGGCTTCAGCGCATTCGTCCAGAGCCATCCCGCGATAGCGGCGATATCCTCGAAGGCGGGCTTGAATTGCTTCTTCCAGAGCCATTCGAGAACTCCCGCGATCAGGTTGAACGCGATGACGAGGGGCGCGATCAGGACGACAGCGATGATCGCCGCCGCTACCTTCGCGGCGAGCGCGATCCCGTTCCACGCTGGGACGAAGACGTTACGCCAGAGCCACACAGCCACGTCACCGACGAGCTTGATCCCGGCCCATATGGCGTCGAAGGTTGGCTTCAGTACGTTCGTCCACGCCCACTGTGCAGCGTCGGAAATGATCTTCCAAGTTCCCTGGACGAGATCCCGGAACCACCCGAAGTGCTTGTACGCGTAGATGACGGCAGCGACGAGCGCGACAATGCCGGCGACGATAAGGACGAGCGGGTTCGCGTCGACGACGAGGTTGAACGCGAACAGTGCCAGCGTCCACAGCTTCGTCGCGACCCAGACACCGTAGATGAGCTGAATCAGCCACGGCAGGGTGTCGGCCACGCTCGCGATTCCGTCGGCCACCACTCCGATTACCTGGAGCAGCGGCGTCGAGATAGGCGCCAGGGCTGATCCGATGGCCAGGAACGCGCCCGCGATGGAGCCCAGCGTCTGAGCTATCAGCGGTCCCTTATCGTTGGCGTACTTCAGGAACGCCTCGAATTGCGGCGAGCCCTTCAGCTTCGATCCCCAGTTGGCGAACTTGCCCGACGACCGAACCATACGATCCGCGATATCGTCGATGTGGGGAAGGAATGCGTCAATGACGCCGGCGGCACCCTTGATGACGTTGCCGAAGGTGCGGCCGAATCCGACGATGGCAGGCTTCGCGCTCTTGTCGATGTCCTTCTTGAGGCCGCGCCAGAACGGCGTTTTCAGCTCACGCGACGCGTCATCGAACAACACTCCCACGGCGTCCGCTGCTGCCTTGACTAGCGGCGTCAGGCCCGGGAGGGCGCTCTTCGCTCCGTTGACGGCACGCGTCAGGAGCGGGACGACGGCCGGCGACATCGACTTGGACCAGTCGGAGAACGCAGCCTTCAGACCCTTCGGCCCCGCGATGGAGTCGTACAACTTCCGCTGTTCGGGGCTGAGCTTCGCCAGCGCCTGGCGGTACGCGTCCGTCGCCGTTGAACTCTTCTTCGTCGTGTCGACGGACGACAGCCGAGCGGATTCGACGCCACGCTCCGCGGAGGCGATGGAGTCGGCCGCTTGCGCCTGCGTGTTCGCAGCGCTCTCGACGGCATCGGCTAGGTTCCGCTGAGCGTCAGCGACGGTCTGAGCCGCCGCAACCTGTGCGCGAGCGGAGGCGCGCTGAGCGTCAGCAACCGCGCGCGTCTGGTCCTGGACGTTGCGCTGAGCGTCGGCAAGGCGGTCTGCCGCCTTCTTCACGTCGGCGTTGCCGTCGACGCCTGCCTTACGTGCCTTCTTCGCGTCGTCCTGGAGCCGCTTGTATTCCTTGCCCTGCTTCTTCTGCGACTGGAGGGCCTGATCGTAGGAGAGCTGCGCACGAGCCAGGTCGGAGTCAGACGCCGTGCCGGCGTCGTGGGCAGCCTTGACGCGGTTCAGCTCGTCGGCCGCCTCCGCCACACGGAGAGCCGCCTCACGCTGGTTCAGCGCGCCATCGGCCAACTTGTCGTTGAGGTCGTCAAGCTGCTGCGCTGCCGTGCGACGCGCGGCCGTGAGGTCGTCCTGAGCCTGCCGCGCCTGGCGCTGAGCGTCGCTGAGGGACCGCTCCGCGCGCTCTACCGCTTCCGCAGCCTGGCGCCGCTGGTCCATCGCGCGAGCCCCCGCCTGAGCTAGAGCCCGCTCCGCGTCCTCGACGCGCCGGTTGGCTTGCTCGATGCTCTGCGCCGCCTGGCGGTGAGCCGACGTGAGGGCAGCCTGAGCACTCGCCATCTGCAAGGCTTGCTGCGCTGCCTTGACGTTGCTCGCCGCGGAGTTGTCCGTCGCGCTCGCGGCTTCCTTGTCGGCTGCCGTCTTCGCCTGGATTGCAGCCGTCACGCCCTTGATGGCGGGGACCGCGACGAGGGCAAGCGCTCCGACTCCCGCTCCAGCGGCGACGGCCGCGGAGGCTATGGAGCCGATGCCGGCGGCAGCGACGGGAATGACGGGCAATGCGGCGACGGCTCCGAGAGCAATCGTCAGAGCGCGGAGGGAAGCCATTGCGCCGGCGGTATCTGCCTTGACGCGGATATGCACGTCGTCGCGATCGACGTCGTTGATCTGCCGTTGCACCTCCGCCAACGCAGCACGCGCGGCAGCCGTGTCCGTTCTGATCTGAACGCTAGGGTTCTCAGCGGCCAAACGCTGCAAACGCGCGTCGATATCGGTGATCTCCGCGAGCGCTGCGCCCGCGTCAATGTCGATTCCGATCGTCTTACCGGACAACGTCTGAATGCGGGCGCGCAAACGGTCGATGTCGGCGTTAATGCCCGTGTCGCCCAGCCTGACGTCAGCGCGCGGGAGGGAGCGGAAAGCCTCTTCGAGCTTGCGCTTGATAGCGCGCCCGAAGGTGCCTCCCACAGTCCCACCCTCACGGTCCGCGGCCACCCGCGCACGTCGTCCACCTGCGACGATGGCGTCTGGGATGTTCACCGCGATGTTGCGGGAGATGGCGTCGCCCATGCGTCGGCCGGCGTCCTCCCCCACCCTCGTGGCGGCAGGGAGGACAACGGCCTTTAGGTTGTTGTGGAAGTTCGGCGCGACGGGTACGACGTCGACGCCGGCTGTTCCGACAATGTCAATGTCGCCAGCCATCACGCCCCCGTTTCAGCCGTCAGAACGGGCGTTGGGGTCGTGAAGAACGTCATGTCGTCCGGGTGGTCGCGAAGGTTCAGGAGTTCACCGACGAGAAACAGTCGGTGAGCCTGTCGTTCAACGTCCGGAGACTCGTCGGAGCGGGCGTTTTCGACGGCAGCGCTAAGCCAGTGAGCGCATGCCGGGGAACAGAATTCGGATACCTCCAGAGCGCCCGATTCCGTCAGCCCCGGCAATGGGGAGAAACGGCAATCGGGGCGGAGGCACCGCATTGGTTCATGATTCATGCGGAATTCCAGACATGAGAAAACCCCCAGTGCGTCCACTGGGGGCTGATGGGTTGCTGGTCGCCTGGCTACTCAGCCGGGCGGGTGTCCTCGAAGATGCCGGGCACCTCTTCACGGGGCGAGCGGCGAGCGTCGAGGAGAGCGCTCAGCCGCATGAGTTCCGCTGCCTCGTCGGCGTTGCCGTTCTTCAGCGCGCGGTGCGCGCGCATGTCCCACACGCGGCAGTGCGGAGAGCACATCCTGAGCTGCTTGTACTGGCCGTCCGACGTCCGCCGGTGCCCGCGTGTGAAGCGGCACCCGGCGCGCTTGCAGGGGTACGTGGGGCGGGTGGTCATGGCTCCTCCAGGGCATACGAAAGGGCCCCCGGCAATGCCGGAGGCCCTGTGGTGGTCTGTGGTGTTGTTAGGCCGTCAGAGCGGCCGTGAGAGCGCCGATGTCCCCCAGCGTCGATGGGGCTCCGCGGAAGCGTCGGCCAGTGACGGCTATGAAGCGTCCGGCGCCGTATGCCTCTACGCAGTAGCCGCCCTCACGTCGGATACGGCGCCCCTGTCGGACCTCGGCGTATCCGAAGACGTGGAGCCCGCTACCGGACCGCGACACCTCCACGTACGTGGCTCCCGCCCGTCGCAGGATGTCGGCCGCCCACGGCTTCGGCGTGCCGTCGGTGTTCAGCGCGTGGTCCAGGTCCAGGCACGCAACCCCGTCCCCGTCGAGGACGAAGCCAACGCCGACGCCTGCCGTGGACGCTGCCGCCTCCCGGTAGCTCGTCCACGTCCGCGGGTCGGTGCTCGAAGCCGCCGTGCCGGCGGTCGTCAGCGGGACCTTCGTCGCGGAGTGACGGACCCACCTGTCGCGGGTCCGGAGTTCGCTAGGGATGGCGTCCGCCTTCGCGGCCCGGTGCGACGCCACGCGGCAGCGCGTCGAGCAGAAGCGGGCACGGTGTGAGTGCCTTGCCCGCAGGTGCTCGCCGCACCGCTCGCAGCGTCGAGTGTTCATGGGTTCATGATAGCGCGTGTAACGGTGGAACGTACGCTGATCAGGACGTTTGCTCCGACGAGTTGCGAGCCTACGGAGTCGAAGCCCTAGGCGCCCGCCTCCCGATTTGGGGGTCTCCAGCACTCCGGGAGGCCGGCGTTCGGGGCTCCAGTGGGCGCCTGAGGGGTCTCTCGTGGACGTTCTGCGTCGCAGATACGGGGCGCGCTCCAGCACGCTTACGGTGCGGAAGGAGGCCCCACCACGGGACACCCCCCTGGTCCTTGCAGGTCAGAGGCTTGATCAACTACGCCGTATGTGCCACGGCTCGCCCAGCTCGTCACGCCAGACGGGCCGGCTGACGGGGCCGCACAGCTCAGCCACGCGGGCGCGGAGGCGGACGTCGTCGCCCGTCTGCTCACGCGCGAAGGCGTCGCGAGCGTCGACCCAACGACGACGGCACATGATCACTGCGTCCACGTCGCTCAGGGCGTCCAGCTCCACGGGCGTGAGCCACTCCTCCACCACGGCCGGCGCCAGTAGGCGGGGCGGACATGGGTAGTCGGGCAGCTCACCCGTGCGTGTGTCGACGCCTCGTGCCTCGTCCCGCATGCGCTGTGCACGCTGCTGACGTCGGCTCATGGTCACCCCCTCACGGCGTCCGGTGGCTCACCGATGACCCAGCGCATGCGCTCCATCGAAGACGGAGTCAAACCTAGATCGTTCATCAACGCGCGCTGTTCACCGATGAGTTGTGCGCTCACACGACCTGAGCCAAGGATCGTCGACGTGGCGACGACGAGAGCAGCGACGGCCGGAAACGCTGAGTCCTCCCAGGCGTCACCCTGAGGCGACGCCCACAGCTCTCGCCAGTGGTGCTCTTCCGCCTCCGACCACGCTCGCCCTGGCGGCATGGGAGGCGGGTCGTCCTGGCACCCGTCGGGCGGGAGGTACGTCACGGGCCGCTCATCGACCCTGTGGCGGGAGCGGGGAGCGGTGGGGTTGGGCCGTGGCCCGGGTCTTCCGCGGTGTGGCACTGCGGCTCCAATCCGGGGCGCCTGTCGGTCCGCCCCTGTACTCTGGTTGGCGTCGGCGCAACTACCGGCTCTGACCACGCAGGAACCCACGTGGACGCTCCCACTACAGGGAGCCGCAACCGCATTCGTTTGCGGTGGGTTCCTGCGCTCTGCCCACCGCCTCCACTCCACAGGGGTACTCGGTGGGTTCGTTCATCCTCAGCACTCTCGCCGCAGGGTTTCTCGCAGGCTTCGGGCAGCACGCAGCTAACGCAGCGTGGCGCCGTACTCGCCGATGGTGGGGGGTGCTGCGCCGCCGATGGGCGTCACGCCGAGAGGGATAGTCCCGGCAATCAGCGCTCCATCT
This sequence comes from Streptomyces sp. NPDC047869, assembly GCF_040704065.1. Lineage (NCBI taxonomy): Bacteria > Bacillati > Actinomycetota > Actinomycetes > Kitasatosporales > Streptomycetaceae > Streptomyces > Streptomyces sp. NPDC047869. Next base: position 88,103 of record NZ_JBEYRK010000013.1, read on the forward strand.
CGTATGTCGTGGTCTGGAACGGGTTCCGCCCGCTCGTCGGCAGGGGAAGCGCTTCGGGACGTCGGCCCTCGTCGTCAAGCCCGTGCTTGCGTCGGTACGCTTCCGCGCCGGCTGCCACGCCCTGAGGCGCGTTGACGTCAGTCCCGCGGGTGCCGCCGGAGCGGGGAGCGGGCGGGGGCGTCTGGGTCGCGAGGAGCGACAGGAACGCGTCAGCGCTAGTGCCGAGTTCTTCGGGGTTCTCGCCGCGCAGGAAGACGCACATCTCTGGCGTCAGCCCCTTGGGCTGTCCGGCGGCGAGCTGCTCGGGGGTGGGTTCGGTCATGTCCGTTCCTCAGGTCAGTAGGAGAGTTCAGGAGTGCGCTCAGCGCCCGTCGGTACGGGAGCCGGCGGCACAGGGATCGGCGTCACTCGGGGGCTGAAGTCGCGCAGGGGGCCGTGATCGTCGTAGGAGAGGGGTTCCGTCGACGCTGTGACGTTGTCGGCCAGGGCGTCCACGGACGTCGGCACGTAGCCGGCGCCACTACGTGCCAGCCACACGAGGTACTCGATGCTGTAGGCGTGCGAGCGCATGACGCCGGCGATGTGCGCGGGGATGTCGTCCATGCGGAGGCCCTGAACCTCACCGTGTCCCGCGGCCGTCCACTGACGGATACGCGCCCGCTCGTCCTCCCCCGCCACGGCACGCAGGACGCTCCACTGAGCATCACGGACGTTGCCGAAGTCCTTCAGGAGGGCCGTCAGGCGACGCCAGGCGTCCAGGACGTCCCCGCCCGCCTCGATGGCTTGCTCCGCCGTGGTGACGTCGCCCAGGGTCGCGCCAGCGCTCTTCGCGGCGTCGAGGATCTCCTTCAGCCGGCCGTCGAGGTGCGTGAGGACGTCGACGGAGAGGACGTCACGCAGGTTCTCCGCGACGTTCTTCGTCTGGTCCTCCAGCAGACGCAGGGCGAGCGCCTCCGCCTCGTAGACGAGGGCATCCGCGTGCGCCTTCGCTGCGTCCTTGGCGAAGTCCGTAGGCCACTTGCCCGTGTCGTTGAACCTGGCGATAGCGGCGTCACGGACGGCCGCCAGAGCCTCTACGGGCGTGTTCCTGCGGGGGAAGTCCCGACGCAGCTTCACGGCCGCCTCATGGCGCTCCTGCGCCTTCGCGACGTCAGGAACCGTCGCCCACGCCTTCATCAACTCGTCGTTCTGGCTTGCTCGCATGGTCATCCTTCGTTGTCGGGAAACGCCGAAGGGCCCTGCTCACGTGGAGTCAGGGCCCTTCGGAAGTGTTCGGCTCGCGTGGCGTAGCGCTCGCGCATACGCCGGCGGTGTGGTTCGGGGTTGGATGCGTACGCCTCCCGGCGCTTGCTGTTCCAACAGGTGATGCAGTGAGGTCGCGTCCCTCCGCGCCCCATGGCGTCGAAGGGGAAGAACTCCAGCGTGTGCGGAAGCCACTCGCCGCACGTCAGGCACGGCCGCGACCCACGGCTAGGCACTTCATGAGTGCTCATATCGGCGCTCCGTCCGTGGTCTTCGTTCATATCGGTCGAATCGAGGGCATAAGAAAGGGCCCTCACCCGCGGAACAGCGGAGCGGAGCAACGCAGCCCCGAAGGATGAAGGCTGGTGCTCGACACGCTCCCGGAGGACGCGGGTAAGGGCCCTTCAGCGTGACGCTGGGAGAGAGGTCAGCGTCACGCGGTCGGGAGCCTTCAACGGCTGTTTCCGGGCCGGAGGCTCCACGATGCGACGAGGAGAGGGGCCGCCTAGTCGCTGGGGTAAGCCCCTCTCCATTAGAGATACGAAGGCGTGACTAGGCCGCTTCGCCGCTCCGTTGACGCCGCTTGCGCTCGCGGGCACGATCACGGTCCCACGCCTTCCGGCAGACGTCGGAGCAGAGACGACGCCACTTCTGACGCTGTGACACGGGCCGGCGCTGTTCCCAGGGCTGCGAGCACTGCGCGCACGGACCGCGCCACACCTTCGTCAGCCCTTCGACGGTCACCACACCGCCGGCTGTCTCGTACGTCATGGGCTGCGCAGTCTCCGCCTGACGCGCTGCCTGGCGCTCCGCGTACCGTCGCGCGACCTCCGGATCGACCGTCACTGTCACCTCACCGACGTACGGAGACTCGACGTCGGCCGTGCGCCCGGGGCTGCGCCGCTCCGGACGCTCCTCCTCGTTCTCGGAACGGGCGTGCCACTCCTGCCAGAGCCGCTCACCGCGCGCGAACGGGTCTTCGTCGTCCAGCGGGTCGTGTCCTTCGAGCCCCTTCCACGGCGTCGTGTAGCCGGGCGAGACATAGGCGCCTGATGCTCCCAGCTCCTCCACGAACGCAGCCTCCTCCAGCTCCTCGTAGGAACGTCGGGCAGGGCGGCGCGCCGGGCCGCTGAAGTCGTCGCTCATCACAGTTCCCCAATCGTCGGCAGGCCGCACGGTCACGGCTTACACCTGCGTTATGGGGCGCTGAGCGCCGGATGTTAGGCGCGCCCCACACAGGGGTCATGGGGGAATGGACGCCGTTTGTTTGGATGTACTTGCGCCTGTGACGCTGTGTGACATTGAGCAGGTGAGCACGCGAGTAGCCGCGCACGGCCTGCATGAACGCCTCAAGCGGCACCAGGAGGCCCTAGAACGGCTCCGGACGAGGCGAACATCCTCCGCCCACCCGTTCGGCCGCGAGAGGGGCCGTCACGGGCTCCCTGGAGCCTCTTCCGCCCTCCACCTCGTACCGCCTCCGTCAGATGGGGGCTCGACGTCCTCCCGGACAGACTGAGTGTCGAACTAGCAAACTAACCCCCACTTCTGGATTCTCCTTAACGCGCTATAGAGCTAAGGAAAGTAGGGTCCGAAAATGTCCAGCCGCAGGTCAGAGGGCATGCAATTTGCCAACCTCACGGGAGGCGGATGCTGGGCGACGGAGCCGGCTCGATGCGGAATGCCGCAAAAAGGACGGAGGGTATTGCTCCGCTTCTCGTGACGCCGGACGCCGGACGCGCGAAGAGCCCCGCCGACAAGCGTCGGCAGGGCTCTCGATGTTACGGAGTGTTACTGATTTCTGGCTTCCTCCTCCGCCATCTTCCGGCGGAGGTAGTCGACGTTCCAGGCGACGTCTTGCGGGTCCTCGTCGAGCGCTCCGCGGATGGTCGTCCGGGCCCACATCGCGCGGTCGTAGATGCGCCGGCGGTCAAGGTCTTCACCCGGGACGGTGAGCGCGTCACAGACGGCTTCGAGGATGGCGCGGAGGTCGCTCGCTTCGGCGCTCACTTGGCAGCCTCCAGGGCGACGAGGAGGTTGGCCGACGTCGAGCGGCGCAGGCGGTCCCGGCAACCGGGGTGGAGCGGCACCCACGCGTCGCCCTCTTCGACGATCTCCAGGTCTTCCATGTCGTTCCACTCGAAGCACCACGCGCAGGCGGAGTCTCCGCGGCACTCCGCGCACCACACGTCGCCGCTCTCGTCGACGTCGGGGCGGGTGAAGTGGTGGACGAGCCCGCAGTCACACGTGACGGCCTCCTCCACCGTCAGCGGCTCGTGGACGTCGACGCCGGCCGCCAGTGCTTCACCGACGAGGACGAGGGTCGACGCGTCGAGCATCGACTCCGCGTTGCCGACGAGGTACACGGCCGCGAAGTCGGTGACGCGGTAGTCGTTGTGGAGGGCGAAGACGGCCGGGGTGCCCAGCTCGTACGCGACGTTCCATGCGACGTGGCGGAGGCGCTCGACGTCGGACGGGGAGGACGTGGGGCCGACGACGAGGACGCGGGCGGAGTTGATCTCGTACACTGGTGTCTCCTCTGTTGAGGACGAGAGCCCCGTGAATCTGTCCAGGATGCTGCGGGGCTTTCGCCGTATTTCGGTGGTTCAGGCGGACGGCTGGCTAGAGATCCACTCCAGGTTGATGCGGTCCGCGACGGGGGTTCGGTCGCCTCGATGCTTCGCCGGCACGGCGTGCAGCTTGCGAACGGTCAGGGTCAGTAGGAGTCGCTGTGTCGCTAGGTCTGCGGCACTCCACGCCTCCGCGAGTTCTTCGGGCTCCAGTAGCGGCGTCAGGTCAGCGTCATGCGACAAGTCCTCCACCTCTGTGCGCAGCGTCGCCAACTGCCCGTCGAGCGCTGCCTTCAGCGTCTTGTAACGCTGCTCCCCCTCCTCCCCGGGGAACGCTCCTGTGACGTAGTACGCCGTGTCGAGCTTGTTCCTGCGCTCGACGACACCTTCGATGGCAGCCTTCGCCTCATGGAGACGGAGCCGGCGGGAGGGGTCCTGATGCCCGTACCACTCACGCGCGATCTTCATCAGGGTGTCTACGTCGTACGGGTCGTGCGGGTCCAGCGTCGGCACCCACGTTTGCCAGCGTTCGGTGACTGCCTCGTCGGCGTCCGCGGCGTCGATGTACATGCCCTGGCAAGCCGTGGGGCCGCTCTCCGAGCGCGTCAGGCACCGGTATTGCTTGCCGCTCCGCACCATCGGCCCCTCACATCGGCCGCACCGGATGACTCCGGTGAGAAGCGACTGAGCCTGTCGGGCACCGCGTCGCTTCCCTGCCTTGCCGGCGTTCGTGAATCCGGGCGTCAACTCCCGGGTACGAGCCCTCAGGGTGGCGATGATGCGGAGCCGCTCATCGGGCGTCACCACTCCTTCGCCTACCCGGACGGGGGTACCGTCCAGGCCTAGTACCACGTCGCCTGTTGCGCGCCAGTATTCGCGTCCGGTGTCCGCGTCTTCGACGCGCTCCTTACGGTGCATGAGCCCTGCGGTGCCCGGGGTCTGTGCCCACGCTGAGACTGTCGTCGCGCGCCACAGCTTGCCCCGTCGCGTGAAGTGCTCTTCAGCGTTCATCCATGCGGCGACACTTACCGCTGACTCTCCGGCCAACAGCCTGTCGGCCATCTCTCGCGCTACCGGGTACTCCTCCGGGTGCCTGACGAGCTGAGCGGCTCGACGTCGAGAGTCCTCGGGGAAGAGGCGTTGAGACTTCAGACCGTATGGCGCGGGGCCACCGGGCCAGTGCCCTAGCGGGCGGTGCGCCTCCTTCCCGATGCGGGTACGCACGCCGATGTTGATCGCTTCGGATCTTGCTTGCTCAGCGGCAACGGCGAAGATGATGCGATGGTTCGGGTTCCGCGAGTCAAGGCCGTCCATGTGTGCGCGGAGTGCGGCGCCGATGCGCTCGAAGTCGTCGAGGACGATTCCGACGTGGCCCATTCCCCGCCGGCTCAGCCGGTCCAGCTTGTAGACCCACAGAGCGCCAGTCTCCCGGGCGAGTGCTGCCGCTATGGCAGCGTCGAACTCCTCGCGCTTGACGCCTCGTTTGGAGGCGCTGACTTCCTCCCGCCACACCTTGCGGACGGTCTTGCCCTCTGCCTCAATCGCCGCTCGAAGCACCTTCTCATGGGCGTCTAGCGTCGCCTTATCGTCCATGAGTGTGGAGCGGCGGAGGAAGATGTCCGCAAGCCCCGACGGATCAGCCGTAGTTGCCATGTGGACAACCGTAGTTGAGCAGGTTCGTGGACGACAACCTCAGGCGGTTCAACGCCCAGGTGCCGTCCATCGTGCAGTGGGACGACCACGAGGTGCGCAACAACTGGTACCCGGGCGAGGTGATCGCCTCCTCGGACACCCGGTACACGGAGAAGAGCATCGACGTGCTGGCGGCACGCGCCCGGCGGGCGTTCGGCGAGTACTTCCCGCTCTCCACGCCGCGACCGGGCGCGAAGGAGGGCCGGGTCCACCGCGTGCTCCGCCAGGGCCCGCTGCTGGACGTGTTCGTGCTGGACATGCGCACCTACCGCGACGCCAACTCGCCCGACGACCAGGCCACGGATCCGCAGGGCATCCTCGGCCGTGAGCAGCTCGAGTGGCTGAAGCGGGAGCTGGCACGGTCGCGGGCGGTGTGGAAGGTGATCGCCGCGGACATGCCGATCGGCCTCGTGGTGCCCGACACCACGGAGGGCCGGCCGAACTTCGAGGCGGTCGCGCAGGGCGACCCGGGGGCCCCGCTGGGCCGGGAGCTGCAGATCGCCGAGCTGCTGCGCTTCGTCAAGCACCGCCGGATCACCGGCACGGTGTGGCTGACGGCGGACGTCCACCACACCTCGGCACAGCACTACCAGCCGTCGCGGGCGGCGTTCACCGACTTCGAGCCGTTCTGGGAGTTCGTCTCGGGCCCGCTGAACGCCGGCGCCTTCCCGGCCAGCGCGCTGGACGCCACGTTCGGCCCGGAGCGGGTGTTCGTGAAGGCACCGACCGCGTCGAACGTCTCGCCCGCCGGCGGTTACCAGTTCTTCGGCGAGGTCGACATCGACGGCGGCAGCGGCGAACTGACGGTACGGCTGCGCGAGCAGGACGGCACGGTGCTGTTCACACGGACGCTGCAGCCGGGCCGGGTCGGTCAGTAGGGCCGCCGGGTCCCGTACCCTCGATGTCGTGCCGCGCACCGGCGTCATCCCCCGGAGCGCGGCACGCTCACGAGCTCCCGCCAACTCCCCGCCGCGGCAGCGTTTTCCCAGCTCGGGCCCATTGTCAGTGGTCGCCTCTACGGTTCTTCCATGACGCGATCACTGCAGGCCGTGGCCTACCGGCGACCCTCCGCGCTGGAGTCCGCGGCGGACGGACGCCGCCTCGGGCTGGAAACGTCCCGCGGCGCGACGCCCACGGGCGCCGAGGACCATCCGCGGTTCTTCTCGGGTTTCCTGACCGCGCCTCAGGCGGGCGCCGCCGCGCTGCTGGCGGTGGCGGACGTGGCGGCGGCGCGCTACTACCAGCCGCAGTCCCGCGCCTCGCTCGACCCCGTGGTGACCGGCAACGGCGACCGGCTGCGCTTCGAGTCCTTCTCGGGCTGCGGCGGGGTGTACGCCCGACTGGACGTCCTCACCCCCGGCCTGGACGGCGGCGAGGTGGGGCACGGCACGACGAACGTCGACGTCAACGACCCGTTGCGCGAGGCCCTGTCCCGGATCGGCTCGGACGATCCGCTGCATCTGCGCGTCGGCCCCGAGGAGTTGACGGCCACCACCCTGGACGGCCCCGTGGTGGAGAAGAAGGTCCCGCTGCCCGACCGGTGGCTGCGCGGCTTCGCCGAGGCCCAGGTGATCGCGGCCGCGTTCGAGCTGCGGGCGGAGCTCCCGGCCGGCGAGGCGGTGCGCTTCCTGCGCGGGCTGCCCGGCGCGGGCGCGGGACGGCGGGCCGCCGGCGGGCCGCGCTGGGTGGTGCCGGTGGGCCGCGGGCTCCGGCCGACGACCCGGCCGGTGCCGGGCGCGGTGTGCCTGCCGGGTCCCGAGCGGCTGGGCGCGCTGCGGCGGGTGCTGCGGCACGCGACGGCACTTCGGGTGTACGGCCCCGCGGTCGGCGGTACGGCGGGCACGGCCGGTACGGCCGCCGCCTGGGAGGTCGTCCTGCCGGGCATGCGGCTCACGCTGACCCTGTCGCCGGATGCCTCGCGCGGCTTCTCCGGCGAGGGCGGCGTCCTGGACGCGCTCGCGACCGAGGAGGCCGCGGGGGACGCCGAGCTGATCGCGGTCCTGCTGGCGTGGGAGCCCCGGATCGAGGTGGCCGACCTCGCTGCGGCCTCGGGTCTCACCGCCGACCGGGTACGCGCCGCCCTGGTCCGCCTCGGCACCTCGGGCCGCGTCGGCTACGACACGGCGGAGGCCGCCTACTTCCACCGGGAACTGCCCTACGACGCCGGGCGCGTCGAGAAGCACAACCCACGGCTGCGCTCGGCCCGGGCACTGGTCGCGGCCGGCGCGGTGACCCTGGACGGCACGGTGGCCACGGTGACCGCCGAGGACGGACACGCGCACCGGGTACGGGACGCGGCGGGGGTGCTCAGCTGCAGCTGTCCGTGGTGGGCGAAGTACAGGGGCGGGCGTGGTCCGTGCAAGCACGCGCTGGCGGTGCGGATGGTGCGGCGGGGCGCCGCGGCGGAGCCGGCGCCGGGCGGAATCGACGGGGGTCTGCGGTGAGCGCGCTGATGGAGGCCGTACGGGCCGGGCGGACGGCGGAGACGCTGCGCGTGGTGCGGGGGATGACGGACGCCGAGCGGCGTGCCTGCCTGCCCGGACTGAAGGCGCTGCGCAAGGAGCTGCGGGAGCTCTCCCCGTGGGACAGCCGCTCGCAGCGGGTCCGTCCGGCGCTGCACCTGGCCGGGGCCGCCTGCCACACCGGCGCCGCCGCTGCCGCCGCCTGGCTCGGAGCGAGCGACCTGCGCCGGCAGCACGCGCCATCCGATGCCCTGTTGCGCGCCCTGGAGACCCGGGCCGCCGGCTGGCTGGCCGATGTCGCGCACCGGCTGACGCAGCGGCCCGTGTCCGCGGACGTGCCGTACGAGCTGATGGCCGGGCTGGTGAGCCGGTCGGGATGCGAGGTGCCGGCGACGGACGCCTATGTGACCGGCTGGGTCCGGCACATCGGCGGCGGTTGGAGCGGCGGCAAGGTCCTCGACCGGCTGCGCCGCGAGCCGAATCTCGCTCCGCTGGTCGCCGGTCTCTTCACGCTCACGGATCTGGCCGAGGTCCGCTGGCTGCTGGGCGACGGACCGGACTCCTGGCCGAGCGCGCTCGCGACGCTGGCCCGGGAGGGACTGCTGGACCGCGCGCTCCTCGTCGACGCCTGTGTGGCCCGGCTGCTGCGCGGCGCCGGCGGCACCGACCACCGGATCCTCCTGCCGGTCCTGACCGGGCTGGGGCTCACCCGGGAGGAGGAGCGGGCCCGGATCGCCGACTGGACGGCGCTCGCGCGGGACGCGGCCTCCCCCGTCGCCACACATGCGCAGACGGTGCTCGGCGCACTGGCGCTGGACGGCGAGCTGACCGTGCGGCAGCTCGCCGAAGCCTCCGAGGGGCTGCTGTTCCGCGGCGAGAAGAAGCTGGTCCGGGCCCAGCTCGTGCTGCTCGGCAAGGTCCTCGCGCGTGACCCGGGCACGGCGGCGGAACTGCTGCCTGTCGTGGCACAGGCGTTCGGGCACGAGGACACCCAGGTGCAGGAACGGGCGCTCAAGCTGGTCGAACGGCACCCGGCGAAGCTGGCTGACCCGGTTCTGCGGGACGGACTCTCCGCTGCCGCGACTCAGTTGACACCGGGGTTGCGCACCCGGGCGGCGGCCCTGCTGGACGTCGCGGTGGAGTCGCGGGCGGCGTACGAGGAGGTGCTGCCGCCCGTGCCCGAGCCGGTCCGGCTCGCACCCGCGCCGGCGACGGCCGAGGAACTGGCCGAGGAGCTGGGCGCGCTGCTCGCCTCGGGCGGTGATGTCGCCACCTTCGAGCGGGCCCTCGACGGCCTGGCGCGCCACGCGTACCGGGACCCGGACGCCCTGCGCGAGGCGCTCGTGCCGGTGGTCGCCCGGCGCTGGTGGGCCGCCGCGAACCGGCCGGGCCCCGACCACCTGGCCGTCGACACCCGCTACGGCCACTGCAACACCCAGGAAGGCCTCGACCTGCTCCTCGCGGCCCTGCACGACAGGGTCCGCACGGCCGATCTCCTCGATGCCGTGAGACGCGGTCCGAGCGAACACGGGTGCGCGCACAGCGGTCTCGCCCGGGTCTTCGACGCCAGGCTGCACGCCCTGGCGTACCGGCTGCGCGCGGAGCCGCTGCCGCTGCTGCTCGCCACGCCCACCTGGAGCACGGGGCTGCTGGAGCCCGGTGACCTGGTGGACCGGCTCGCCGAGTACCGGCGTCTGGACGCGCGGGTGTGCCCGACCGACTTCGGCCAGGCCCTGCTGCGGGTGCGCAGGGACGACGGTGCGGCGGCCCGGGAGGCGGCGGTCCGGGCGAAGGCGCTGGGGACCCGGGAGGGCGCCCGGCTCGCCCGCCGGCTGGGCACCGGCACGGAGTCCTCCGGAGCGCGGCTCGCCCGCTGGTTGCGTACCGGCGCCACCGCCCCGGTGGCGGCCGGACGGCGGACCACGGGTCCGAGGATTCTGGTGGAGACGGCCGAAGTCCCCGAGTTGCAGCAGGGGTTCCCGCAGGAGTTCCACGGCCTTGGCCGCCCGGTCTCCGTCTTCACCGTCCGCCGGCACTGCCACCACTGGGACGACTCGATACGTCCGCACTGGCTCGCCGTGCTGCCGGAGCGGCGCGAACTGGTCGCGGCACGACTGCTGCCCGACCTCGCGGACACGGCGGTGGAGGACGGCCGGGGCGCGAGTGTGCTGCCACTGCTCGCCGAGGCGGGCGGCGAGGCCGGCGACGCCGTGCATCTGTGCGTGGCGTACGGGCTCGGCGCACGGCATCAGGAGGACCGGCTGGCCGCCGTGGACGCCTTGCTGGTGCTGGCCGCGCGGGGGCAGCTCGACGCGGTCCGGCTGGGCACGGACCTGGGCGAACTGGTGGCGAGCGGAGCCGTGAAGGCGCGGCGGCTGGCCGACTCGGCGCGGACGGCCGCGTCGACGGGCGCCGACGCGACGATATGGGAGACGCTCCGGCACGCCCTGCCCGTTCCGCTGGCCGGCCTCACGGCCGCGCGTCCCGAGGCGGCCGCCGTGGCGGCCCGGGGCCTCGGTGACCTGCTGGCGGTGGCGGCGGAGTGCGCCGAGCGGTCCGGGGCACGCGGGGAGGTGCCGCATCTGGCGGAGACCGCCGCGCGGGGTGGCTCCTCCCGTCTGGTCACCCAGGCACGGCGGCTGCGGGACGCCCTGGCCCTGGAATCGGCCGCCTGAGCCGGCACCGGTACTGGAAAATCCAACAAAAAGGACGGAAGCATGCTTTACCCATCGGTCACACATCGTTCGTGATCACGCAACACCGTTCCTTCACAGTGGCTGCATGACTTCAGACATGTCTCGAGTGACCCGGACGAAGCACGGCCGGCCCGTGCACCACTGGCGGCGGGACCTCGTCGAACTCGCCGCCCTGTTCACCGCGGTGGCGGTGGCGGACGGCGTGGCCAACCTGATCGGACACGGCCCCGACGGTCCCGCGCTGCTGGTGATCTCGGCGGTCGTGCTGGCCGCGACGGCAGGCTTCCACACGTGGTGGGCACGCCACCACGGGCATGCGCCGCCGGCCGGGGATACCGGTGCCCGGCCGGCCGCCGAGGTGCGGCCGGCCGGGCCCGCGCAGGATCCGGACGAGTCGGCACCGGACACGGCCCGGGCGAGCGCGCTGTGGCGGATGCGGACCACCGTGCGGGACGAGCCCGGCTCGCTGGCCGCGCTGTGCGCGGCGCTGGCCGGACAGCGGGTCGACATCCTGAGCCTGCAGACGCACCCGCTGGCCGAGGGCACCGTGGACGAGTTCCTGCTGCGGGCGCCCGAGGCGCTCACGGCGACCGAGCTCACCCGGACGGTGTCGCTGGCCGGCGGCACGTCCACCTGGATCGAGCGGGCCGACGCCCACGACCTGGTGGACGCCCCGACCCGGGTTCTGGCCCTCGCGGCGCGCACCGCGCTGGACACGGCGGAACTCCCGCTGGCACTCAGGCAGTTGCTGGGCCGGTGCACGATCCGCTCGCTGCCCGCCACGCCCTTCGGCGGGGGCCGCGGGCCGGAGCCGGTGCCCGCTGAGGGGGTCCTGGAGGACACCGTCATGCGGCTGCGGGCGCCCGAGGGTGGCGTGCTCACCGTGGAGCGGGCGTATCTGCCGTTCACCCCGGCCGAGTTCGCGCGGGCCAGGGCGCTGGTGGAGCTGGACAGGCGGCTCGGTCCGCGGATCCCGGACGGCCACGACGTGCTCACGCTGCCCGAGGGCGCAGACATCACCGTGCGCCGGGTGGACACCGGCGATCTCGCGGCGGCCAGGGACATGCACGAGCGGTGCTCGCGGCGCACCCTCGGCCTGCGCTACCACGGGCCGGCCGGGGACGCCGACCGCTATCTGAACCACCTGCTCAGCCCCCGCTTCGGCCGGACGCTGGCCGCGCAGACCGCCTCCGGGCGCATCGTCGGCCTCGGCCACCTGCTGTGGGACGGCGACGAGACCGAGGTCGCGCTGCTCGTCGAGGACACCTGGCAGCGGCGCGGCATCGGCGCCGAACTCCTCGGCCGACTGGTGGCGATGGCGGTGGAGGCGGGCTGCGAGAGCGTGTACGCCGTGACGCAGGCCTCCAACACCGGGATGGTCGCGGCGATGCGCGGCCTCGGGCTGCCCCTCGACTACCAGATCGAGGAGGGCACCCTGGTCGTCACGGCACGTCTGGACAGCGCTGTCGTCGCCGCCGCCCGGGCGTCGCACGAGGGCCGCGGGGGACGGCTCGGCGAGGCGGCCCGCCGCGACTGAGGCCGCGTCGGGAACGGCGGCCCGGGGCCCCCGTCCCGGGCCGCCGTCGTCGGTGCGGGCCCGTTCAGCCCACGGTCTCGTGGAGGGGGGCGGCGTCCCGCAGCGAGACCGGCGTGCGCGTCCGCTCCCCCAGCGCCCGGTCCAGGTCCGCCCACAGGTCGTCGACGTCCTCCAGGCCCACGGACATGCGCAGCAGCCGGTCGCCGACCCCGGCGCCGCGCCGGTCGTCGGCGTCGACGATGCGGTGGCTGATGGACGCGGGGTGCTGGATGAGGGTGTCGACGCTGCCGAGGCTGACCGCCGGGGTGATCAGACCGACCCGGGCGATCACCTCGTGCGGGTCGCCGTGCACCTCGAAGGCGACCATCGCGCCGCCCAGCTTCGGGTAGTGGACACGGGCCACCCGGGGGTCGGCGGCGAGCCGGCCCGCCAGTTCGGCGGCGCTCGCGGAGGCGGCCCGGACCCGCACGGGCAGCGTGGACAGGCCCCTGAGCAGCAGGTAGCCGGCCAGCGGATGCAGGACACCACCGGTGGCGAAACGTATCTGCCGGAGCTGCCCGGCGAACTCCTCATCGCAGGCCACCACACCGGCGAGGACGTCACCGTGGCCGCCGAGGTACTTGGTGGCGCTGTGCAGCACCAGGCGAGCGCCGTGTTCGGCGGGACGCTGCAGCACCGGCGTGGCGAAGGTGTTGTCGGCCAGCAGCGGGACCGAACCGCAGGAGTGGGCAACGGCCCGCAGGTCGACCTCGGCGAGGGTCGGGTTGGCCGGTGACTCGACCATCACCAGTCCGGTGTCGGGGCGCAGCGCGTCGGCGATCCCGGCCGGGTCGGTCCAGGTGACCTCGGTGCCGAGGAGCCCGGCGGTCAGCAGGTGGTCGCTGCACCCGTACAGCGGGCGCACGGCGACCACATGACGCAGATCCGACGCGGACCGCGCCAGGAGGACCGCGCTGAGCGCGGCCATGCCGCTGGCGAAGGCGACGGCCGACTCGGTGCCCTCCAGCCGGGCGAGGGCGGTCTCGAAACGGGCCACGGTCGGATTGCCGAGGCGGCCGTAGATCGGCGGGCCGTCGGGGTCGGCGCCGTCGGTGGCGAAGGCGTCGATGCGGGCTGCCTCGCCCCGGCTGTCGAAGGAGGGGTAGGTGGTGGACAGGTCGATCGGCGGGGCGTGCAGCCCCTGGCGGGCGAGGTCGTCGCGGCCGGCGTGCACGGCCTCGGTGGCCAGTGCTCTCGATGCGGTGCGTACGGCGTCGTAGGCACCGGTGCTCGATGTGTCCATGGGCGGAAGGTTGAACACCGGACGGGCCCCGGGGTCGAGACACCGTGCTACGTTCGGCGCATGGCCGAATCTGTCGCACTGGATCCGGTGGATCTTCATCTGCTGCGGCTGCTGCAGAACGACGCCCGGACCACCTACCGCGATCTCGCCGCCCAGGTGGGGGTGGCGCCGTCGACCTGTCTGGACCGGGTGACCCGGCTGCGCCGCGCGGGCGTGATCCTCGGCCACCAACTGCGCCTCGACCCGGCCAGGCTGGGACGCGGCCTGGAGGCACTGCTGCTGGTACAGGTGCGGCCGCACCGCCGGGAGCTGGTGGGGCCGTTCGTGGAGCGGATCCGCGCGCTGCCGGAGTCGCGGACGGTGTTCCATCTGACCGGTCCCGACGACTACCTGGTGCACGTGGCCGTGGCGGACATGGCCGATCTGCAGCGGCTGGTGCTGGACGGGTTCACCGCGCGGCGGGAGGTGGCCCGGGTGGAGACCCGGCTGATCTTCCAGCAGTGGGACTGCGGGCCGCTTCTGCCCCCGGCTGAATCCGGGATGCACGGGTGACGCAGGGACTGTCCGCGTATGAGGATGGGCGCCATGTCTGAGATCCAGATCCCGCTGCCCCGTCAGGTCGCCGACGCATACGTGGACGACCTCATCGCCCTCGACCCGGTCACCGGTACCTACCTCGGTGTGAGGGAGAGTTCGGCCGAACTGCCCGACTACTCCCCGGCCGGCCAGGAGGCCCTGGCGGAGCTGATGCGGACGACGCTCGCGCGGCTCGACGAGGCCGAGCGGCAGCCCGGTGCGGACAGTGACGTGGAGCGCCGCTGCGGCCGGCTGCTGCGGGAGCGGCTGACCGCCGAGCTGGCCGTGCACGAGGCCGACGAGCACCTGCGCGCGGTCGGCAACATGAGCACGCCCGGGCACTCGGTGCGGGAGGTGTTCACGGTGATGCCGGCGCAGACCGAGGAGGACTGGGCGGCGATCGCGCAGCGGCTGCGCGCGGTACCGGCCGCGGTCGCGGGCTACCGGGAGTCCCTGGAGCTGGGCCTGGAGCGCAAGCTGTACGCGGCGCCCCGGCCGACCGCGACGTACATCGGGCAGCTCTCCGAGTGGACGGACACCGACGGCAAGGGACGCGGCTGGTACGAGGACTTCGCCGCGGCCGGTCCGGACGCGCTGCGCGCGGAGCTGGACGAGGCGGCCCGCACGGCGACGGCCGCGCTGGCCGGGCTGCGGGACTGGATGCGGGACGTGTACGCGCCGGCCGTCGAGGGAGCACCGAACACGGTGGGCCGCGAGCGGTACGCCCGCTGGGCCCGCTACTTCAACGGCACCGACCTGGACCTGGACGAGGCGTACGCGTACGGCTGGTCGGAGTTCCACCGCATCCTCGGCGAGATGAAGCAGGAGGCGGAGAAGATCCTGCCCGGCGCCGGGACGCCGTGGGTGGCGCTGGCGCACCTGGACGAGCACGGCCGGCACATCGAGGGCGTCGACGAGGTCCGCGAGTGGCTTCAGGGCCTGATGGACCGGGCCATCGCGGACCTGGACGGCACGCACTTCGAACTCGCCGAGCGGGTGCGGAAGGTGGAGTCGCACATCGCCCCGCCCGGCGGTGCCGCCGCCCCGTACTACACCGCTCCGTCGGAGGACTTCTCACGTCCCGGCCGGACCTGGCTGCCGACCATGGGCCTGACCCGGTTCCCGGTGTACGACCTGGTGTCGACCTGGTACCACGAGGGCGTGCCCGGGCACCATCTGCAGCTCGCGCAGTGGGCGCACGTGGCGAAGGACCTCTCCCGCTACCAGGCCACGGTCGGCGGCGTCAGCGCCAACGCGGAGGGCTGGGCCCTGTACGCGGAGCGGCTGATGGACGAACTGGGCTATCTGACGGACCCGGAGGAGCGGCTCGGCTACCTGGACGCGCAGATGATGCGCGCGGCCCGGGTGATCGTCGACATCGGCATGCACCTGGAGCTGGAGATCCCGGCGGACTCGCCGTTCCACCCCGGTGAGCGCTGGACCCCGGAGCTGGCGCAGGAGTTCTTCGGCTCCCACAGCAGTCGTCCGGCGGACTTCGTGGAGAGCGAGCTGACCCGGTACCTGACGATCCCGGGCCAGGCGATCGGCTACAAGCTCGGCGAGCGTGCCTGGCTGCTGGGCCGTGAGAACGCCCGTGCTCGGCACGGTGACGCCTTCGACCTGAAGGCCTGGCACATGGCCGCCCTGTCCCAGGGATCCCTGGGCCTGGACGACCTGCTGGACGAACTCTCCCGGCTCTGACCCGCACCCGCCTCCCGTCCGCAACCCCGCTTCCGGAGCCCGCCGGCCCGCCCGCGGACACCGGTCACGTCCCGTGCGGCCGGCTCGGCCGTACGGACGTCCCCGGTGGCGCGGGCCGCGGTGAGGCCGCTTGCTGGTGCCCGGGCTGTGCGACGGGAGGCGGGCCGGCATGCGGGACGTGGGACCGAGGCAGAAGGCGCTGGAGACGGCGCGGGCCGCCGGGCTGGCGGGAGTGGTGTTCGCGGTGCTGCTGGCGGCGGCGATCGTGCTGGTCAGGCTGGCCATTCCGGAAGGGGCCGAGGCGGTCACCGCGCAGGCGGCCGCCGACTCCGGGCAGCGGGACGCGGTGCAGTGGGCGCTCGACCTGATCCCGTTCGCCGGGATCTTCTTCCTGTGGTTCCTCGGTGCCGTACGGGCTCATGTGGGTGAGGTGGAGGACAGGTTCCTCGCCACGGTGCTGCTCGGCAGCGGGCTGGTCTTCACCGCCACGATGTTCGGCGGCGCCGCGGCGGCCGCCGCCGTGCTGGAGATCGGCCGGTCCTCCGGGGGCACTCCCGACATGGCCGCGTGGGACCTCGGCCGCGATCTCGCCTACTCCCTGCTGACCGGCTACGCGATGCGCATGGCGGCCGTCTTCGTGTCCTCCCTGTCGGTGATCGGGCACCGGCTCGGGGTCCTGCCGCGCTGGCTCATGGTCCTCGGTGTCCTCACCGCGTTCACGCTGCTGTTCGTCTCGTCGAACGTCCCCTGGGCGGAACTGGCCTTCCCCGCATGGTCGCTGGTGCTGAGCCTGTACATCCTCGGCAGCCGGCGCACAAGGCCCCCTGCTCCCGCCGCCGCGTGACATGGCGACGGCCGGACCGCCGTGCCGTCCGGGGCCGCTCACCCGAACGGCCCGCCCGGCGCGCGGCGCCCCCGCACGGCTTCCATGCTGGCCAGCGGGACATGACCGCCGTCCGGAAGTGCCCGCACTGGGCGGGTGGTGAGCACCGGACCTGGCCACCGGAAGGGCAGGAGCATCGATGCGGCTCGTCGTCGATCTCAACAAGTGCCAGGGGTACGCGCAGTGCGCGTTCCTGGCGCCCGACGCCTTCGCCATGCATGGCGAGGAGTCGCTGGTCTACAACCCCCGGGCGGACGAGGGACAGCGCGAGCAGCTGGCCCGGGCGGTCGCCGCCTGTCCGGTCCAGGCGATCACCGCCGACGGCCTGGACGGCCCGGCCGGCGGTGGGGCCGCGTCCGTGGGTGGTGCGTCCGATGGCCGCTGACCACGTGGACGGGCTCCGGCGCGAGGGCCGGATCGTGATCGTCGGCGCCTCGCTGGCCGGACTGCGGGCCGCCGAGACGCTGCGTGCGGAGGGGTTCACCGGTTCGCTGACGATGATCGGTGACGAGCCGTACGAGCCGTACGACCGGCCGCCGCTGTCCAAGGCGGTGCTGCTGGGCAAGGCGTCCCCGCACCGCACCGACCTGCCCCACCGCCGGGAGATCGACGCCAAGTGGCGGCTCGGCGTGGCGGCGACCGGTCTCGATCTGTCCGCGAAGCGGGTGCGGCTGGCCGACGGGGACGAGGTGGAGTACGACCGGCTGCTGATCGCCACCGGAGTGCGGGCCCGGCCGTGGTTCAAGGAGGAGGAGGGCCGCCTGGACGGCGTCTTCCTGCTGCGCACCCGCGACGACGCGGCCCGGCTGCTGCAGCGGCTGAGGTCGGCGCGCCGGGTGTTCATCATCGGCGCCGGGTTCGCCGGCTGTGAGGTCGCCTCGGCGTGCCGGGAGATGGGCCTCGCCGTCACCCTGGCGGAGCGGGCCGGAGCCCCGCTGGTGGGTGCGCTCGGCGGGGTGATCGGCGCCGTCGCCGCCGAGCTGCAGACCGAGAACGGCGTGGACCTGCGCACCGGTGTCACGGTCACCGCGCTGGAGGGCGACCCGGCCGGCCGGGTGCGTGCCGTCCATCTGTCCGACGGGGGCAAAGTCGAGACGGATGTCGTGGTGGTCTCGCTCGGTTCGCTGCGCAACACCGAGTGGCTGACCGGGTCGGGACTCGGCGCGGGACCGCGGGGTATCGCCTGCGACGCCGGCTGCCGGGCCTTCGACTTCCGGGGCATCGTCACCGACGACGTGTTCGTCGCGGGTGATGTCGCACGGTCGCCGCACGCGCTGTTCGGCTACCAGTTCCTCTCCCTCGAACACTGGGGCAACGCCGTCGCCCAGGCGGAGACCGCCGCGCACAACATGATCTGCCGGGGCGCCGACCGGCGCCCGCACCTGTGGATGCCGGCCTTCTGGTCCTCGCAGTTCCGGGTGAACATCAAGTCCGTCGGCGTGCCTCCCATGGGCGACCAGATCATGATCACGCAGGGTTCACTGGCCGAGCGCCGGTTCGTCGGCGTCTACGGCCACAAGGGCCGGGTGGTCGCCGCCGTCAGCTTCGACAACACCCGCTGGCTGGAGTTCTACCAGCGGCAGATCGAGCGGGGCGCGCCGTTCCCGGTGGAGTACGCGACGGTGGACCGGCGCCCCGAGGGCCGCCAGCCCCTCGACGCCGACTTCCCCGACCCCTCCCTGCCGACGCACGGCCCCACCGTGACCCTGAGCGGCTACTCACCGGCCGACCAGCAGCTGGTGTTCACCCCGGCCCACCCCTGAACGCCGCCGTGGCCCCCACGCCCCAAGGACTTGTCATGACGCAGGCCTCCCTGTTCCGCCGGATCACCGACTTCGCCAACCGCGCCGACCCGTATCCGCTCTACGAGGAGCTCCGCAGGACTCCGGTGCTGCACGAGGAGGAGGACGGCCCGTACGTCATCAGCTCGTACTGGGACATCGAGGGCCTGCTCCACGACCCGCGGATCAGCTCCGACGCCGCCAACCTGGCCGCTGCCGGGGACGAGCTGGCCGAGGCGCAGAGCACCGGACTGCCCCCGTCCTTCCTCCGGCTCGACCCGCCCGAGCACGACCGGCTGCGGCGGATCGCCAACAGCGCCTTCGGGCCGCCCCACAAGCCGCGCCGGATCGAGTCCATGCGGGGTGAGCTGCACGAGATCGTCGGCGGGCTGATCGACGGCTTCGGCGAGGCGCGCGAGATCGACCTGGTGGACCAGTTCGCCTACCCGTTCCCGGTCACCGTCATCTGCCGGCTGCTGGGCGTGCCCCGCGAGGACGAGCCGCGCTTCCGTTCGTGGGTCGATCCGCTCGTCGCCAGCCTGGACCCCGAGACACGCGAGAGCGCGGACGAGGAGTTCGTGAAGACGGCGCAGGAGGCCCGGATGCAGCTCGGCATGTACCTGGCCGGGCTGGTCGAGCAGCGCACCAAGGATCCGCAGGACGACATGCTGTCCGACCTCGCGGACACCCGCGGACCGGAAGGCGCGATGACGATGATGGAGGTGATGAGCACCGCGGTGCTGCTGTTGATCGCCGGTCACGAGACGACGGTCAACCTCATCACCAACGGCATGCTCACCCTGCTGCGCCACCCGGACGTCCTGCGGCGGCTGCGGGACGACCCGGGCCTCGCGGCCAACATCGTGGAGGAGTTGCTGCGGTACGAGCCGCCGGTGCAGATCGTGCCGCAGCGCACCTGCATCGCCGACATCGAGGTACGCGGGGTGACCATCCCCAAGGGCTCGCGGATCTGGCTGATGCTCGCCGCGGGCAACCGGGACCCGGAGCGGTTCAAGGACCCCGAGCGGTTCGACCCGGACCGCGGCGACATCCAGCACCTCGGGTTCGGCAGCGGCATCCACAGCTGCTTCGGCGCTCCGCTGGCCCGTCTGGAGACACAGATCGCGCTGTCCGAACTGGCCCGGCGGCTGGACAACCCCCGTCTGGTCGAGGATCCGCCGCCCTACCGGCAGAACGCCGTGCTGCGCGGCCCGCGCCACCTGCGGATCGCCTTCGACGACCGGCGCTGACCCGTGGCCTGCCGGGTCAGGGGGCGAGCGGTCTGAGCCGGACCAGGCCCAGCCAGGTCTCCGGGCCCGGCTGGGCACAGGCGGCGGCGACCGCGTACGGGCCCGGCGCCAGCGGGACGCGCAGGTGCGCCGCGCGGTCCACCGCCCCGCCCGGCCGGGCGGCGTCGAACAGCACGACCGGACCGGGCACCTGCC
This sequence comes from Streptomyces sp. NPDC047869, assembly GCF_040704065.1. NCBI lineage: Bacteria > Bacillati > Actinomycetota > Actinomycetes > Kitasatosporales > Streptomycetaceae > Streptomyces > Streptomyces sp. NPDC047869. The sequence goes on from NZ_JBEYRK010000013.1 coordinate 107,967, forward strand.
AGCGGACCTCGGGTTCCCACACCGCCGTGCCGAGCGCGGCGGGGACATGGGCGAGCAGTTCGCGCTCGGAGTGCGCGGCGGACCAGCGCACGAAGACGCCCTCACCGGGCAGGTAGGCGGTGGCGGCGGGTTCGTCGCCGAGGACGAGGGCCGCGCTGTCGCCGACCGGGAGCAGGCCTGCGTAGCCGTCCACCTCGCACGCGCGGTCGTAGTCGGTGGCGAACTCCTCGCTGTCGGCGCCCGCCCAGAACGGCAGGACCGTCTCCGGCACGGCTATCAGGGGCCCTCCGCCCGACTCCACCCATTGCAGTGCGCCTGGATCCGCGTTTCGAGACATGGGCAGAACCTACACGCACGGCGATCACCCGCCGGAATCAGCAGCCGCATTCGCCTTCGGCCGGCGCGGTCAGCGGGTCGGTGTCGCGCCGGGCTCCGCCCTGCCAGGTCTCGTAGGGGAGGCCCTCCCGCGCCCAGTACTCGAAACCGCCGAGCATCTCCTTGACCCGGTAGCCGAGTTCGGCGAGTGCGAGGGCGGCGCGGGTGGCGCCGTTGCAGCCGGGGCCCCAGCAGTACGTCACCACGGGCACGGCCTTGTCGAGGAGTCGTTCCGCCTGCTCGGGGACGAGCGCGGTGGGCAGGTGGACGGCGCCGGGGATGTGCCCCTGGTCCCAGGCCTCGGCGGAGCGGGAGTCGACCAGGACGAAGCCGGGGTCGCCGCCGGCCGCGAGTGCGGCGGCGACGTCGGAGACGTCGGCGTGGAAGGCCAGCGAGGCCCGGAAGTGGGCGGCGGCCTCGGCCGGGGTGGCGGGGGCGACGCGCAGGACGGGGTTCGCGGTGTCGGTGATCATGCCAGCAATCTATGGCCGCGCGCTCCTCCGGCGAAGGCACGATCCCCGGGGTTCCGCTTGATCGGCCGGTGTTTTCCCTGCTATCCATCCGGCATGACCGTGTATTCCCCGGACGCCACCGACTGGCGCATCCTGGACGTCCTGCAGCGCGAGGGCCGGGCCAGCTACGCGGAGCTGGCGCGGGCCGTCTCGATGTCACCGAGCGCCGTCACCGAGCGGGTGCGCCGGCTGGAAGAGGCCGGCGTGATCCAGGGGTACGCGGCGGTCGTCGACCCCGAGCGGCTCGGACTGCCGATCCTCGCCTTCGTCCGGCTCCGCTACCCGCACGGCAACTACAAGCCGTTCCACGACCTGGTGGCGGCGACGCCGGAGATCCTGGAGGCCCATCACGTGACCGGTGACGACTGCTTCGTCATCAAGGTGGCCGCGCGGTCGATGCCGCATCTGGAGGAGATCTCCGGAAGGATCGGCGGGCTGGGCTCGGTGACCACGAGCGTGGTGTACTCCTCTCCGCTCCCCCGGCGTCCGCTCGGCCGCTGACCGGGTCAGCCGCCGCGCTGCCGCAGCGAGGACCCCGATCTGCCCTTCACCACCTCGAGTTGGGCGTGGACGCGGCGGCGCAGGTCGGCGACGTGGCTGACGATGCCCACGCTGCGGTCCCGTTCGCGGAGCGTGTCCAGGACGTCCAGGACCTCGTCGAGGGTCTGGTCGTCCAGGCTGCCGAAGCCCTCGTCGATGAAGAGCGTGTCCAGCCGGACGCCGCCCGCCTCGTCGGTGACGACGTCGGCGAGGCCGAGGGCGAGGGCCAGGGAGGCGAAGAAGGTCTCACCGCCGGACAAGGTGGCGGTGTCGCGCTCGCGGCCGGTCCACGCGTCGACGACGTGCAGGCCGAGGCCGCTGCGGCCGCGTCCGGTGCGGTCGTCGGAGTGGACCAGGGTGTAGCGGCCGGAGGACATGCGGTGCAGGCGCACGGTCGCGGCGGCGGCTACCTGCTCCAGGCGGGCCGCGAGCACGTACGACTCCAGACGCATCCGGCGTTCGTTGTCGGCGGAGGTGCCCGCGGTGAGCGCGGCCAGGCGGGCCACCCGGTCGTACTCCTCGCGCAGGGGCGCGAGCCGGCGCACCCCCTCGGCGGCACGGGCGGAGAGCCGGTCCAGTTCAGTGCGGCGGCGGTCCGCCGCGTCCCGTGCGGAGGCCGCCTCGCGCAGCCGCCGTGCCGCCTCGGCCGCCGTCCGCTCCGCGGCGTCCGGGTCGGCGGGGGGCTGTTGGGCGGCGGCAGCGGTGCCGGCCTCGGCCAGCACGGCGCGTACCGCCGCTTCCTCGGTCTGCCGGGCGTCCAGGCGGTGCTGGAGTTGGCGGTGGGCCGCGTCGTCGAGGAGGGCGGCGGCCGCGGCACGAGGGGTCTCGAAGCCGGCGCGGTAGGCGGCGTCGGCGAGGCGGGCGTCGGCGTCCTTGAGCCGCTGGGCGGCGTCCTCGGCCGCGCGGGCGGCGTCGGCGGCCTCGGTCAGCCGGGCCGTCAGCCGCTCCAGCTCAGCGGCCCGGGCGGACACGCTGGAGGCGGACCCGCGCGCCTGGATCAACTCCTTTTCCAGGGCGGCCTGTTCGCGTTCCAGGACCTCGCGCCGGGTCAGGCGTGCGGCGGTGCGTACGGCGGCCCGCTGGCGCTCGTCGAGGCGCCGCTCGCGCTCCTGCTCGGCCCGGCGCAGCTCCTCGTGGGCGGCGTGCAGGACGGAGGCGTCCCGGCGGGCACTCGTGTGCTCGCGCTCCAGGTCGTCGGCCTCGGCGGCGAGCCGCTCCGTGGGCGTGTCGCCGGCCTCGGCGGTGGCGGCGGCCAGCGCCTCGCGGACGGCGCCGAGGCGCCGCTCGTCCTCGGCGTGCCGCTCCTCGGCCCGCCGGGAGTCGGTGAGGGCGCGCTCCTCGGTCTCGCGGTCGACATGTCCGGCGACCTTGCCGGCGGGCGCGGGATGCTCGGTGGCTCCGCAGACGGCGCAGGGCTCGCCGTCGGTGAGCTGCGCGGCCAGCTCGGCGGCGATGCCGTTGAGGCGCTGTTCCTTGAGGTCGAGCCAGTGGGCGCGGGCGTCCCCGGCCTGCTGCCGTGAGGCCAGTGCCCGGTCCCGGGCCCGCTCCAGCTCGGAGGCGAGTTCGTCCCGGGTGCGGGCCGCGGCGAGGCACCGCTGCGCGGGTTCGCGCCGGACGGCGAGCTGTTCGGCACGGGTGGCCGCCTCCTGGGCGGACTCGACGCGGGACCGCAGGGCCGCGCGGGTGGTGTCCCAGTCGGCGAGCCAGGCGTCGGCCTCGCGCAGCACGTCCTCGTCGGCGCGCTCCTGCTGGTCGAGACCGGCCCGCTCCTCGGCGGCCTCGGTGAGCCGCCGTTCGGCGCGCCGCGCCGACTCCAGGCCGCCGAGTTCCTCGCTGGCCCGGCGGGCGGCGGCCGCGAGGCCCGCGGGTCCGTCGCCGGCGTGCGAGCCGGGCAGGCCGACACGCGCGCGTGCCTCGATTCCGGCGGCCTCGCGGTGCTCGTCCTCGGCCGCGTTCCGCAGGTCCAGCGCGGGCGCCACCGTCTCGGCCTTGCGCGCACGCGCCATCCGTTCCTGTGCCTCCAGGTGCGCGTCGGCCCCCTCCTGGAGGCGTTCCGCCCGCTGCCGGGCCTCGGCGAACCGGCTCTGCAGCCGGGCGAGTTCACGTGCCTCGTCCAGGGCGTGCCGGGCCGCGTCGTGGGCGGACTCGGCGGCGGTGAGGCGGCACCGGGCGACGGTGAGGCGCTCGCGCGCGGTGCTGCGGGCCAGGGCGGCGGCTTCGAGCACGGCCTCGGCGAGACCCGGATCCCCGGGGCTCAGCTCGGGCAGCTCCATGGCGTCGCCGGCCTCCTGCTGCATGCGGTGGGCGCCGGCGAGCAGCGCGGCGTCGCCGTCGCGCACCCGGGCCTCGCTCGCTCGCCGGCGCTCCGCGAGCCGCTTCTCCACGTCGGCGAAGCGCTGGGTGTCGAAGAGCCGGCCGAGCAGCCGGCCCCGGGCCTCGGCGTCGGCGCGCAGGAAGCGCGCGAAGTCGCCCTGGGGCAGCAGGACCACCTGGCAGAACTGCTCGCGGCTCATGCCGAGGAGCTGGGTGATCTCCTCGCCGATCTCCTGGTGGGAGCGGCTGAGGTCCTTCCATGTGCCGGCCGGGGCGTCGTACTCGCGCAGCCAGGTCTGCGCCTTGTCGACGGTCGTGCCGGTGCCGCGCAGCTTGGGCCGCTCCCACGGCGGCTGCCGGGTGATCTCCAGCCGCCGTCCGGCGACGGTGAGTTCGAGGCGGATCCCGGTGCGCGTGCCGGGTTCGGCGTGGTCGCTGCGCAGGTTCATGCCCTGGCCGGTCTGCCGGGCGCCGGGCACGGTGCCGTAGAGGGCGTAGCAGACGGCGTCCAGGACGGAGGTCTTGCCCGCGCCGGTGGGGCCGTGCAGCAGGAACAGCCCGGCGGCGGAGAGCGCGTCGAAATCGACGCTCTGGGAGCCGCCGAAGGGCCCGAAGGCGGTGATGTCGAGCCGGTGCAGCCTCACCGCGCCACCTCCCGCACGGCGTCGTGGGCGCGCGCCGCGTCGAAGGCGTCGCGGAGCACGGCCGCCTCCCGCTCGTCGGGTCCGGCGCCGCGCACATGGGCGACGAAGTCCTCGGCGATCTCCTGGTCGCCGCGGCCGGCGAGCCGCCGGGCGTACGACACCCGCGGGTCGTCGGCCTCCCGGTCCGGGGCGAAGACCAGGCTGAGGGTGTGCGGGAAGCGCTCGGCGAGGCGGGCCATGGGGTCGGCCGGGCGGACCGGGTCGGTGAGGGTGGCCTCGATCCAGGCGTCCTCGTGGCGGGTGAGGCCGGGGTCGGCGAGCAGTTCCTCCAGGGTGCCCCGGATACGGGCCAGCGGGCGCGGGACCGGGCAGTCGAGGCGCTCGGCGGTGACGGAGCCGTCGGCGGCCAGGTCGACGAGCCACATGCTCTTGCGGTGGCCGGCCTCGGAGAAGGAGTAGGCGAGCGGGGAGCCCGAGTAGCGCACGCGCTCGATGAGGGTCTGGCAGCCGTGCAGGTGCCCGAGCGCCACGTAGTCGACGCCGTCGAAGACCCCGGCCGGCACGGCGGCCACCCCGCCGACGGTGATGTCCCGTTCGCTGTCGCTGGCCCGGCCGCCGGTCACAAAGGCGTGGGCGAGGACGACGGAACGCGTGCCCGGCGCGCGGCCGGCGAGGTCGGCGCGGACCCGCTCCATGGCGGCGGCCAGCACGGCCTCGTGGCCCGCCTTCTCCACCGCGAACTCCTCCTTCACCAGGGCGGGTTCGAGATAGGGCAGGCCGTAGAAGGCGACGTCCCCGTGGGCGTCCCGCAGCACCACCGGGGTGCCGACGGCGGACGGCTCGGTGCGCAGGTGGATGCCCGCTCGGTCGATGAGACCGGCGCCGACGCCGAGGCGGCGGGCCGAGTCGTGGTTGCCGGAGATCATCACCGTGGGCACCCCGAGCTCCGCGAGGCGGTGCAGGGCGTCGTCGAAGAGCTCGACCGCGGCGAGCGGGGGCACCGCGCGGTCGTACACGTCACCGGACACGACCACCGCGTCCACCGCGTGCTCACGCACGGTGTCGACGAGGTGCCCGATGAACCCGGCCTGGGCGCCGAGCATGTTCACCCGGTGGAAGGCCCGGCCCAGGTGCCAGTCGGACGTGTGCAGGAGTCTCATGATCCCCGAGACTAACGGCCGGGTCTGACATCACGGGCGGTTACTCCCGTATCGGCCCGTCACGACCCGCCCCACCGGCGGGCGTTATGTCCGATTAAGACTGAACTTCCGTTATGAGGGCGGTGAACGTCACGCGTCCCCGTAGGCCTCCCCGCCCAGTTCGAGGACGGCCGTGCCCGCCGTCGCGTCGGCCAGCCAGGCGCGGAACGCGTCGACATCGGCGTCCGGCAGACCGATCTCGATGGTGACGGCCTCGCCGTAGCGGACGTCCCGGACCTCGCGTCCGGTGGCGCGCAGGTCGTTCTGGACCTTGCCCGCGCGCTGGTGGTCGACGGTCACCGTGGCGAGCCGGAACCGGCGCCGGGTGATCGTGCCGAGCGCGTCCAGGGCCTCGCCGACGGCACCGCCGTAGGCCCGGATGAGACCGCCGGCGCCGAGTTTGACGCCGCCGTAGTAGCGGGTGACGACGGCGACCACGTACCGCATGTCGCGGCGCAGCAGCATCTGCAGCATCGGGACGCCGGCCGTGCCGCCCGGTTCGCCGTCGTCACTCGCCTTCTGGACGGCCGCGTCGGCGCCGATGACGTACGCCCAGCAGTTGTGCGTGGCGTCGGCGTGCTCCTTGCGGACGGCGGCGAGGAATTCCTGGGCCTCCCGTTCGCCGGCCGCCGGGGCGAGGGCGCACAGGAAGCGGGAGCGGTTGACCTCGGTCTCGTGCACGCCCGCGCGGGCGACTGTGCGGTACTCGTCCTGCATCCCGCCAGCCTATGTGAGCACCGCCGCGGCCCGGCTCGCGGTGTCCGGCCGCGCGCTCCGGGCTACCGCTTCCTCCCCTTCTTCTTCCCGCGCGGCACGGTGTACGACGTCAGCAGGGCCGCGCCCGGGGCGAGGGCCGGCCAGCCGGTGCCGCGCCAGGCCAGCACGGCGATCGCGGAGGTCGGGAACTTGGCGCGCACCCGCTCGAGGGTGTCGTCGAGACCGTCCCCGGCCAGTGCGAGGACCAGTTCCTCCAGTCCCGGGTTGTGCCCGACCAGCAGCAGGGTCTCCACCTCGCGCGGCGTCTCGCGCACGGCCTCCAGCAGGTCCGGTACGGCGGCGCCGTACAGCCTCGGGTCATGGCGGACCGGCGGCGGGGTGCCCCACTGGGCGGAGGCCAGCTCCCAGGTGCGGCGGGCCCGCAGGGCGGTGGAGCACAGGGCGAGGTCGGGCAGGCAGTCGGCCTCGGCGAGCGCGCGGCCGGCGGCCGGGGCGTCCCTCAGACCGCGCGGCGCCAGCGGACGCCGGTGGTCCGCGACCCCCTCCGGCCAGGCGGACTTGGCGTGCCGCAGCACGACCAGCCGCCGCAGCGGGCCCGCGCCCGCCCGCTCGATCACCCGAGGCTCCCGAGGTCCCGCGGGAGATCGAGGGCGAGCAGGCGGTCGGCGTACGCGTACGTCTCGAAACGGGCGCCGTCCGGGATGTCCGGGGCCTGCTCCACATCGCGCAGCACGGCCAGCACACCGGGCAGATCGAGATCGTCCTCCCAGGCGGCCCGCAACCGGGTCCGCACCTCCTCCGGCACCGGCCGCGAGGGCTGCCGCGCCCACCCGGCCACGGCCCGCCGCCACCGGGCGAGCGTCCGCGCGGCCTCACCCAGCCGTTCGGCGTCCAGCGACGCGTGCGCGCGGCGCGGGACGGAGAGGAGGGCCAGGCGGAGGGCGCCGGAGTCGGCGTCGGCGGAGAGCAGGGCACCCAGCGCCGCGTCGGAAACCGAAGCGTCGGACGGCGCCGTCACGGCCCGCCCCGGCGGCTCCCCCGTCCAGGTCACCGGAGCGACGGCCACCACCGTTCCCCCGCCCGGCGTCCCGTCCCGCTCCCCCGTCACATGCAGGACCTGGGACTCCCCCAGGCCCGACGCCAGGTCCCGGCCGTCCTCGAAGGGGCGGATGGACAGGGTGGTGGCGGCCGCGCGGAGTTCGGCGAGCCGGTGGGGCGCGGTGAGGATCGTCCAGACGGGGGTGCCGCCGAGTTCCAGGGCGCGGACGAGGACATCGGCGGTGAGCAGGACCCGCAGGGCCGTCAGGTCCATGCCGGAGGCGTAGGCCTCGATCCGGGTCAGGCCCCGGCGGGCGGGCGCGGCGGAGACGGACTCACCGGTTCGGGCGTCGAGGATGCGCAGCACGGCCCGAGCGTAGGCGCGCCGACGGCCGTACGCGGGCACCTTGCGCCGATTCCGGACACCGTGGCGGGGAACCGGGGGGAATCAGCACCCGGTGGGTGCTGTTGCCCCGACGACAGTTCCCCGCGGCCCGAGGAGGCGGCCTTGTACGGCGACGAAGCGACGATCCGCAGGATCCTGACCGGACTGGGAGACACCTGGGCCGTGGTCGGCCTGTCCGCGAACCAGCGGCGGGCCGCCTACGGGGTGGCCCAGGTGCTGCAGCGGTTCGGCAAGCGGATCGTGCCGGTGCATCCGAAGGCGGAGACGGTGCACGGCGAGCCGGGCTACGCCTCCCTCGCGGAGATCCCCTTCGAGGTCGACGTCGTGGACGTGTTCGTCAACAGCGAGCTGGCCGGCGCGGTCGCCGACGAGGCGGTGAAGAAGGGCGCGAAGGCGGTGTGGTTCCAGCTCGGCGTCGTCGACGAGAACGCCGGGGAGCGGGTCCGGGCCGCTGGGCTGGACATGGTGATGGACCGCTGCCCGGCGATCGAGATTCCCCGCCTGCATTGAGCTGTCTCACCTTCTTCTCACAATTCACCGCTGAATATTGACATTCCACCTGAGCCTTGACCTGCGGGAAGACTCTTGTCAAGACAGTCAAGATCCCGGGTCAAGTTTTGGGAAACAGTCTTTTGCGGCGACGGAACGCGTTCCTAGCCTGTGGCCTCCTTGCTCGTTAATTTCCACGTTCACGATCTGAGAGGCCACCAGACATGGTGAAAGTCGACCATGCCGTGCCACAGGCCACGACGGACTCCGGCGGCGGTCTGCGCCGGGACGTCGGGCTGATCGGACTGATGTGGGCCTCGGTGGGCTCCATCATCGGGTCCGGCTGGCTGTACGGAGCCGAGAAGGCGGTGGTCGTGGCCGGCCCCGCGGCGATCGTCTCGTGGGTGATCGGCGCGGTCGCCATCGTCCTGCTGGCGCTCGTGCACGCCGAACTCGGCGGCATGTTCCCGGTCGCCGGCGGCACCGCCCGCTACCCGCACTACGCCTTCGGCGGCCTGGCGGGCATGTCGTTCGGCTGGTTCGCCTGGCTCCAGGCGGCCACCGTGGCCCCGATCGAGGTCGAGGCCATGATCGGTTACGCCGGTCACTGGGGCTGGGCCCAGGGCCTGCAGCACGCCGACGGCACGCTGACGACCGGCGGTCTCGTCACCGCCGTCGTCCTCATGGCCGTCTTCGTCGGCGTCAACTTCTTCGGCGTCCGGGCCCTGGCGCACACCAACAGCGCCGCGACCTGGTGGAAGATCGCGGTCCCGCTCGGGGCGATCTTCATCATCGCCGTGGGCAACTTCCACCCCGGCAACTTCACCTCGGAGGGCTTCGCTCCCTTCGGCGCCAAGGGTGTGCTGGGCGCGATCAGCTCCAGCGGCATCATCTTCGCGCTGCTCGGCTTCGAGCAGGCGATCCAGCTCGCGGGCGAGAGCCGCAACCCCAAGCGCGACCTGCCGCGGGCGACGCTCGGCTCGGTGGCGATCGGCGCCGTGATCTACATCCTGCTGCAGGTCGTGTTCATCGGCGCGCTGCCGCACACCTCCTTCGCGCACGGCTGGGCCAAGCTGGACTTCGCCGGCATCAGCGGCCCGTGGGCGGGTCTGGCGACCCTGGTGGGCCTGGGCTGGCTGGGCTGGGTGCTCTACGTCGACGCGATCATCTCCCCCGGCGGCACCGGCCTGATCTACACGACCGCCACCTCGCGCGTCTCCTACGGCCTGGCCAAGAACGGCTACGCGCCGAAGGCGTTCGCGAAGACCGACGCGCGCGGCGTGCCGTGGTTCGGTCTCATCATGTCCTTCGTGACCGGCGTGGTCTGCTTCCTGCCGTTCCCGAGCTGGCAGGAGCTGGTCGGCTTCATCACCTCGGCGAGCGTGCTGATGTACGCGGGCGCGCCCCTGGCGTACGGCGTCTTCGCCGACCGGCTGCCGCACCACGAGCGCCCCTACCGGCTGCCCTTCGGCAAGGTGATCTCGCCGCTGTCGTTCGTGGTCGCCAACCTCATCATCTACTGGGCCGGCTGGGACACCCTGTGGCGGCTGGGCTTCGCGATCCTGCTCGGCTACGTGCTGCTCGGCTCCTACGCCTGGTACGCCGTCCGCAAGAACCTGCCCGACGCGCCCCGGCTGGACTTCAAGGCCGCGCAGTGGCTCCCCGGCTACCTGCTGGGCCTGGGTCTGATCTCCTGGCTGGGCGGCTTCGGCGGCCGTGGCTACATCGGCCTGTGGTGGGACATCGTGGTCGTCGCGGCGTTCTCGCTCGGCGTCTACTACTGGGCCAAGGCCACCGCGTCGAAGACCGAGGCGATCGAGCGCAGCATCGAGGAGGTCGTGGTCACGGACGCTCCGGCGCACTGACCCGCTCGCGGGGCACCGTCATAATGCGGAGGTGACAGACCCTTCCCCCCACCCCGACTCCGCGCCCGACGACGGCCGTACGGAACAGCGTACGGTCGTCGTCGTGGGTGCCGGGCCCGCCGGGCTCACCGTCGCCGCCCTGCTGCGGGCCGCCTCCGTCGACTGCGTGGTCCTGGAGACCGAGAGCAGACGGTTCATCGAGACCCGGCCGCGGGCGGGCGTCCTCGAGGAATGGGCGGTCCGCGAACTCGGGCGGCGGGGCCTGGCGGAACGCCTGCTGGAGCGCGCCGAGTCGCACGACGCCTGCGAGTTCCGCTTCGACGGCGAGCGGTACCGCTTCCCCTACGGCGAACTGACGGGCCATCACCACTACGTGTACCCGCAGCCGCTGCTGGTGACGGACCTGGTGCGGGAGTACGCCGACGTACGCGGCGGCGACATCCGCTTCGGAGTGAGCGACGTACGGCTGCACGACCTGGACTCGGACCGGCCCGCTGTGTCGTACCGGTGCCCGCGGACGGGTGAACGGCTGCTGCTGCGCTGCGACTTCGTCGCCGGCTGCGACGGTGCGCGCGGGGTGACGAGGGACGCGATACCCCCGGAGCGGGCCCGGATCGCCCGGCAGGACGACGGCATCGGCTGGCTTGCGCTGCTCGCCGAGACCCCGCCCTCCGCCGACTGCGTCGTGTTCGGCGTCCATCCGCGCGGTTTCGCCGGGCACATGCCCCGCGGTCCGGAGGTCACCCGCTACTACCTGCAGTGCCCGCCCGGGGACGATCCGGAGAACTGGCCGCACGACCGGGTCTGGGCCGAGCTGCGGACCCGGCTCGGCGCGGCCGGGGCGCCACCGCTCACCGAAGGGCGGCTGATCGAGAAGCGGGTGCTGGACATGCACCACTACGTCGTCGAACCCCTGGCCCACGGACGGCTGTTGCTGGCCGGTGACGCCGGTCATCTCACGGCGCCGATCGCCGCGAAGGGCATGAACCTGGCCCTGCACGACGCGTTCCTGCTGGGCGACGCGCTCGCCGCGTACGTCACCCGGAGCGACGGGAGCGGCCTGGCGGGCTACTCGGCGGCGGCGCTGCGCAGGGTGTGGGACTACCAGGAGTTCTCGCAGTGGCTGTCGGACATCTACCACGGGGTGGCGTCCGGCGATCCGTTCCGGGCCGGCACCACGCTGGCCCGGCTGCGCCGGCTGTTCGGCTCGCCCGCCGCCGCCGCGGCCTTCGCCGAGCAGTACCTGGGCTCGGCCGCTGTGTTCTGAACGGGCGGGAAGGGGTGCGGGGCCCGCGTCCGGCGCGGGCCCGCCGCCCTCCCGTTGTCAGGCGATGCCGAGCCCTTCGACCACCTCCGCGCCGGGCAGTTCGGCCAGCGCCTTGCCCGGCAGCAGCAGCTTGCCGCGCCGGCGTCCGCTGCCCACCAGGACGTACGGCAGGTCGGCCACGGCCGCGTCGATCAGGACCGGCCAGCCGGCGGGCAGTCCGACCGGGGTGATCCCGCCGTACTCCATGCCGGTCTCGCCGGTCGCGGTGTCCATCGAGGCGAAGGAAGCCTTGCGGGCGCCGAGCCGGCGGCGTACCACACCGTTGACGTCGACCCGGGTGGTGGAGAGCACCAGGCAGGCGGCGAGGGTCGTCCCACCGCCCCGCTTGCCCGCGACCACCACGCAGTTCGCCGACCGCTCCAGCAGGTCGCGCCCGTAGTGCTCCACGAAGACGGCCGTGTCGGCCCAGCGCGGGTCGGTGTCCACCCAGACGATCCGGTCGGCGGGGACGCTGCCCCGCCAGTGGCGTACGGCGTCGGCGACGGGCGCCGTGAGCTCGTCCAGGCAGTCCGGGGCGGGAACGGCGGTCTCGAAGTCTCCGATGGGTGCGCGCATGGCCGCACGCTAACAAGCCGCCCCCGGCCGGTGTGCCCGTGTCTCAGTGGACGGGCGGCACCGAGACGGCCATCATCATCTCCATCGGCACGTCGCCCCGGTTGACGTACAGGTGCGGCACATTGGCCTCGAAGGAGGCGCTCGCGCCGGCCGGGACGCGGTGCTCCTCGCCGTCCACGGTGAGCGTCAGCTCGCCCGCGGTGACATGGACCAGCTCCACGGTTCCGGCGGGGTGCGGCTCGGAGGGGCTGCTCTCGCCCGGCATCAGCCGCCAGTCCCAGATCTCCAGCGGCCCGGGCGCCTCGGTCCCGGCGAGCAGCCGGTTGTAGCCTCCGGCCTCGGTGTGCCACAGCCGTACGGCGCGCTCGGCGGGGACGACGCGCACCTTCGGGCCCCGCTCGTAGTCGAGGAGGGTGGTGACGCTCACGCCGAGCGCGTCGCCGATCTTGACGACGGTGCCGATGCTCGGGTTGGTGCGGGCCTGCTCGATCTGGATGAGCATGCCGCGGCTGACACCGGCCCGGGCGGCGAGGACGTCCAGTGTGAAGCCGCGCACGGCGCGCCAGTGCCGCACGTTGCGGGCCAGGGACTGGGTCAGGAGTTCGAGGTCCGACACGATCCGTCCAATGTCCGGGGTTCAGCAAACTGTACTGAGCAGTATCTCCCGGCGACCCGTCGCGTCAGCCCTCGGCCTCCAGCCGCGCCAGCTCCTCGACCCCTTCCTCGTCCAGGTCCGCGAGCACGCGCAGCTGCTGGGCGGTGATCCCCTCCGGAGGCGGCACCGGGGCCGGGGTCCGCAGCGGCGGCTGCCAGCCTCCGTCGGGCGTCCAGCGCCGTACGACGCGGGCGGGCGCCCCCGCCACCACGGCGTGGTCGGGCACCGTGCCGCGCACCACCGCGCCGGCAGCCACCACCACGTTCCGGCCGATCCGCGCGCCGGGCAGGATCACCGCGCCGGTGCCGATCCAGCAGCCCGGGCCGATCTCCACCGGCTCCATGCGCGGCCACTGCCTGCCGATGGGCTCGTGCGGGTCGTCGTAGGAGTGGTTGGTTGAGGTCACGTAGACGTACGGCCCGAAGTAGCAGTCGCTGCCGATGGTGACCGTCGTGTCGGCGATGACGTGGCTGCCGCGGCCGAGGACGACCCCGTCGCCGATGCGCAGGATCGGGTCGGGACCGAGGTCGAGGTCCGGCATCAGGCCGGCGGTCAGCGTGACCTGCTCGGCGATGATGCAGTGCGAGCCGATGTGGATCCAGGGCTCGCCGAAGACGGTGCCGAGCGGGAAGGCCAGCCTGGTGACCGGACCGAGCGAGCCGAAGCGGAACCGCCCGGGGTGCTCCGCGCTGACGGACCCCGCGCGCTGCGCCCACGCCCAGGCCGCGTGGACGGCGCGCTGGGCGAGGCCCCGCCGCCGGGATGAGAACGTGTTCTTGCGCTTCGGCACGGGCTCACGTTACTCAGCGGGGGCCCCGGGCGACGGCGTGGGCCGCTGTGATCTTTGCCCCAGTCCTGACGTACCGTGCGCAGTAGTACGGCGGACGAGGAGACGGTGATGACGCACAAGGCGCTGATCGTGGGCATCGCAGGGAAGGAACCGCAGGTCGACGCGGAGGCGTTCGTGGCGCCCACGGCCTCGGTGATCGGGGACGTCACGCTGCGCGCCGGGGCCAGCGTCTGGTACGGCGCCGTGGTCCGCGGGGACGTCGAGCGGATCACCGTGGGCGCCGACGCGAACGTGCAGGACAACGTCACGCTGCACGCCGACCCCGGCTTCCCGGTGACCGTCGGGGAGCGGGTCTCCATCGGGCACAACGCGGTGGTGCACGGGGCGACCGTGGAGGACGACTGCCTGGTCGGGATGGGGGCGACCGTGCTGAACGGAGCGGTGATCGGGGCGGGCTCGCTGGTCGCGGCCCAGGCGCTGGTCCCGCAGGGAATGGTCGTGCCGCCGGGGTCGCTGGTGGCGGGGGTGCCCGCCAAGGTGAGGCGGGAGCTGTCCGAGGAGGAACGGCAGGGGGTCACCCTCAACGGCACGCTGTACGCGGAGCTGGCGAAGACCCATCGTGGGGTGCACGAGTAGACGGGTCCCGGGCGGCTCAGTCCCCGGCGGGCACCGGCTCCGGCTCCTGCGCCTGGGCCTGGGCCTGGGCCTGGGCCTTCTTGGCGCGGCGCTTGATGACCAGCATCGACGCCAGCCCGATCAGGACCGCCGCGGCCAGGCCCACGTACGAGAAGCGCTTCAGCCAGTCCTCGGCGACGACGCCCACGTAGTAGATGACGGCGGTGGTGCCGCCGGCCCAGCAGATGCCGCCGAGGACGTTGGCGATCAGGAACTTCCAGTACGGCATGTGGAGCACGCCCGCGAGCGGTCCGGCGAAGATGCGCAGCAGGGCGATGAAGCGGCCGAAGAACACCGCCCACATGCCCCACTTCTCGAAGGACCGCTCGGCGGTGGCGACATGGCCCTCGCCGAAGTGCCTCGGGAACTTTCTCCCCAGCCAGGCCAGCAGCGGGCGTCCGCCCTTGCGGCCGATGGCGTAGCCGATGGAGTCGCCGATGACGGCGCCGGCGGTCGCGCAGGCGCCGAGCACGACCGGGTCGATGCCCGTGTGCTGGGAGGACATCAGCGCCGCCGAGACCAGGACGATCTCGCCCGGCAGCGGGATGCCCAGGCTCTCCAGACCGATCACCAGGGCCACCACGGCGTAGACGGCGGCCGCGGGCACCGTGTCGAGCCATTCCTGGACGTGCACCGCCGGTTCCTCCCGAGTCGCTTTCCCTGTCCGAGCGCGGGGCGTGGCTTGCGCAGCGTGCCCCATGGGAAGGCTACCTGGTCGGCGGTGAACGGCGGCCTGCGCGCAGGGGCCGCAGGGCACCACCGCGCCCTCGCCCCGTCACTTCCCGGCCACTGCGGTGTCACGCGGGAGGGAAAGGCTCCCCGAGGTTCTGCCGGTCCGCCTCCCCTGGCCCTCGCCGCTCTTCCGCCGGGCCCGATGCGGAAGGACGTCGTCCCCCGTGTCCTCACCGTCCCCGCTCCCGCCGCTCTCCCCGCCGTCCTGCCCACCGCCGCGCCCTCCCGCGCGCGGCGCCGGCCTGCTCGCGGCCCGGCCCGTCCGGCTCGCCCTGTGCCTGTCCCCCGTGCTGCTCGCCGGGTGCTGGGCGCTGGCCAACCGGCCGGTGGCGTCCGAGGGGGCCGCCCGGCTGGCCGCCGCCGACCCGGGATGGCTGCTGGCCGGGGCCGGTCTCACCTGCCTCACCTGGGTGGCGGCCGCCTGTGTACGGCAGGGCGCGCTGCCGGACCGGTTGCCACCCGGGCTGCTGCTGGCTTCGCAGTTCGCCGGGGGCGCGGCGAACCACGTGCTGCCCGGCGGCCTCGGCGCGCACGCCGTCACGCTGCGCTTCCTGCGCACCCGGGGTGTGCCGCTGGACCGGGCGACCGCGTCGATCGGCCTGTATTCGCTGGCGCGGTCCGTGGCGAGGACGCTGGTACTGCTGGCCTTCCTGGTGGCCTGCCCGGCCCGCCGCCGGCTCGGTGAGCTGGTCCCGGACGGGCCGGTGCCGGTGCCCGCCGCCGCGGCAGCCGGCGGCGCGCTCGCCGTCGCCGGCGTGCTGCTGACAGTCGTACGGCCGGTGCGGCGTCCGCTGTCGGGCCTGGTGCGGGCTGCCCTCGCCGATGTCCGGGCGGTGCACGGTCGGCCCTGCCGGGCGCTCGCCCTGTGGGGCGGGTCGGTGGCGATGCCGCTGGTCCAGGCGGGCACGCTGGTCTGTGTCGGAACCTCGCTGGGTTTGGGGCTGCCCTGGGAGCAGGTGGTGCTCGCCCATCTCGCGGCGGGCACCGCCGTGGGGGCCGTGCCGGCGCCGGGAGGCCTGGCGGTGGACGCGGCCCTGGTCTGGACGCTGGTGTCGTTCGGCGCCGTGCCGGCGGTGGCCGCCGCGAGCGTGATCGGTTACCGGGTGCTGAACGACTGGCTGCCGCTGCTGCCGGGCGCCCTGACGCTGTCGGCGCTGATCCGCGCCGAGGCTCTTTGAGTGCGGCACCGGCACGTCGCGAGCACGGCGGTTCTGGGCAGGTCCCGTACGCCGGCACCTGGCTGGACCCCGGTGGTCCCGCGTGTCCGCGGGCACGATCCGGTGGGGCGGTCGCGCAGGTTGCCGTGGGCGATCCGGACCGGGGCGGCGGCCGGGGGCGCGGCCGAGGGAATGACGCGTGGCCGTTTGCCGGCGGCGGCCGGGCTCCCCGGGCGCCCGGCGGGGGCGCCCAGGGTGGCCGCGCGGTGCGGGACACCGTTGTCGTCGGGCCGGCCCATGGCCACGAGGACGGAGGCGAGCAGCCCCAGCGAGGCGAGGCCGACACCGACCGCGAGGGTGGTACGGCGTCCGCTCTGCGGTGCGGCGCCGGGCCGGCCGATCGTCGCCGCCGGGCGCCGCGCCGGCGCCCGCGGCTCCTCGCGGGCGGCGCGGCCGGGACGGGAGTCGAGATAGCGCCGGGCGCCCCAGCCGAGCACGCTCTCGGCGATCAGGACGCCGGGTCCGCCCTCGAAACGGCTCAGTTGCTCGGCGGCGTGCCGGCAGTGCGAGCAGGCGGTGAGATGCCGCCGCGCATCCGGGAGCGGGGCTGCGCCCTCGTGAAGGGAACCGTCCAGCAGGTGGTTGTAGAAACGGCATTCCGCGGAGGGCGCGAGTTCCCGGTGGGCGCGCAGGCAGCCCGCCCGGAATTCCGCCCGGGCCCGGCGCAGTCCGGTCTCCGCGGTGGCCGTGTCCATACCCAGCAGACCAGCGGGTATGTTTATGCATTCCGCCTCGACCTCGGTATGCCACAGAAGGCATTGGGAAGCCACGGGAAGGGCGTGGAAAGCGCGTTCGGCGACTCGTCGCCTTTCGGGCGTGCGGGGCGCCGTCGCGCGCAGACCACGGCCACCGGCGGGCTTGCGCAGTTCCGGCAGGACCACGCACGCCGCCTCGTCGGCGGCCCAGGCGCGGACGGTGTCCCGGACGGCCGCCAGCAGTCGCGGGCGCAGGGCGCCGCCGGCCGCTCCGGTCACGGGCCGGCCGAGGACCTGCTGGAAGGCGGCGGAGGCCACCAGCCGCGCCGACGGGCCGGCGGCGGCCAGGCAGACGACGGCGTAGTCGAAGGTCGCCCGCCAGTGCCGCGCCAGCAGCAGGGCGACGGCATCGTGACGGCCGGCCGGGGGGCCGCCCAGCCGGGCGGCGAGGGTGTGGTCGGACTCCCCGGACGGGGAACCGGGGCGGGACGGGAACTGCGGGTGTGGGGGGTGGGGGGAGTGCACGGAACCCATTCCTTTCCAGCCGCGGGACGGCGGCATACGGATTGGCGTCCTGTCGGAAAGCGGCACCGTATCGGTGCGTACCTGGAGGGTCCGGCCGCGCCTCAGGCTCCGGCCCTTACCCCTCGAGGGAGGGCTCACCTTGGCACAATCGTCTCACAGGAAACAAGGAGTTCGAATGGACCCGACGGCAACGCCCGGGAAATGAACATTAGTTACCCGCGGTATCCACAGACATGGGTGAAGCCCGGGTCGCACAACGGTCAACTTCCGCGTGCCAAAGGGACGATGACACACCGAATCTCCGGCTCCCCGGCGGCCCGCGGACAGCCACCCACAGCGGGCTCCGAGGTTTCTCCGGGCGCGCTCTCATCCTCGTACCGCAGCCTGGCCGCATGATCGCCCCCCACCCCCCAGCCGACCCCGCCTCCCCCCGCCCGGTGCGCAAGGCGGTCGTCCCGGCCGCCGGGCTCGGCACCCGGTTCCTGCCCGCGACCAAGGCGACGCCGAAGGAGATGCTGCCGGTGGTCGACAAGCCGGCCATCCAGTACGTCGTCGAGGAGGCCGCCGCGGCCGGGCTCGACGACGTCCTGATGGTCACCGGCCGGCACAAGCGGGCCATCGAGGACCACTTCGACCACGCCTTCGAACTGGAACAGGCCCTGGCCGCGAAGGGCGACACCGTGCGCCCGGACGCCGTCCGCGACCCCGCGCGGCTCGCCGACATCCACCACATCCGGCAGGGCGACCCGCTCGGCCTCGGCCACGCGGTGCTGTGCGCCCGCCACCACGCCGGCGACCAGCCCTTCGCCGTGCTGCTCGGGGACGATCTGATCGACCCGAGCGAGACACTGCTCAGCCGGATGCTGGACGTCCGCGACCGGCACGCGGGCAGCGTGGTGGCGCTGATGGAGGTCGACCCGGCGCAGATCCACCTCTACGGCTGCGCGGCGGTCGAGGAGCCCGGTGAGGACGGCGTCGTGCGCGTCACCGGCCTGGTCGAGAAGCCGTCGCGCGAGGAGGCGCCGAGCCGGTACGCGGTCATCGGCCGCTACGTCCTCGACCCGGCCGTCTTCGGCGTCCTGGAGCGCACCCGGCCCGGCCGCGGCGGCGAGATCCAGCTCACCGACGCCCTGCGGGAGCTGGCGGCGGCCGGCACGGTGCGCGGAGTCGTCTTCGACGGCGCGCGCTACGACACCGGCGACAAGGCCGGCTATCTGCGTTCGGTGGTCCGCCTTGCCCGCGCCCGCCCCGACCTCGGTCCCGGATTCCGGTCCTGGCTCGGGAAGTTCGTGGCCGCGCTGGAGGACGGCGCGGACCAGGGGGCCGTCCGGGCCGGCGGCCGGGAGCGGCGCCGGGCGGCCTGAGACGACGCGGGAGGAGAGGGCTTCGGACCGACCGGGCGCGGCCGACGTCCAGGGCCCCTCCCCCAAGTGCCCGATCAGTCCTGCTGGTTGGGGCGCAGGGTCCACACGACCTGCATCTCGCCGGTCACGGCCCCGTCCGCGCGCCGGATCTCGATCGTCACCGGGAACTCGGGCCGCTTGCCCGCGTCCAGTTCGGCCACGACCTCGGCGGCCGGGCGGCCCAGGGTGGCGGTCGCGGTGACGGTGCCCATCGCCAGCTTCTTGTAGGCGATCTCGGCGCGGACGGCGAGCGGCACGGCGCGCGAGAGCTGGTCGCCGAACGCGGCCAGCACGATGGCGCCGCTGGCCGACTCCCCGAGCGTGAACATCGCGCCGGCGTGCGGGCCGCCCACGTGGTTGTGGTAATCACCCTGGTCCGGCAGGAGCACCACGGCCCGCTCCGGAGAGGTCTCCTGGAACTCCAGGTTCAGCGTCCGGGCCATCGGCACGGTGGCGGCGAGCATCTCGCCGATCGACATCTGGTCTGCGCTCATGCGGGCATGTTACTCACGAGTAGCAGTACTGGCCAGTGCCGTGGTGATCACCGCTGTATCGTTGCGGCCCATGTGGCCAGGGGAACAGCCGCCAGGAAGCGGCCAGCAGCACAACCCGTACCACCAGCCGGGATACCAGCAGTACCCGCAGGCGAACCCCTACGGGCAGCAGCCGCAGTGGGGACAGCCCGGGCCCGCCGGAGCACCGCAGCCGCAGCCCCCGCGGAGCGGCGGCGGTGGCGGTGGCGGTGGCGGCCGGACAAAACTGGTCGCGATCGTCGCGGCTACCGCCGTGGTCGTCGCGGCCGGCGTCACCGGATTCCTGCTGCTCGGCGGCGGTAAGGACGACGAGGCCCGCCCCGGCCCGACCGCGTCCTCCGCCTCTCCCACGGCCTCCGCCTCCGCCTCGCCCTCCGGGGAGGACGACCCGCGTTCGGCCGGCAGCGCCGAGAAGCCGGCCGTCGCCGGCTGGAAGGTCGTGGTGAACCCGGACACGGGCGTCGCCTTCGACGTTCCCCCCGAGTGGCAGGTGCGGGCCAAGACCTGGGTCACCTACGTCACCGACGACTCCGACCCCGACGAGAAGGTGCTGGCCGGAATGAAGGCCCCCGCCGTGCTCAAGGAGAAGTGGTGCGGTTCGGACGACGACAAGGACGGCCGGACCGACTACGACCCACTGGCAAACGTCGGCACGCGCGGCGACAAGGACGCCACGGGCACCGCGAAGATGGCCCGCGAGCAGTCGGCGAACTGGGTCTACGGCTGGTACACCCAGCCGGACCGCGAGACGGTGAGAACCGGTCCGGTCACCTCGTACACCACCGCGTCCGGCGTCACGGGCAGCGTCGCCACCTCACGCTCGTCCGGGGTGCCGAAGCACGGCAAGTGCGACTACGACGGCAAGGCGACCACGTTCGCCTTCAAGGACGCGGACGGCGCGTTCCTCGCGTGGTCCTTCGTCGGTGCGGCCGGCGTCTCGGAGGAGGTCCCGGACACGACCGTGCGCAAGATCATGGCGACGGTCCGGCTCTACAAGGAGTAGGGGCACCGCGGTTTCGGTACGTCCCTGACAAGGGCCGGTGACCGAATCGTTTCCGTCGGCCCACTAGGGTTACTGGCCATGTGGCCAGGAGAGCAGCCGCCCGGGGGCGCGCAGAACCCGCAGAACAACCCTTATCAGCAGCCGGGTTACCAGCAGCCGAATCCGTACCAGCAGCCCGGGTACCAGCAGTACCCGCAGGCGAACCCGTACGGGCAGCAGCCGCAGTGGGGACAGCCCGGGCCCGCCGGAGCACCGCAGCCGCAGCCCCCGCAGGGCGGCGGCGGTGGCGGCGGCCGGACGAAGCTGATCGCGATCGTCGCGGCCACCGCCGTGGTCGTCGCGGCCGGCGTCACCGGCTACCTGGTCCTCGGGGGCTCGAAGGACGACGAGGCCGGCAACGGCAAGGGCAAGCAGAAGACCAGCCAGTCACCGGCCCCCGAGCCGTCGGTGTCCTCGTCCGCGCCGGACGACAACCCGCGCGGCGACGCCACCGAGAAGCCCACCGTCGCGGGGTGGAAGGTCGTCGTCAATCCGAAGTTCGGCACGGCGTTCGACGTCCCGGCGGACTGGGAGCTCGAGTCCACAGACGTCTCCATCTTCATGGAGGACCACGCCGACGACGACAAGCTGATCACCTCCGTGTCCGCTCCGGCCTCGTACAAGTCGAAGTGGTGCACGACCGACAGCGACAAGGACGGCAAGACCGAGGACTCCGCGCTCGCGGTCGCCGGCACCCGCGGCGAGAGCGGCGCGAAGAGCCCGGAGCAGGCGGCGGTCACCCGGGTGCCCTGGTACGTCTACGGCGGCTACACCCAGCCGGACAAGAAGACCATCACCTACGACAAGAAGGCCACGGCGTACAAGACCGCGTCGGGGGTCGAGGGCGCCTACGCGTGGGCCCGCTCCAGCGGCAGTCCGCAGAAGGGCAAGTGCGCGAGCGACGGCAAGGCCCTGTCGTTCGCCTTCAAGAACTCGGCCGACGACATCGTGTCGTTCGACTTCTACGGCGCCAAGGGCGTGAACGACGAGGTCGACACCAAGACGATCATGAAGATCCTCAGCACGGTGCGGCTGCACGGCGACCCGACGGGGGGCTGAGCCGGCGGCCCCGGCGGCGGTCGGGGGCGGGGAATCCGTTTGGCAAGCCGGGGGGCGAGCGGCGATAGTCACCCGGTGAACTCCGCCGACGGCTCCAACACCCGCCCGCGCAGACCCGCCTGGGCCGGCCGCAACTACTCGCTGCTGACCACCGCGGCCATCGTGACGAGCCTCGGCGCCAACGGGTCGCTGATCGCTGCCGCGTTCGCGGTGCTGGACGCGGGCGGGGACGGGGGCGACGTCGGTCTGGTGGCCGCGTCCCGGACCCTGCCGCTGGTGGTGTTCCTGCTCATCGGCGGCGCGGTCGCGGACCGGCTGCCCCGGCACCGGGTGATGGTCGCCGCCAACGCGCTCAACTGCCTCTCCCAGACGGCCTTCGCGGTGCTGGTGCTGACCGGTGAGCCCCGGATGTGGCAGATGATGCTGCTCACCGCGCTCGGCGGCACCGGCCAGGCGTTCTTCGGCCCGGCGGCCGAGGGCATGCTGATGTCCTCCGTGGAAGGGGAACAGGCGGGCCGGGCCTTCGCCCTGTTCCGCATGGCCACCCAGGGTGCGGCCCTGGGCGGCGCGGCCCTCGGCGGCGCGCTGGTCGCGGCCGTCGGTCCCGGCTGGGTCCTCGCCATCGACGCGGCGGCCTTCGCCCTCGCCGGAGCGCTGCGCGCCTTCCTCGACGTCGGTCATATTCCGCCGCGCACGCCGGGCGAGGGCCTGCTGGCCGATCTCCGGGAGGGCTGGCGGGAGTTCGTCGGACGGCCCTGGCTGTGGGGCATCGTCGTGCAGTTCTCGATCGCCAACGCGGTCGTCGCCGCCGCCGACGCCGTCTACGGCCCGCTGGTCGCCCGCGACAGCCTGGGCGGGGCGGGACCCTGGGGACTCGCGCTGGCCACGTTCGGCGCCGGCACGGTGGCCGGCGCCCTGCTGATGACCCGCTGGAGACCGCGGCGCCTGCTGCTGGCCGGCACGCTGTGCGTGTTCCCGCTGGCCCTGCCCTCGGCCGCGCTGGCCGTACCGGTGCCGGTGGGCGTCCTGTTCGTCGTCATGTTCGTCGCGGGTGCGACGGTGGAGGTGTTCGGCGTCTCCTGGATGACCGCGCTGCACCAGGAGATCCCCGAGGACAAGCTCTCCCGGGTCTCGGCGTACGACTGGTTCGGCTCGGTGTCCCTGATGCCGCTGGCCACCGCGCTGGCCGGCCCGGCGGAGGCCGCCTTCGGCCGGACAGCCTCGCTGTGGGGCTGCGCGGGCCTGGTCGTCGTGGTCACCGCGCTGGTTCTGCTGGTCCCGGACGTGCGCACGCTTACCCGGCGCACCGCACGGACGAGCACGCCCCGACGTCCCTCAGCCGATGCCGAAAGCCCCGTCGGGGGGCTCGGGTGAGGCGACGGCCTCGGCGTCCCGGACCGGCCGCGCGCCACCGGTGAAGTCCCGCAGCGCCGCGCCGTGTTCGACGCGGGCCGGGAACGCGTCGGCGGCGGCCCGCCGGGCCAGGCCGGCCGTGTCGAAGGGCCGGTGCGAGGCCACGAGGACCGCGTTGCCGAACCGCCGCCCGCGCAGCACACCCGGCTCGGCGATCAGCGCGAGCTGCTCGAAGACGGCCGCGAACGTGGCCAGTTGGGACCGAAGGAAGGCGAACGGCGCCCCGTCGGCCAGGTTGGCCAGATAGACCCCGCCGGGCCGCAGCACCCGCTCGGCCTCGCGCGCGTAGGCGAGCGAGGTGAGGTGGGCCGGGACCCGGGAGCCCCCGAAGACGTCGGCGACCATCACGTCGGCCGAGTCGTCCGGCGCGGCCTCGAGCCAGGCCCGCGCGTCGGCGGCGTGCAGCGTGACCCCCGAGCCCTCGGGCAGCGGCAAGCGTTCGACGACCAGCTCCAGCAGCGCCCGGTCGGCCTCGACGACATGCTGCCGGGAGCCGGGCCGGGTGGCGGCGAGGTAGCGGGGCAGCGTGAGCGCTCCCCCGCCGAGGTGCACCGCGTCCACCGGGCGCCCGGGCCCGTCCACCAGGTCGAGGGTGAACCCGAGGCGCCGCGCGTACTCGAACTCCAGGTGACCGGGCTCGTCGAGATCGACGTACGACTGCGGCGCCCCGTCCACGGTCAGCAGCCAGGCCCGCTCCCGGTCGACGTCGGGCATCAGCTTGGCGGTGCCGTGATCGACGGTCCGGGTCACGGGTATGGCTTCACTCACGCCACCATTGTCACCGGCGCGGGGCACCCCCGGGCGCGAGGGGCCGCGAGGCCCGCGGACCGGCCACGACCGGTCCGCGGGCCCCGCGCCCCGTGACTCCTACCGGCCGACGGAGAGGACGGTACCGGCGCCCACCGTCCGGCCACCCTCACGGATGGCGAACCCGAGCCCGGGCTCCAACGGCACCTCCCGCCCCAGCTCCACGGTCATCTCGACCGTCTCCCCGGGCCGGGCGACCGCCGCCTCCCCGAGGTCGACGTCCCCGACCACGTCCGCGGTGCGGATGTAGAACTGCGGCCGGTAGCCCGTGGACAGCGCGGTCGTACGGCCGCCCTCCCGCGTCGACAGCACGTACACCCGCGCCACGAAGGCGCGCGCGGGCACCACGCTTCCCGGCGCCGCCACGACATGCCCCCGCCGCACCGCGTCCCGGGGCACGCCCCGCAGCAGCAGCGCCACGTTGTCCCCGGCCTGCGCCTCCTCCATCGGCCTGCCGAAGGTCTCCAGCCCGGTGACCACGCTCTCCACGTCCGCGCCGAGCACCGCGACCCGGTCCCCCAGGCGCACCGTCCCGCGTTCGACGGCTCCGGTGACGACCGTGCCCCGGCCGGTGATGGTGAGCACGTTCTCCACCGGCAGCAGGAACGGCGCGTCGAGATAGCGCTCGGGCATCGGCACATAGGTGTCCACCGCGTCGAGCAGCGCCTCGACGGACGCCGTCCAGCGCGGGTCGCCCTCCAGCGCCCGCAGTCCCGAGACCCGTACGACGGGTACCGAGTCACCCGGGTACCCCTGCGCGCTGAGCAGCTCGCGGACCTCCAGCTCGACCAGGTCGGTGAGCTCCTCGTCGCCGGCGTCGGCCTTGTTGAGGGCGACGACGATGTGGTCGACGCCCACCTGCCGGGCCAGCAGTACGTGTTCGGCGGTCTGCGGCATGATCCCGTCGAGCGCGGAGACGACGAGGATCGCCCCGTCGAGCTGCGCGGCGCCGGTGACCATGTTCTTGACGTAGTCGGCGTGGCCCGGCATGTCGACGTGGGCGTAGTGCCGGGTGTCGGTCTCGTACTCGACGTGCGCGATGTTGATGGTGATACCGCGGGCGGCCTCCTCCGGAGCGCGGTCGATGCGCTCGAAGGGGACGAACGTCCCGGTGCCGCGCCCGGCCAGGACCTTGGTGATGGCGGCGGTCAGGGTGGTCTTGCCGTGGTCGACGTGGCCCATCGTGCCGATGTTCAGGTGCGGCTTGGTGCGCACGTATGCCGTTTTGGACATGGCTGTACCTCGAAGCCTCTCAGCCGTAAAGGAGTCCGGGACCCCGAGGAACCGGCCGACCCTCCCCCTGCGGGGTCCGCCGGTCGATCCGGAGAGGGTCAGCTTCGGGCGCCGTCGGCAGCGGCCACGAGGAGCGGGACGGCAGCCTTCGGCGCATCCGCGACGGCGGATGCTGCGAGGAGGAAGGCGTACCGGAACATGACGACGATCATCGCCGACGGTTCGTCCGGCGTCGAATGGTTTTCCGTGCCGCGCGAACCTCGCCGCCGTCAGGGCGCGATGTCCGTCGGGGCACGATGTCTCGCGAGGCCCGGGGTCGTCAGGGCCCGATGTTCTTCAGCGCCTCACGGACCGTCAGCCGGGCGAACCGGCCCCGCTCCCGCGCCAGGAAGTCCCGTACGGCTGCGGGGTCGGTCTTGGCGTACTCGCGCAGCGCCCAGCCGATGGCCTTGCGGACGAAGAAGTCGGGGTGCCCGGACTGCAGCAGGCAGTGGGCGAACAGCCGGACGGCGTCGGTGCGCTCCTTGTACCGGAGCTGGTGCAGCAGGGCCGTGCGCACCACCCAGAGGTCGCCGTCGGCGATCCAGTCGTCCATGTCGGCGGTGAGCGCCGGCTCGGCCGCGACCAGGGCGCCGACGAGGTGCGCGGCGAGCGCGTCGACGGTGTCCCACCACGGGACGGTGGTGACCAGGTGCCGGGCCACGGGCAGGAACGCGGAGGAGCAGCGGGCCGCGTGCCGGCGCAGGTAGTCCGCCGCGAAGTAGTGGTACTCGCGCTCGGGCAGCCGCCAGCAGCGCAGGGCGATCGCGGCGCAGTCGGACTCGTCGGGACGGGGGGTGCCGGCCAGGACGGTGCGCGACAGCGCGCGGCGGTCCGGGGTGGGAATACCGAGGAAGGGCGCCACGTCCTTCATGTACGCCCGCATCGCCGCCGCCCGCTCCGGGTCGGCCGCGGCGGCGTAGGTGGCGGTCAGCCGCTCCAGCACGGCGTCGGCCAGGGCGCTGCGCGGCACGTGCGGCGGGGCGGGCGGGGCTGCGGTCATGGGCCGAACGATACGGCGGTCGCCGCGGCCGGGCGGGGCGGTGGTGACCGCGGGCGGGGGCGCGGCGCGTCGTGCGTGGAGGGTTCCGCCACCCGGCTGTCCCGCCGCCGGTGAGACGGACCATACGGCGATCACATGTGTCCGTCGGTTAGTGTCGCCGGATGCTCGATGCCACCAACCGCTCTGGGGGCACCGCCACGGTCTCTCCCCGGGCCGCCGCCACGGAGCTCGCCGTCCCCGCGGTCGCAGCCGTACCGTCCCTGTCCCACACGGGGTTCGCCGTCCGTTGCACCCGCGCGGCGCTGTCGCCGTACGCCCGCCTGTCCCTGCTGCTCGTGCTGCTCGCGGGCGCCGCGGCGGGGGTGCTGGCGTTCGAGCCGCAGCGGCTCCTGACGCACGGCTGGCCGCCGCACCTCGGCGGGGCGGCGGCGGCCGTGGCGTTCGCGGCGGCGTACGGGCTGTGCACGGTGGCGTTCGTGCCGCGGCCGCTGCTGAACCTCGCGGCGGGGGCGCTGTTCGGCTCCGGGCTGGGGGTGGCGACGGCGCTGGCGGGCACGGTGCTCGGGGCGGGGCTGGCCTTCGGGCTCGGCCGGCTGCTCGGGCAGGAGGCGCTGCGGCCGCTGCTGCGGGGGCGTTGGCTGAAGGCCGCCGACGGACAGCTCAGCCGGCACGGCTTCCGGTCCATGATGGTGGCCCGGCTCTTCCCGGGTGTGCCGTTCTGGGCGGCGAACTACTGTGCCGCCGTCTCCCGTATGGGCTGGCTGCCGTTCCTGCTGGCGACGGCGCTCGGCTCGATCCCGAACACCGCCGCCTACGCGGTGGCCGGCGCCCGTGCCTCGGCGCCGACCTCCCCGGCCTTCCTGATCGCGATGGCCTGCATCGCCTTCCCGGCGCTGGTGGGCACGGTGGTGGCCTGGCGCAAGCGCCACCAGCTGCGCGCCGGCTGACCCGCCGCGGGGACCGTCAGACGGCCTCCAGGATCATGGCGTTGGCGAGTCCGCCCGCCTCGCACATGGTCTGCAGGGCGTAGCGGGCGCCGCGCTCGCGCATGGCGTGGACCAGCGTCGTGGTGAGCCGGGTGCCGCTCGCGCCGAGCGGGTGGCCGAGGGCGATGGCGCCGCCGTGCACGTTGACCCTGGCGAGATCGGCGCCCGTCTCCTGCTGCCAGGCCAGGACCACGCTGGAGAAGGCCTCGTTGACCTCGAAGAGGTCGATGTCGTCCAGGCCGAGCCCCGCGCGGCGCAGCACCTTCTCGGTCGCCGGGACGACTCCGGTGAGCATCAGCAGCGGATCGGAGCCGGTGACGGCGAAGCTGTGCAGCCGGGCGAGCGGGCGCAGGCCGAGGCGGGCGGCGGTCTCACTGGAGGTGATCAGCACGGCCGAGGCGCCGTCGTTGACGGGGCTCGCGTTGCCCGCGGTGACGTTCCACTCGATCTGCGGGAAGCGCTCGGCGAAGGCGGCGTCGTAGTAGGCGGGCTTGAGACCGGCGAGGATCTCCGGGGTGCTGCCGGGCCGTACGCACTCGTCGCGGGCGACGCCGTCCAGGGGCGCCACCTCGGCGTCGAACAGGCCGGCCTGCCACGCGGCGGCGGCCTTGCGGTGCGAGGAGACCGCGAACTCGTCCATCCGCGCACGCGTGAGGGACCACTTGGCGGCGATGAGTTCAGCGCTGATGCCCTGCGGGACCAGGCCTTCCGGATAGCGCTCGGCGACACCCGGCCCGAACGGGTCCTTGCCGGCCGGCACGTTGGACCACATCGGCACCCGGCTCATCGACTCCACGCCGCAGGCGACGGCGAGGTCGTACGCGCCCGAGATGACGCCCTGCGCGGCGAAGTGCACGGCCTGCTGGGAGGAGCCGCACTGGCGGTCCACCGTGGTCGCCGGGACCGTCTCGGGCAGGCCGGCCGCGAGGACGGCGTACCGCGTGGTGTTCATGGCCTGCTCGCCGACCTGGTCGACGGTGCCGCCGATGACGTCGTCGATCAGGGCCGGGTCGACGCCGGAGCGCTCTACCAGGGTGCGCAGGGTGTGGGCGAGGAGCTGGACCGGGTGGACGTGGGCGAGGGAGCCGTTCGGCCTGCCCTTGCCGATGGGGGTGCGTACGGCTTCGACGATGACTGCGTCGCGCATGGTGCGGGCCTCCCGCGATGGCTGAGCGTTCGCACGCTCGACTACTGGTGAGTAGGAATTCCCAACTCACCATAGCCCAGCGAGTTGGAAAATCAAACCCTCCCCTAGACTGGGCCGCATGGCCGCCACGAAGGATCCGCGCCCCTGCTCCATCGCCGACGCCCTCGCGCTGGTCGGCGAGAAGTACTCGCTGCTCGTACTGCGGGAGGTGTGCCTGGGCAACGGCCGCTTCGACCAACTGGTGCGCAACATCGGCGCGCCGCGCGACATCCTCGCCACCCGGCTGCGCCGGCTCGTGGACGCCGGGATCCTCACCAAGCGCGTCTACAGCGAGCGCCCGCAGCGCTTCGAGTACCGGCCGACCCGGGCGGGGCTGGAGCTTGAACCGGTCCTGATGACCCTGAAGGAGTGGGGCGACCGCCATCTGCGCGACGGCGTCGACCTCCCCATGGTCGTCGAGCACAGCTGCGGCAGCGAACTGGTCCCCCAGGTGACGTGCCGGGCCTGCGGCGACCCGGTCCGGCACGAGGAACTGACGGCCCACCCGCAGTCCCCCGGCTGGACGGTCGCCGGACCGGTCACCGTGTGAGACACCCGGACCGGGCGGCGGCCGGGGCGCCTGGAGCGCCTGCCGGGTTCCGCCGGCGGGCCGGTCGTGGCCGCCGCGCGACGGCGGCCCCGCCCGGCAGACCCGTGAACTCCCCGGCGCTCACGACGGATGGGCCTCCAGGTACCGGGCCACGTCCTCCCGGTCCCAGGCGCCGTCGGCCACGACGACCCGGTAACGGCGCCGCAGCGTGGCGCCGGGGGGCGAGTTCCAGCTCGTCGAAGAAGGCCCAGGACGGGGCGACCGCGGCGAACGGCTCGGCACGGACGAACCAGTGGGCGGGGTGGCCGCCCCCGGTGCCCGCATGGTCGTTCTCCGGGGCGTGCGCGAAGACGAGGGTCGCGTGGCCGTCCCTGCCGACGTGCTCCCCGGAATAGGCGAGCCAGGGCGCCTTCGTGCCCATCAGTTCCGCCCCCTCCCCCTCGGGCCCGAGGATCCGGCCGCCGCGGAAGGACCTCGGCCCGCGCCAGAACAGCCCCGTGCAGCCCGCCAGTTCGCGCCCGGCGGTGGTGGGACTGCCGAGGCGCAGCGGCTCGGCGCGCCGGTTGGCGACGGCGCTGGTCCAGGTCAGCCCCCAGGTACCCGCCCCGGGGTCGACGTCGTGGACCTCGATCCGGCGCTCCTCGGCCGCCCACACCTCACCGTCGTACGGGGTGCCAGGTCAGCCGCTCGGCGATGACCGCGCGTCTCCACCGCGCTGGCCCGCTTCGCGGGCGGCGCGCTCGCGACCGTCGTCAACATCGAAGTCGGCCAGTGAGGGCACCGGCGGCTTCTCGCACCACACCCAGGCCCCGGCGCGCAGCGCGGCCACCGTCTGCGCGCGGTGCAGCGTCGGCGGGGTGGAGATGGTGACCAGGTCGGGCCGCCGCTCGGCCAGCATCAGGTCGAGGTCGGTGTAGGCGTGCGGGATCCGGGCGTCGGCGCAGAACGCCGCCACGGCGTCCGCGTCGATGTCGACGGCGGCGACCACCGCAGTGTCGCCCTCCTCAGCGAGGCGGGCCAGGGCGGGCAGATGGGAGCCGCGCGCGATGGCGCCGGTGCCGACTACGGCGGTCCGCAGGGGCCGGCCGGTGAACGGGGCCGTCGGGCGAGAAGAGCGGGGCATGGGCGGGTTCGGCACTCCTCGGTACGGCGGCGGGCACGGCGGGGTCCGGGCGTCTCGCACAGAGTGCAGCAAGCGCTTTCTCCCGTGCGGCAACGTAAGCGGCGGCGCCCGGGCGGGCGAACACCCGGTTCCGGGACGCCTGCCGAACCCCTGTGCCCGGCCGGTCACCGGCGCCCGCTACGCTGCCCTCGTCACATGATCACCACGTATCCCCCTCAGCACTTGGACGCCTCACCTCCATGTCTTGGTTTGAATCCCTCGTCCTCGGACTCGTCCAGGGGCTGACCGAGTTCCTCCCCGTCTCCTCCAGCGCGCACCTGCGGCTGACCGCGGCCTTCTCGGGCTGGGAGGACCCGGGGGCGGCCTTCACGGCGATCACCCAGATCGGCACGGAGGCGGCGGTACTGATCTACTTCCGCAAGGACATCGGCCGGATCATCTCCGCCTGGTTCCGGTCGCTGTTCGACAAGTCGATGCGGCGGGACCACGACGCCCAGATGGGCTGGCTGGTGATCGTCGGCTCGATCCCGATCGGCCTGCTCGGCGTGACACTGAAGGACCAGATCGAGGGGCCGTTCCGCGATCTGCGGATCACCGCGACGATGCTCATCGTCGTCGGCGTGGTCATAGGCATAGCCGACCGGCTGGCGGCCCGTGACGAGCAGGGCGGCCGGCACCGCGCGCCCAAGCAGCGCAAGACGCTGGAGAACCTGGGCGTCAAAGACGGCCTGATCTTCGGCCTCTGCCAGGCCTGCGCCCTCATCCCCGGTGTCTCCCGTTCCGGCGCCACCATCAGCGGCGGCCTGTTCATGGGCTACCGGCGTGAGGCCGCGGCCCGTTACTCCTTCCTGCTGGCCATCCCGGCGGTGCTGGCGTCCGGCGTGTTCGAGGTGAAGGACTCGGTGGGCGGCGGCGAAGTGGCCTGGGGCCCCACCCTGTTCGCGACGGTGATCGCCTTCGCCTCGGGATACGCGGTGATCGCCTGGTTCATGAAGTGGATTTCCAGCAAGAGCTTCATGCCGTTCGTCTGGTACCGGATCGCCCTCGGCATCGTCATCATCGCGCTGGTGGCAGCGGGTGTACTGAGCCCGCACGCGGCCGAATCCGCGAGCTGAGCACACCGGGCACCGGCCAACCACCGCGGCATGAGTAGCCGTTCGGTAGCGCAGCGTCAGTGTTTGCCCCTAGGCTGGGCCGCATGTCCCCCGATTTCATGCCCCGTGGTTCCGTGCGCTCCGCCGCCGAGCTGAACGAGCGGATCCGGGCGCTCTGGCTGCGCGCGGGCGGCACCCTGTCGCCTCAGGAACGCGCGGAGTACGAGCTGTTGGTGGTCGAGTGGGCCCAGGCCGTCCGCGGCCGCGTCATCGAGGCCGCCTGAGGCGTCGGCCCGGGACCCGGAGGGGCGCCGCCGCCCACCTCGGTATGTTCTGCGGATGCGAAGGCTCACGGAGATCGAGGACCTGTCGGGGCTGGTGCGTGAGGCGCTCGGGCCGGGCTCCCGCGCGGTCGCGGCGGAGCGGTTGCGCGGCGGCAGCAGGAAGGGTGTGTACCGGGTCCGGGTCGACGGCGCCCCGGTGACCCGGGTGATCGTCTACAGCTGGGCCGAGGCGGAGAACTTCTGGCCGGGACAGGCCGGTGCCGGCCCGGGCGACCCGTTCGCCCCGGCCTCGGGCCTGGTCCCGTTCCTGGCCGCCCGGCGCGCTCTGGACGACTTGGGCGTACGGGTTCCGCGGGTCCTGCTGGCGGACGGCGGACGACGCCGGCACCCGGCGGACGTGGCCGTGGTCGAGGACGTCTCCGAGGACACCCTCGAAAGGCTCTTCGAGGCCGACCCCGCCCGCGCGGCGGCCGCCCTGGACGACCTGGCCGCGGCGACGGACACCATGCACCGACACCGCGCCCCGCGGTACGGCCGGCTGGACCTGCCGCGGGAGGACGGCACCGCGAGCGGGGTCTCCTGCGAGCGACTGGTCCGCGACCGCGCCCTGGCCGATCTGGCGGAGGCCTCGGGCCGCGATCGCCGGATCGCCGCGGAGGCGGACCGCCTGCGCGACCGTCTCCATCACCTGGCCGCGCTGGTGGCGCCGCGCGCCGAGTACGGGCTGATCCACGGAGAGCTGGGCCCCGACCACGTCCTGGTGGACGCCGACGGCCGCGCGGTGCTGATCGACATCGAGGGCGTCATGCACTTCGACGTCGAGTGGGAGCACGTCTTCCTCCGGCTCCGCTTCGGCGACCGCTACCCCGTGCTGTCCCGCCCCGGCCTCGACCCCCGGCGGATGGACCTCTACGCCCTCGCGATGCGCCTCTCGCTGGTCGCGGGCCCGCTGCGGCTGCTCGACGGCGACTTTCCCGACCGGGCTGCCATGGCGGGGATCGCCGAGCACAACCTGACCGCGGCCCTGGCGCTCCTGCCCTGAGCGCCGCGCCCGCCGGGCCGCTCCCAGGTGCGCCTCTCGGCCATATGTGCGCACCCCCAATATCGCCCGCGCACTTGGCACC
Source organism: Streptomyces sp. NPDC047869 (assembly GCF_040704065.1). Taxonomy (NCBI): domain Bacteria; kingdom Bacillati; phylum Actinomycetota; class Actinomycetes; order Kitasatosporales; family Streptomycetaceae; genus Streptomyces; species Streptomyces sp. NPDC047869. The sequence continues at coordinate 140,115 of NZ_JBEYRK010000013.1, forward strand.
CGGCCTCCCGTGGCCAACACTGTGCCGATGACGCAGCGTGTGGAGCTCGCGACCGTGATGGACCGGCTGGCCGTGGACGAGACGGTCACCGAGTACGCGGTGGCCGTGGACGACGGGGACTGGACCGCCTACCAGGGGCTGTTCACGGCGGACGGGCGGGCCGACTACCGCTCCGCCGGCGGCATCGAGGGCGAGGCCGGCCGGGTGGCCGGGTGGCTCGCCCAGAGCCTGGAGTCGTTCGGGACGCGCCAGCATCTGATCGTCAACCGCCGGGTGCGGTTCGGGATCCACGAGCACGACACCGGGGACACCGCCCGGGTGCGGGCCGACTACGTCAACCCGATGCGCCTCACCGGCGACGGCGGCTCGGGCGGCCCCGACCTGGTGTGCGGCGGCCGGTACGAGTTCGGGCTGCTGCGCACGCCGGACGGCTGGCGGCTGAGCCGCGTCGTCGCGCACGAGAAGTGGCGCCGGACGCCCGGGCCCGCCCCGGCGGCCGTTCCCGGCTGAGCCGCGTGCCCCGGCGCGCCCTGTCGGAGATCGCTTCCGGCGCGCACACTGGAGGCAGTGCTGGGTAGGGAGACTCCCTATGAGGACGATCGACCACTGGCTCACCTCCCCCTGGCGGCGCTCCGGCGTCGCCGCCCTGGCGGGCGCCGTACCCGTGTTCGCGTTCCCGGCGCCCGCGCTGTGGTGGTTCGCGTACGTGGCCCTGGTGCCCTGGATCCTGCTGGCGCGCTCCGCGCCGACCGCGCGGCGGGCGGCGTACGACGGCTGGTGCGGCGGCTTCGGGTTCATGGTGGCCGTGCACCACTGGCTGCTGCCGAGCCTGCACGTGTTCATCTTCCTGATAGCCGGGCTGCTGGGCGTGCTCTGGGCACCCTGGGGCTGGCTGGTCCGCCGGTTCCTCGGCGGCGTCGCGTCACCGGGTCGGGGCGCGGTCGCGCTGCTGGCGCTGCCCTCGGCATGGCTGGCGGTGGAGCTGGTCCGCTCCTGGCAGGGCCTCGGCGGCCCCTGGGGGATGCTCGGCTCCAGCCAGTGGCAGGTGGGGCCGGCGCTGCGACTGGCCTCGGTGGGCGGGGTGTGGCTGCTCAGCTTCCTGGTCGTGGCCGTCAACGTGGCGGTGGCGGTACTGGTGTCGGTGCGCGAGTCGCGGATGCCGGCGGTGGCCTCCCTGGTCGCCACCGCCGCCGCCACGTCGGCCGCCTGGGCGTGGGCGCCCCGCCCGGACGTCGACGGCGTGACGCGGATCGCCGTCGTCCAGCCGGGCGTCGTCGGCGGGACGGACAGCGCCGACCGGCGCTTCGACCGCGAGGAGCAACTGACCAGGCGACTCGCCGGGCAGGGCGTCGACCTGATCGTGTGGGGCGAGAGCAGCGTCGGCTTCGATCTGGACGACCGGCCCGACCTGGCCCGGCGGATCGCCGCGCTGTCCCGGCGGACCGGCGCCGACCTGCTGGTCAACGTGGACGCACGCCGCTCCGACCAGCCCGGTATCTACAAGAGCTCGGTCCTCGTCGGGGCGCACGGCCCGACGGGTCAGCGCTACGACAAGATGCGGCTCATCCCCTTCGGCGAGTACATCCCGGCCCGCTCCGTGCTGGGCTGGGCCACCTCGGTGGGCAGGGCCGCCGGTGAGGACCGGCGGCGCGGCACCGAGCAGGTCGTGATGAACGTCGGGCACGGCCTGCGGGTCGGCCCGCTGGTGTGCTTCGAGACGGCGTTCCCCGACATGAGCCGGCGGCTCGCGAGGGACGGCGCGGACGTGCTGCTCGGCCAGTCCTCCACGTCGTCCTTCCAGGGCAGCTGGGCCCCGGAGCAGCACGCCTCGCTGGCCGCGCTCCGGGCCGCCGAGACCGGCCGCCCGATGGTGCACTCGACCCTGACCGGTGTCTCCGCGGTCTACGGCCCGGCCGGGCAGCGCCTCGGCCCGTGGCTCGGCACCGGCGCGAGCACCGCCCAGGTCTACGAGGTACCGCTGGCCCACGGGGTCACCCCGTACGTCCGCTACGGCGACTGGCCGGTGCACGGCGCGCTGCTGGTGCTGGCCGCGCTGTGCGTGGGCGAGGGCGTCCGGGCGCTCAGGCTCCGGCGGACCGGTCCCGAACCGCTCGTACCACGCGCTCGCAGAGCTCATGGGTCGCCAGTGCGTCCCGGGCGCTGAGCACCTTCCGGCCGCGCACCGCGTCGAGGAAGGCGAGCACCGCCTGCTCGATGCCTCGCTGCCGGGCCACCGGCACCCAGTCGCCGCGCCGGCGCACCGTCGGCTGCCCCTTGTGGTCGATCACCTCGGCCAGATTGAGCACCTGACGCTTGGTGTCCTGCCCGGAGACCTCGAGGATCTCCTCGGCCGAGCCGCTGAGCCGGTTCATCACGCCGAGCGCGGTGAAGCCGTCCCCGGCGAGCTGGAGCACCACGTGGTGGAGCAGCCCGCCCTCGACGCGGGCGCGCACGGTCACGTCGTCGATCACGCCCGGCACCAGGAAACGCAGTGTGTCGACGACGTGGATGAAGTCGTCGAGGATCAGCGAGCGCGGTTCCTCGGGCAGCCCGATCCGGTTCTTCTGCATGAGGATCAGCTCGCGCGGATGGTCCAGGCACTGCGCGTACGCCGGGGCGTGGCGGCGGTTGAAGCCGACGGAGAGCGAGACGTTCCGGCGCTCGGCGAGCGCCACCAGCCGCTCGGAGTCGGCGAGTTCGTAGGCGAGCGGCTTGTCCACGTAGGTGGGCACGCCCGCCTCCAGCAGCCGGGTGACGATGTCCGGGTGGACGGCGGTCGGCGCGTGCACGAAGGCCGCGTCCGGGCCGGCCGCGAGCAGGGAGTCCAGGGTGGTGTGCCGCTGCCCGGCAGGCAGGTGGAGCGAGTCGGCGACGCGGCTGAGGGTGGCGGCCGTCCGGGTCTGCAGGTGCAGTTCGACGCCCGGCAGGGTGCCCAGCACCGGCAGGTACGCCTTCTGCGCGATGTCCCCGAGTCCGATGCAGCCGACCTTCACGTGCTCTCCCCTACCGGTTGCCTGCGGATGCCCTGCCGGAAGCATACGGTGGCGGCCCACGCCCCTCCGGCGCGAGCACTCCGGGGCCGGAAATTCCCTGGTGGGGAAGGCCGCCGTCGGGTGAGGATGCGGGAATGACCTATGAACGCCGGGAACCCGCGACCGACGCCGACGAACGCACCATGCTGGAGGGCTGGCTCGACTACCACCGGCAGACCCTGGCATGGAAGTGCGAGGGCCTGACCGACGCGCAGTTGCGGACGGCTTCGGTGCCGCCGTCCACGCTGTCGCTGATGGGGCTGGTGCGGCACATGGCGGAAGTGGAGCGGTCCTGGTTCCGCAGGGTCCTCGCGGACGAGGACGCGAAGCCGCTCTACTACGGCGAGGCCGACCCGGACGGCGAGTTCCGGCTCACCGAGGCGGACACCTGGGCCGAGGCGTACGCCACCTGGCAGGCCGAGATCGACGCGGCCCGCCGTCACGCGGCCGGCTTCGCCCTGGACGACCCGTCCCGGGCCAGGCACCGGCACACCGGTGAGCGGCACAGCCTCCGCTGGATCTACACCCACATGATCGAGGAGTACGCCCGGCACAACGGCCACGCCGACCTGGTCCGCGAGCGGATCGACGGCGCCACCGGCGACTGAGCGTCACCCTGGGGACGCCGGGGCCCTCCGTACGGGGCACGAGATCACCCGTGCGGGGCATCAACCTCCCGTACACGGTGTCAACTCGGCGGCCGAACCAGCAGAGTTGCACGGGTGCATCGAACGACGACCACCGCAGCGCTTCTGGTCACCGTGGCCGTCTCGGCCCTCTCCGGCTGTGTCACGGTACAGCGCCAGGCGACCCCCGGCCCCCCGTCGGACACCGTGTCCTCGCAACGGACGGGGCCCCGCCCGGACGGCAGTGCCGTGCCACGGGTGGTGCAGGCACCGGCGCGGGAGGCGCTGGAGATGGTCGGCCCGTCCCGGCGGCCGCGGCACGGCGAGCCGGCCGCGCCGCGCCGGACGCCCGCGGCACCGCCGGTCACGCACCGCCCGCCCGCCCCGCCCGCACCCGCCGCTCCGCACCGGGAGCGCCCACGGCAGCGGGGCGGCGGCCTGCCGGGCGCGGCGCAGCCGGTGCCGCAGGCCCCGGACCTGTGCGCCCTGGGCAGGCAGTACGGCGGCTGGCGCGGCGGCAGTCCCGAGTCGGAGATCTGCGAGCAGGCCTACGGTCACTGATCCCCGCGGTCACCGGCCCGGCTAGCCGGTGGGCCGCTGTCGCGGCGGCCCCCAGGAGTCACCCGGGGTGCCCTCGTCCCCCAGCCGCAGCTCCAGGCGGCTGATCGCCGCCCGCACCCCGTCGCCGTAGCCGTCGTCGGACAGCGAGCCGGCGGTGCGGCGGGCCCGGCCCAGATGGCTGCGGGCGGCCTCGGCCCGGCCCAGTCTCGCGTAGTCGGCGGCCAGGTTGAGATGGAGCGAGGGCAGGAAGGCACGGACGCTGACCGGGTCACCGGCGCCCCGGCCGTCCGTCAGCTCCTCGGCCGCGGACAACGCCCGCAGGTCCCAGGCCAGTTCGTCGGCCGGATCGTCCTGGGTGTCGGCCAGGTAGTGGGCCAGGGTGCAGCGGTGCAGCGGGGCGCCGTCCTCGCCGATCTCCGCCCACAGCAGGAGGAGGCGACGGCGGGCCTCCTCACGGTCGCCGCCGTGATGCAGCATCACGACCTGGCCGATCCGCGTCAGCACGGCGTCCGGCGCCGCCTGCTCCTGTCGCTCCGCCACCACGTCCTCCGGCCGTCGTCGGCTGTCGGGTCACCGTCCGCACCGACGCTAGCCGCAGGCACCGGAGATCCGGGGCAGGCGGCCCCGTACGACACGGGGCCGCGCGGGCCGATCGGGTCAGCCCAGGTCGGGGATCCGCCAGTCGACGGGCTCGTGCCCCTGACCGGCCACGGCCTCGTTGATCCGGGTGAAGGGACGGGAGCCGAAGAACCTCTTCGCGGACAGCGGCGAGGGGTGCGCGCCCTTCACCACCACGTGGCGGGTCTCGTCGATCAGCGGGAGCTTCTTCTGCGCGTAGTTGCCCCACAGCACGAAGACCGCCGGGTCGGGACGGGAGGCCACGGCGCGGATCACCGCGTCCGTGAACTTCTCCCAGCCCTTGCCCTTGTGCGAGTTCGCCTCCCCGGCCCGGACCGTGAGCACCGCGTTGAGCAGCAGCACGCCCTGTTCGGCCCAGGGCATCAGATAGCCGTTGTCCGGGACGGGCAGGCCCAGCTCCTCCTTCATCTCCTTGTAGATGTTCCGCAGGGAGGGCGGGGTCTTCACACCGGGACGGACCGAGAAGCACAGACCGTGGCCCTGGCCCTCGCCGTGGTACGGGTCCTGGCCGAGGACCAGGACCTTGACCTTGTCGTACGGCGTCGCGGCCAGCGCGGCGAAGACCTCCTCGCGCGGCGGGTAGACGGGACCCCTCGCCCGCTCGTCCTCGACGAACTCGGTCAGCTCCTTGAAGTAGGGCTGCTGCAGTTCGTCGCCCAGAACCCCGCGCCAGGACTCGGGCAGCATGGCGATGTCGGTCACGTCAACGTCCTCACGATATGCGGTCACTTCAGGTCTCAGAACCTACAGGCGACCACTGACAGCCGGCGGCGGGAGGACCGTCACCAGCTCGTCTTGCGGTGCAGCTCCCACATCATCATGATCGTCGACGGGTCGAGGGCGCGCTCGCCGCCCGAGATGTCGTCGCTCGCCGCGACGTACTGCCGGCCCTGCCACAGCGGGATCAGCCGGGCGTCGTTCACCATGAGCTGCTGGGCGGCCTCCAGGTCCTTGACCACCTTGCCGCGGTCGCTCTCGGCGCGCGAGCGGGGCAGCAGCACATTGGTGATCTGCTTGGACGGGTAGGGCGTCCCCAGGGCGTTGTGCTCGCCGACGAACGGGGCGATGAAGTTGTCCGCGTCGGGGAAGTCCGGGAACCAGCCGCGGCCGAACACCGGGTACTCGCCCTTCTGGTAGCCGACCACATAGGTCTTCCAGGGGCGGCTCTTGAGGGTGACGCTGAACAGCCCGGAGGCGTCGAGCTGCCGCTTCAGCTCCTGGAACATCACGGCCGTCTCGGAGCCGTAGCGGTCGGTGGTGTACCAGAGGGTGAGCGGGACGCGCTGGGTGATGCCCGCGTCGGTGAGGATCCTGCGCGCCTTGGACACGCTCGGGTCGCCGAAGTCGTCGAAGTAGCTGGTGGCGTGGCCGGTCAGGCCCGCCGGGACCATCGAGTACAGCGGGACGACGGTGTCCTTGTAGACCTTGTGCGCGATCGCGCCCCGGTCGACGACCTGGGCGACGGCCTTGCGCACGGCGGGCTGCTTGGTCCACGAGTCCTTGGGGTTGAACACCAGGTAGCTGATGTCCGTGCCGGTGCCGTCCACCAGTTGCAGGTCGGTGGTGCCGGCCCGCTGCAGGGTGAGGATGTCGTCGGCGGCGAGGCCTCGGTAGGTGACGTCGATCTGCTTGTCGCGCAGCGCCTTCACCATGGTGGCCGAGTCCTGGTAGTACCGGATGGTCACCGCGCTGTTCTGCCGCTTGGCGAAGCCCTGGTAGTGGTCGTTGCGCGCCAGGACGGCCTGCTTGCCCTCCTCGTAGGACTGCAGCGTGTACGGCCCGGAGCCGAAGACCTTGTTGTCCTTGCGCAGCGAGCTCGCCGGGTAGTCGTCGGGGTCGACGATGGACATGGCCGGGGTGGCGAGCACGAACGGGAAGGTGGCGTCGGACTGGTTGAGGTGGAAGACCACCTCGTTGTCGCCGACGGCCTCCACGCTGTCCAGGCTGCCGAGCAGTCCGGCGGGGCCGCCAGGGGCGTCGATGGTGCGGATGCGGTTGATGGAGTGCTGGACGGCCTCGGCGTTCAGCGGGTCGCCGTCGGCGAACTTCATGTCCGGGCGCAGCTTGCAGCGGTAGGTGCGGCTGTCGGGCCCGGTGAAGGAGCAGCTCTGCGCGGCGTCCGGCTGGGGCGTGGTGGCGCCGTTCGGGTAGGCCAGGAGCGTCTGGTAGATGTTCCGGTAGAGCTCCCAGGAGCCGTCCCAGGCGCCTGCCGGGTCCAGTGTGCTGGGCGCGCTGGTGGTCCCGACGACGATCGGGCCCTTGCCGTCGGGATCCCCGTCCGAGAACAGACCGCAGCCGGCCACCAGGGATATGGACGCGATCGCCGCGACTCTCCGCAGGAATCGGTTCCGGTTGAACACGCGCACGCTCCTCGATCTGCCATACCAAGGGTCGGCAGACCATACCGCAGCGTCCGGCCCCGTGAACCTCCCCTGGAGCGACCTTCTTGATCGATTGCGCGATGACTACGTTGTCAATCCGCTGTGCGCGTTTTGGACGGCGTTTCGGGCGCCGTTCCGCTGGGAAACGGCGCCCGAAAAAGACGGCCGGACGGTACCGGTCAGCCCACGCCGGCGTTGAGGAAGATGCCGCCGTCCACGACGAGCGTCTGACCGGTGACCCAGTCGGACTGCCCGGAGGTGAGGAAGGCCGCGGCCCCGCCGATGTCGGAGGGCACACCGAGCCGGCCGAGCGGGTAGGAGGCGGCCGCCTCGGCCTCGCGGCCCTCGTAGAGCGCCTGGGCGAACTGGGTCTTCACGACGGCCGGGGCGATCGCGTTGACCCGCACGCGGGGCGCGAACTCGTGCGCCAGCTGCTGGGTCAGGTTGATCATCGCGGCCTTGCTGACGCCGTAGGCGCCGATGAACGGCGAGGGCGCGAGACCCGCGACCGAGGCGATGTTGACGATCGCGCCGCCGTTGTCCTTCTGCCAGGCGTGCCAGGTCTTCTGGGCGAAGCCGAGCGCCGAGATCACGTTGGTCTCGAACACCTTGCGGGCGACGTCCAGGTCGAGGTCGGCGATGGGCCCGAAGACGGGGTTGGTGCCGGCGTTGTTGACCAGGAAGTCGACGCGGCCGAAGGCCTCCATGGTCCGCTCGACGGCCTCCGCCTGGTGGCCGAGGTCGTGGGCCTTGCCGGCGACGCCGATGACCCGGTCGGCGCCGAGCCGTTCGACGGCCTCCTTCAGGGCGTCCTCGTTCCGCCCGGTGATGCACACCCGGTCACCGCGGGCGACGAGCGCCTCGGCGATGCCGTAACCGATGCCGCGGCTGGCGCCGGTGACGAGGGCGGTCTTGCCGGAGAGCTCCGGGAGTTCAGTCATGTCCGTGATTCCCCAGACTTCCTAGTCGAGCGGTCCGCCGGCGACGTACAGCACCTGGCCGGAGACGAAGCCGGCCGCCTCGCCGGTGAAGAAGGCGATGGCGTTGGCGATGTCCTCGGGCTCGCCCACGCGCTGGACCGGGATCTGGGTGGCGGCGGCGTTCTTGAAGTCGTCGAAGCCCATGCCGACCCGGTCGGCGGTGGCCTTGGTCATCTCGGTGGCGATGAAGCCGGGGGCGACGGCGTTGGCGGTGATGCCGAACTTGCCCAGCTCGATGGCGAGGGTCTTGGTGAAGCCCTGCAGACCCGCCTTGGCGGCCGAGTAGTTGGCCTGGCCGCGGTTGCCGAGCGCGGAGGACGAGGACAGGTTGACGACCCGGCCGAAGCCCGCGTCGACCATGTGCTTCTGGACCGCCTTGGTCATCAGGAACGAGCCGCGCAGGTGCACGTTCAGGACGGTGTCCCAGTCGGAGACGCTCATCTTGAACAGCAGGTTGTCGCGCAGCACGCCGGCGTTGTTGACCAGGATGGTCGGGGCGCCCAGCTCCTCGACGACCCGGGCGACGGCGGCCTCGACCTGCGCTTCGTCGGAGACGTCCGCGCCGACCGCGATCGCCCGGCCGCCGGCCGCGGTGATCTTCTCGACGGTGTCCTTGCAGGCGGCCTCGTCGAGGTCGATCACGGCGACCGCGCGACCCTCGGCGGCCAGCCGTACGGCGGTGGCCGCGCCGATGCCGCGTGCCGCGCCGGTGACTACCGCGACCCGCTGTTCAGTGGTGGACATTGCTGCTTCTCCTCGCCCTTGAGAGAACCCTGTGCCCGCTCCTGGCGGAGCCGGCAGGTGCGGTGAGCGACCGCTTAGTACCTTCAGCACCCGCGACGCTAGAAGCCCTGGCACCCGGTGTCAACGGGACACCGGGCCGGTGTGATCCATTACCTCACCAGGAGGTCCAGCAGACGCTCGGTCTCGGCCGCCGGATCGGTGGTGAGCCCGGTGTGCACGGGCCCCGGCTGCACGACGGTGGAGCGGGGCGCGATCAGCCAGCGGAAGCGCCGCCCGGCGTCGTCGCGGGCCGCCTGCCCGGCCTCCTCGCCGCCGGCGCAGACCCGTTCGACGGCCCCGAGCGCGGCCCGCACTCCCGCCACGTCCGCCCCGGGGTCCAGGGCGAGCAGCCGGGCCTCGTCCAGGTGGGTAAGGGCGCCGACATAGGCCTGGGCGCGGCAGTAGACCACCACGCCGGCGTTGACGCACTCGCCACGCTCGACGCGCGGGACGACCCGCAGCAGGGCGTACTCGAACACGTCCCGGTCACCGCCCTGGCCCGCCCGGGTGATGTGGCGCTCGGTCACATGGCCGGCCATGTGGATGTGACGCTCGCTCACTTGCCCTCCTCGATGCCGGTGATGCGCTCGGCGATGACGGCCGCCCGGGCGAGCAGCGGGCGCGCGTAGGCGTCCCTGAGTTCGTCCGGGGTGCCGAAGCCCGGCTCGTCGGCCAGCCATGCGTCGGGGATCTCGGCGGTGACCTCGGCGAGGAGGTCCCCGGTGACCCTGGGTGCCAGTTCGGCCGCGGCGGCCGTGACGTCCGGCGCGAAGCGGGCGAGGGCGTGGTCGGCGGCGTCGTACGGACGGGCCGCGGAGGCCTCGACGGAGGGCCAGTTGTGGTGCCAGATCATCGTGGCGCCGTGGTCGATGAGCCACAGTTCGCCGCGGTGCATCAGCAGGTTGGGGTTGCGCCAGGACCGGTCGACGTTGTTGATCAGCGCGTCGAACCAGACGATCCGCCCGGCCTCGGCGGGGCTCACCGGGAAGGCGAGCGGGTCGTAACCGAGGGCGCCGGAGAGGAAGTCCATGCCGAGGTTGGTGCCGCCGCTGGACCTGAGCAGGTCCTGCACCTGCTGCTCGGGCTCGCCCAGGCCCAGTACGGGGTCCAGCCGGACCGTCACCAGCCGGGGCATCCGGAACCCGAGCCGGCGGGCGAGTTCACCGCACACCACCTCGGCGACCAGGGTCTTGCGGCCCTGTCCGGCACCGGTGAACTTCATGACGTACGTACCGAAGTCGTCGGCCTCGACGAGTCCCGGCAGCGAGCCGCCCTCACGCAAAGGGGTGATGTAGCGGGTGGCGGTGACTTCCTTGAGCATCGCCCCAGGCTACTGGGGCGGGGGCTGGTCCGGCCGGCTGGCGGGCGGCCGGTGCGCGGCGGTGTTCCCGGTATCCGGCCGGCGGCCGTGATTTCATGCCCGCCAGACCTCCGGAGGGCAAGGATCCGGTCGCCCTTCTGAACAGGCGGCGGCCGGGGACCGTACCCCTGGACGGATCACGAGACGCTCCGCGGAAGGGAACCACGTCATGACCAGCGCATCGTTCAAGCCCGAAACGGGACCGGCCCGCCGTACCGTCGTGGCGGCGGCCGGAGCGGCCGGGCTCGCCGCCGCGCTGACCGCCTGCGGTTCGGGCGACGACTCCTCGGACACCGTCGACACCGGGTCAGGGACCGCGGGCACGACCGGGTCCACCGGCTCGTCGCAGGACGGGGGTTCCGCGGGCTCCGGCGACTCGGCCGGTGGCACGGCCCTGGCCCGGACCTCGGACATCCCGGAGGGCGGCGGCAAGATCTTCAAGGACCGGGGTGTGGTGGTCACCCAGCCGGCGGCGGGCACCTACAAGGCGTTCTCCGCCAAGTGCACCCACCAGGGCTGCGCCGTGTCCAGCATCTCGGGCGGCGCGATCGTCTGCCCGTGTCACAACAGCCACTTCTCCGTGGAGGACGGCAGCGTGAAGCAGGGACCCGCGACCCAGCCGCTGGCCGCCCGGAAGATCACCGTCTCGGGCGACGAGATCAAGCTGGCCTGAGGCGGGGGCGGACGAGGCAGGCGGACCCGTCCTGTTCCCTTTCCCGGTGCGATCTCGGAGGATCACGCCAGGGGCGGGTTCCGCCGGTTCGACGTGGGAGAAGAGGGGGCCGTATGACCGTGACGCAGCAGCGTCGGGGCCGGAAGATCATGATGACGCCCGGGGAGCTGGACGACTTCCTGACCAGCCGGCGCACCTGCCGGGTCGCGACCGTCTCGGCGGACGGCGCGCCGCACGTCAGCGCGCTGTGGTTCGCCTGGGACGGCACCTCGCTGTGGCTGTACTCCGTGGTGCGCAGCCGGCGCTGGGCGCAGTTGTGCCGCGATCCCCGGGTGGCGGTCGTGGTCGACTCGGGCGAGGAGTACGACCAGTTGCGCGGGGCCGAGCTGTCCGGACGGGTGGAGTTCGTGGGCGAGGTGCCCCGGACCGGGGAACTGCGCGCCGAACTCGACACACCGGAAACGGTGTTCGCGCGCAAGTACTTCGGCCTGGACGAGATGCCGCACGACGGCCGGCACGCCTGGGCCCGGCTGACCCCGGACAAGATCGTCTCCTGGGACTTCCGCAAGCTCGGCGCGGTCCGGTGAGGTCCGGAACCCGGCGGGACATGCGGGGGTTGGGACGGGCCTAGGGTCTTTCGTCCGGCCTGATCCGAACGAGAGGCCCTAGACCTCGCTCACCCGCGCGGCCGCCGCCCGCAGCGCCTCGACCGCGGCGCGGATCGAGGGGCGGCGGTCGGCGTCCGCGCGCCAGACGACGTAGACGTGCCGCCGCACCCGCTGACTGAGCGGGATCATGACGATGCCCGGCGGCACCGGGTGCCGGCCCAGCAGCGGCGCGATGCACACGCCGAGCCCGGCGGCGACCAGCCCGAGCTGGGTGTGGGTCTCGCCGGCCCGGTGCCCGACGATCGGCTCGATGCCCTTGGAGCGCAGGGTGAACATCAGCCACTCGTGACAGAACTCGCCCTCGCCCCAGGTGATCCACTCGTCCTCCGCGAACTCGGCGAGGTCCACCTCGTCCCGGTCCGCGAGCGGATGTCCGGCCGGCATGGCGACATCGGCCGGATCGTCCAGCAGAGGCGCCTTGACCAGGCCGTCGGGCACGGGCATCGGCTTGTTGTACCAGTCGAGGACCACGGCCAGGTCGAGGTCGCCGCGCACGACGGCGGCGATGCCGTGCTCCGGCTCCAGTTCGCTGGAGCGCACCCTCAGGCCCGGGTGCCGGCCGCGCAGGTCGGCGAGCGCGGCGGGGAACAGGCCGCGGGCCGCGGTGGGGAACGCCGAGACACGCAGCTCGCCGGCGACCTGGCCGCGGTGCGCCTCGAGATCGGCCTGGGCGAGTTCGACCTGCGACAGGATGCGGGCCGCGTGCTCCGACAGCAGCCGCCCGGCGTCCGTGAGGCGGACACCCCGGCCGTTCTTCGCCAGCAGCCGCTGCCCGGCCTCCCGCTCCAGCTTGCCGAGCTGCTGGGAGACCGCGGACGTCGTGACGTGCAGGGCGTCGGCTGCGGCGCTGACCGAACCGTGCCGGGCGAGGGCGTCCAGGGTGCGCAGGCGCTCCAGGTTCAACATGTAAGGGATTCTAAGAGGTATCCGGTGAAAATTCTCGATTGTGCTACGTGGTTGCGTACCGCATCGTTGACGTCATGAGCACGGTCACCTCACCGCGGACGCAGTCCCCCGAAACGCCCGCCCCGCCCCGCGCCCGCCTCGACTGGCGGCTGCGCTTCGGCGCCCTCTCGCTGATCTGGGGCTTCAGCTTCCTGCTCATCAAGGTGGGCACGGACGGCTACGCACCGTTCCAGGTCACCCTCGGCCGGCTGGTCTTCGGTACGGCGGTGCTGGCTGCGGCGATGGCCGTGAAGCGGGAGCGGCTGCCGCGCGGGGCCCGGCTGTGGGGTCACATGGCGGTCGCCGCGTTCTTCCTGAACGCCCTGCCGTTCTCCCTCTTCGCGTACTCGGAGCTGACCATCCCCTCCACGCTGGCCGGCATCTGCAACGCCACCTCGCCGCTGTGGGGCATGGCCCTGTCGATGGTCGCGCTCTCCGAGGACCGGCCCACCCGGGTGCGCGTCGCGGGGCTCGGCCTCGGCTTCCTCGGTGTACTGACGGTGCTGGGCGCCTGGCAGGGCTTCCACGGGCTGGACGCGACGGGCACGGCGATGGCGCTGCTCGCCTCGCTGAGCTACCCGATCGGCTGGATCTACGTCCGCCGCACCCTGGCCGGGACCGGCACCTCGCATCTGTCCATGACAGGGGCCCAGCTCCTGCTGGCGACGGTGCAACTGGCCGTCGTGACCCCGCTGTTCACCCCGTTCCCGGACCACTTCCCGGTCGTCCCGCTGCTGGCCGTGGCCGCGCTGGGCGCTCTGGGCACGGGGCTGGCGGTGCTCATCCAGTACGGCCTCGTCGCCGAGGTCGGGCCCACCACGGCGCAGATGGTCACGTACTTCATCCCGGTCATCGCCACGGCGGCGGGCGTCGCGATCCTCGGGGAGTCGCTGCGCTGGACCACTCCGGTCGGCGCGGTGGTCGTGCTCGCCGGGGCCGCGCTCACCCAGGTCAGGCCCAGGGCCTGAGCCGCCGCCACCTGGCCCCGGCGCGGTCCTCAGCCGTAGGAGCGGGCCGGGGAAGGGCGTACCGCCGCCGCGACCGCCTCCGCCAGCGGGACGATGTCACGCGGGGCGAGGGCCGAGACCGTGACGCGGATGCCCGGCGGTGAGCCCAGCCGGAACCGCGCGCCCGGGGCGACCGCCCAGCCCGCGTGCAGCAGACGGGCCACCACGCCCGTCTCGTCGGGCACCGGCACCCAGACGTTCATGCCGCTGCGGCCGTGTGCCGCCACGCCGCGCGCGGCCAGCGCCTCGACGAGGGCCTCCCGGCGGGCGCCGTACGAGGCCGCCACCTCGCGGGGGTCCACCGCGCCGCCGCGCCACAGTTCGACCACGGCCCGCTGCACGAGCAGGCTCACCCATCCGGGGCCCAGCCGCTGCCGCCCGCGCACCCGGTCGACGGTGCCGGCGTCCCCGGTGAACACCGCGAGGCGCAGGTCCGGCCCCCAGGCCTTCGCGACGGAGCGGACGAAGGCCCAGTGGCGGGTGACACCGGCCAGCGGACGCAGCGGCACATCCACGATGCCGTGACCGTGGTCGTCCTCGATCAGCAAGGTCGCGGGGTGGTCCCGGAGGACCGAGCGCAGCGCACGCGCGCGCGTGGCGGTCAGCGCGGCGCCGGTCGGGTTCTGCGCCCGATCGGTGACGATCAGCGCCCGCGCCCCGGACTCCAGCGCGCCGCGGACGTCGCCGGGAAGCGGCCCCTCGTCGTCGACGCCGACGGGGACCGTCCGCAGGCCGAGTGCCGGGACCAGGTCCAGCACGCTGCCCCAGCCGGGGTCCTCCACCGCCACCCGGTCGCCGGGCTTGAGGTGGGCCGCGAGCACTCGTTCTATGACGTCCAGGGAACCGGAGGCCACGGCCACGGGGCCGTCCGGCACCCCGTCGGCGTCCAGAGCGGCGCGGGCCAGCCGGGCCAGCTCCGGCTCCACCGGATCGTGCCCGTAGAGCACCGGCTCCCGGTCGCCGTGCGCGGCGGCCGCCGCGAAAGCATCCGCAAGGCGGGGCAGCAGCGCGGGGTCCGGGTTGCCGTCGGCCGCGTCCCGCACGCCCGCCGGCACCTCCACCCGGATCTGCTCGCGTCCCGTCGTGGCCGGCTTGGGGCGTACCCGGCTGCCGCGCCGACCCGCGGTCTCGATCACTCCGCGTTCACGCAGGGTGCGGTAGGCGGCCGCGACCGTGTTCGGGTTCACCCCGAGCCGGGTCGCCAAGTCCCGCATGGGCGGCAGATGCTGGCCGGGCTCCAGCTCCCCGGCGCCGACCGCCCGCTCCACACTGGCCGCGATCTCCGCTGCGCCCCGGCCCTGGATCCGATACTCTCCTAGCACAAAGTCAATTATGCACTAGTGCAATGGAGACCGCCATGCAGGGGACCCGGGAAGCCTCGTCGCCGTCCGCCGCTTACACGCCTACCGACCGCACCGTGCCCACGCGTTCCGCGAACCGGGCGTCGTACGACCGGGACGTGGTGCACGCGATACTCGACGAGGGTTACGTCTGCCACCTCGGCTTCGTCCGCGACGGCGCGCCGGTGGTGCTGCCGACCCTGTACGGCCGGGTCGGAGAGCGGCTGTACGTCCACGGGTCCACCGGTTCGCGCCCGCTGCGGATGACCGGCGAGGCGGATCCTGGCCTCGAGGTGTGCCTGACGGTCACCCACGTCGACGGGCTGGTGCTGGCCCGCTCCGCCTTCCACCACTCGATGAACTACCGCTCGGTGGTGGTGCACGGCACCGCCCACGAGGTCACCGACCCCGAGGAGCGGCGGCTGGCCCTGGACGCGCTGGTGGACCAGGTCGTACCGGGCCGGGCCGCCGACTCCCGGCCCGCGAACAAGAAGGAGCTGGCCGCCACCGCGGTCATCCGCCTCGACCTCGACCAGGTCTCCGCGAAGATCCGCACCGGCGGGGCCAACGACGAGCCGGAGGACCTGGCCCTGCCGCACTGGGCCGGGGTCGTGCCGCTCCGCAAGGGCTACGAGGCCCCCGTCCCCAACCCGGACCTGGCCCCCGGCATCGGGCTCCCGGACTATCTGACGCCGTGAGCTAGGAGGTCAGGGGAACGGGCTCGCGGCGACCGGCCTGGCGGGCCTCGCCCAGTGCCAGGCCCGCGACGGCGCCGAGCATCAGCAGCGTGCCGGCCAGGGTGGCCGCCGTGAGGTGCTCGCCGAGCAGCGCCACGGCGAGCACGGCCGCCGTCACCGGCTCCAGCAGCATGATCACGGAGACGGTGGCGGACCGGACGACGGCGGCGCCCGCGAAGTACAGGGCGTAGGCGAGGGCGGTGGGCACGGACGCGATGTACGCGATCAGGACGAGCAGCCGCACCGGGTGTCCGGTGTGCGGGAACAGCCCCTCGCCCAGGGCGAACGGCAGCAGGCACAGGGTGGTGACGGCGAAGGCGCCGATGGTGGTGCCGGAGGCGTCGGCGGCGCCGTCGCGCCCCCAGCGGCGGGTCAGCAGTGTCATGCCGCTGTAGCCCGCCGCCGACGCCAGCGCGTACAGCACACCGAGCGGCCGGACGGTCGCGGCGGAGCCGCCGAGGGTGAGCACGGCCAGCCCGGTGAGCGCTCCGGCGACGGCGAGGGCGCCGCCCGCGCCGAGGCGCTCCCCCAGGGTGAGCCGGGCGCCCAGCGCGATCAGCACGGGGCCCGCGCCCAGGGTGACCACCGTGGCCACGGCGAGCCCGGTCGACCCCACGGCGGCGAAGTAGGCGGTCTGGAACACGGCAAGACCGATGCCGGTGGCGGCGGCCTTAGCGGCCCTGCGGCGCAGCGGTTCCGGCGCGGCCGCCCGGGTGCGGCCACGCAGCAGCCGGCCGGCCAGCAGCAGTACGAGTCCGACGGCACAGCGCCAGAAGGAGAGGGTGAAGGCACCCATCTCGCTGGTCCGGTAGACCAGCGAGGCGACGGCGCCCGCGGTGCCCCAGGTGGCACCGGTGACGATCAGATAGAGCAGGCCACGCCCGACGGGCAGGCCCGAGACAGGGTTCGACACGAGAATTCTCTCCGCAGAAGCGCACCGGAGTGCGGAAGTTCGGAAGGCGGCCCGGCTCAGCGGGGCGCGCGGACTTCGTCTGCGGGCAGCACCGTCCCGCCCGGCGCTGCGCGCCGGGCGTTCATCCCGGAGGCCCGCCTCAGGCGGCGGGCGGCGAAAGGACGAGCGCGTCGGACATCATGACCAGCACTCTAGGCAGCCGTGCCGCGTGCCGACAACTCCCGTTCCGCGCCGCCGCCCGCGGCCACCGGCTCCCCCGCGCCCTTGGCGGGCGCGGAGGACTGGGCGATGTACGCGCCGAGGAGGACCACCGCTCCGCCGATGATCTGCGGCGCGGACAGGTGCTCGCCGAGCAGCACCCAGGCCAGCACGGTCGCGATGACCGCTTCGAGGCACGCGACGACCCCCGCGACCTGCGGGGACAGCCGGCGCACGGACAGCACGCCGGTGATGTACGCGACGACCGTGGCGACGAGGACGATCCAGGCCAGCAGGGCGACGGCCGGGACGGTGGTGCCGTCCATCCGCGCGGAGCCGGTCAGCACCGACCAGTCCATCGTCCACGGGCGGGCCACGGCGGTCAGCACGAGGGCGCCGACGAGCAGGCCGTAGGCGATGACGCCGAGCGGGTCCGGCGCCTGGCCGCCCGCCTCGCTGCCCTGGTCGGACAGGACAAAGTAGCCGACCTGGCAGCAGGCGGCGCCGAGAGCGAGCAGCAGGCCGAACGCGTCGAAGCTCAGCCCGGACCACACCTCGACCACGCAGGCGAGACCGCCGGCCGCGAGGACCACACCGAGTGCGGCGGCGCGGGTCACCGGCCGCCGCTGCACAAACCGGACCCAGCCGAGCACGAGGGCGGGGGCCAGGTACTCGACGAGCAGCGCCACGCCGACCGGGATGCGGGAGAGCGCGGCGAAGTAGCAGGCCTGGACGCCGGCCACGGCCAGCAGCCCGAACCCGGCGAGCAGCGCGGGGCGGCGGAGCGGCAGCGTGCGGTGCCGCACGGCGAGCGGCAGCATGACCACGGCGGCGCCCGCCACCCGTAGCCACACCACGTGGAGCGGGTCGAGCCCCGCCTCGATCAGCGGCTTCGCCGCGACTCCGGACCCGCCGAAGGCCAGCGCGGACAGGAGCGCGAGACCCAGCCCGACGCCCTTGCCGTGGCTGCCCCGGCTGCTTGCAGATATAGGCACCGGCACATGATGACAGGCGTTGACATGAGCGTCACCCCCGTTGACACCTGTCTCAGGGGGTGGACGGTGTCACGGCCCGGCGTCCGCCACCCGGCCGTCGAGCCGGGCGCTCAGTTCGCGGGTCCGGACGCCGGCACGCTCGAGGACCTCGACCGCCCGGGACCGCGGGTCCCCGACGAGCCCGGCGAGCAGGTCGGTGCCGCCGGTCCGGGCCGCTCCGCGCCGCCGTGCGCGCCGTCGGGCCTCCTCGACGGCGACGGCCGCGACGGGCGACCAGTGACCGGTGTCGCGGTGCGCGCCGCCGCCCGCCCGCTCACCGCCCCGGGGGGCGGGACCGGGCACGACGGCGAGCGCGCCGGAGCCCTCCACGGCGTTCTGCCAGCGCAGCCCGTAGCCGATGCTGCGCTGCACGAGGTAGCCGAGCAGCCGGGCGAGCCGCGGGGCCCCGCCGACGGCGGCCCGGACCTCGGGGTCGTGCTCCAGGAGCGAGTGCAGCAGATGGGCGGTGTCGATCTGACGGTCCCCGTCGCGCACCGCCCGACGGCGGGCACCCGCGACCACCGCCGCCAGCTCGGCACCGAGCCCGGCATCGTCGTCCGTGTGCGGGACTCCCTGCTCGGGGATGCTCCAGCGGGCTGTACGGGGATGCACACCGCCACCTCATCAGTCCCGGGCGGCCCGGTCATCCGCGAGGGGAACCATCTTCGCGTCCCGCACGGAGTGGACATCCCCCGCCGGGATCTCATCCTCAGGGAGGAGATCAGGCCGTCAGGGAGGAGATCAGGCCGTCGAAGCCGCGGAGGTTCCGCGGGGCGCCCCGGTGCCGTACGTGACTCAGTCCTCGTCGGCGAGGATGAGGTAGAGCTTCTTCCGGGCGTCGGTGACGACGGCCAGCGCCTTCTCGCGCTGCTCCTTGGTCCCGGTGTTCCACACCTGCCCGAAGGCCTGCATCAGCCCCATGCCGGCCTGCCGGACCTCACCGAGGGCCGCCCAGTCGACCCCGCGCGAGGCCTCTTCCCAGGGAGCCTCCGGGCCGTCCTCGGCGGCCGTGCGGCCGCTGTCGGTCAGGGCGAACAGCTTCTTGCCGCCCTCGCTCTCACTGACGATCAGCCCCTCGTCCTCCAGCAGCTGGAGGGTGGGGTAGACCGAGCCGGGACTGGGCTTCCAGGCGCCGCCGCTGCGCTCGGCGATCTCCTGGATCATCTCGTAGCCGTGCATGGGCCGTTCCTTGAGCAGGGCCAGGATCGAGGCGCGCACATCACCGCGCCGCGCCCGCCCCCTCGGTCCGCCGCGCCCTCGCGGCCCCCACGGTCCCGGTCCGAAGCCGGGCCCGCCGGGTCCCCAGCCGGGGCCACCCGGGCCGAAGGGCCCGAAGGCGGCCCGCCGCCCCTCGAACCCGCCGAACCCGCCCCGGCCGTGCCGGCCCGGGCCGTCCTGACGATGTCCACGCTCGAATCCGTGGCTGCGCATCGTGATCACTCCATTCCATGGTTGATCTGTCACGTTCGCATCCGTTCTTACGCGATGCCTCAACGATATATCGGAACCGATCGGACGACAAGACCCTCCCGCACCCGTCCGAAAAGTGGCGTCCGGCGGGCCCTCCGCCCGCGCCGCCCGGCCGAAATCGGTCCAGGACTCGCGGATTGGCCTTGGTGACCGGGCCTGCCACGGCCCTAGCGTCCGCGCCATGCGCATCCGAATCGTCGACGCCTTCACCGACCGCCCCTTCGCCGGCAACCCGGCCGGCGTCCTGCTCCTGGACGACGTCTTCCCGGACGACGACTGGCTCCAGAACGTCGCCATGGAGGTGAACCACGCCGAGACGGCGTTCGCGCACCGGCTGCCCGCGGGCGGCGAGGCGGACTGGGCGCTGCGCTGGTTCACGCCCGTCGCAGAGGTCGCGATGTGCGGACACGCCACGCTCGCCACCGCGCACGTCCTGCACACCACCGGTGCCCACGAGGGGCCGGTCCGGTTCGCCACCCGCAGCGGTGTCCTCGTCGCCACGCCGGGCCCGGACGGCTGGATCACCATGGACTTCCCGACCGCCCCGCTCACCGCGGTGGAGATCCCGGACGGCGTCGGCAAGGCGCTGGGCGCCGACCCGCTCGCCGCCTACGACACCGGGCCCCACGTGGGCGACCTGCTGGTGGAGCTGGCCGACGAGCGGACGGTGCTCGGCCTCGCCCCCGACCACAAGGCCCTGATGGCGCACTCCACGCGGGGCGTCATCGCCACCGCCCGCGCCGACGACCCGTCCCTCGGCCACGACTTCGTCTCGCGCTGCTTCTTCCCGAACGTCGGCATCGACGAGGACCCGGTCACCGGCAGCGCCCACACCGCGCTGGCCCCGCACTGGTCCGCCCGCCTCGGCAGGGACGATCTCACGGGGCTGCAGGCCTCCCGTCGCTCCGGCCTGGTGCGCACCGGTCTGCGGGGCGACCGCACCCTGCTGACCGGCCGCGCGGTCACCGTCATCGAGGGTGAACTGCTCGCCTGAGCGGCCCGGGCCGGTCAGGCACCCTCAGGCCGTCGGCAGCCAGTCCACCTTGCCCGCGAGCAGGGCGTATCCGACGAAGGCGCCGATGTCGAGCAGGGAGTGGGCGACCACCAGCGGTCCGACCCGGCCCCAGCGGCGGTAGAGCCAGACGAAGACCACACCCATCACCATGTTGCCGATGAAGCCGCCGATGCCCTGGTAGAGGTGGTACGAGCCGCGCAGGACGGCGCTGGCCACCAGCGCGGTCCCCGCCGTCCAGCCGAGCTGCCCCAGCCTGCGCAGCAGATAGCCGACGACGATGACCTCCTCGAGGATCGCGTTCTGCACCGCGGACAGGATGAGCACGGGGAACTTCCACCACACCTCGGGCAGGGCCTCGGGCACCACGGTGAGGTTGAAGCCGAGGCCGCGGGCGGCCAGATAGAAGGCGATCCCGGTGCTGCCGATCACCGCGGCGACGCCGGCGCCCCGGCCGAGGTCGGGCCAGGGGCGGCTGCGGTCGAAGCCCAGCGTGCGCAGGCTCTCGCCCTCGCGCATCAGCAGGTGGGCGACCAGGGCCACGGGCACCAGCGCGGAGGCGATGCCGAAGAGCTGCCAGGCCAGGTCGAGCCAGGGACGCCCCGGTGCGGCCGACGCGTTGAGGGTGGCCGCCTGGTCCTTGAGCCCGCCCGGTTTCGTGACCGACCCGACGAAGCTGATCAGCGCGGACACCCCGCTCGCACCGAGCGAGAGCGCCAGCACGAGCAGTGTCTCGTCCCGGAAGATCCGTCGCGGGAACCGCCCCCGCGAAGGGCCCTCGGCCGCCGGGTCCGCCTCCACGTGCACTCCTGTCGTCGCTCCGGCCGTGCGAGCTCACAGCATGCCGGATCGCCTCGTGGAGCGCTTACCCGGGCCCGTCTCGACGCGGGAGCGGACGGCCGCGCCCTCTCCTCAGCCGAGCAGCACCGGCTCCGGAAGCCCCACCGGCCAGGTGTGCACCGGCTCGCCCGCGTGCATCAGCTCGGCGTAGCGGCGCGTCGTCGCGGCCAGCGCGGCCCCGCGGCCGAGGCCCTGCTCCAGGGCCCGGTGGAAGGTGGCCGACTGCCAGGCCGCCCCGTTCACCCGGCGCCGGCAGCGCTCCTCGATGACGCCCAGGTAGAGGTCGCGGTCAGCGGCCTCCACACCCCACGCGTCGAGCCCGGCGGAGGCGAGCGGCAGCAGTTCGTCCCGGACCAGGGTGACGGCGTCGACCTCGCCCGTACCGCCGTAGCGGCCCCGGCGCGGCCAGACGAAGCGGGCGTCGATACCCTCCCGGCAGGCCGCGTCGAAGTTGGCCTCGGCCGCCTCGAACGGCAGCCGGGTCCACACCGGGCGCGACTCCTCGGCGAGGGCCCGCACCAGGCCGTAGTAGAAGGCCGCGTTGGCGATCACGTCGGTGATGGTCGGCCCGGCCGGCAGCACCCGGTTCTCCACCCGCAGGTGCGGCACGCCGTCCGCGATGTCGTAGACGGGCCGGTTCCAGCGGTACACCGTGCCGTTGTGCAGCACCAGTTCCGCGAGCTTCGGTATGCCCCCGGCGTCGAGGACCTCCAGCGGGTCCTCGTCGTCGCAGATCGGCAGCAGCGCCGGGAAGTAGCGCAGGTTCTCCTCGAACAGGTCGTGGGCGGAGGAGATCCACCGCTCGCCGAACCAGGTGCGCGGCCGTACGCCCTGCGCCTGAAGTTCCGGCGGGCGGGTGTCGGTGGCCTGCAGGAACAGCGGCGGCCTGGACTCGCGCCACAGCTCGCGCCCGAACAGGAACGGCGAGTTGGCACCGACCGCGATCTGTGCCGCGGACGCCACCTGGGCGGCGTTCCACACATCGGCGAAGCGGGCCGGGGTGACCTGGAGGTGGAGCTGCACGGAGGTGCAGGCCGCCTCGGGGGCGATGGACTTCGAGGTGCAGCTCAGGTGCTCCACGCCATCGATGTCGAGCCGGAAGTCCTCACCGCGCGCCGCCACGATCTGGTCGTTG
Source organism: Streptomyces sp. NPDC047869 (assembly GCF_040704065.1). NCBI lineage: Bacteria > Bacillati > Actinomycetota > Actinomycetes > Kitasatosporales > Streptomycetaceae > Streptomyces > Streptomyces sp. NPDC047869. Next base: position 162,449 of record NZ_JBEYRK010000013.1, read on the forward strand.
AGCAGCCTGTAGCGGTCCACCTCGGAGAGGTTCGAGGAGACGAGGTCGTCGCGGTCGAGCGTGGGCAGAATGCCGATCATCACGATGCCGGCGTCCACCTCGCCGGCCTTTCGGTCGGCGTACGCCAGCGACGTCCGCAGTTCCTCGGCGAGCCGGTCGAAAACCCGGCCGCCCAGCCGGTGCGGGGCGATGTTCACCTCGAGGTTGAACATCGCGAGTTCCGTTTGGAAATCGCGGCTCGCGATGCGCTCCAGTACCTGCCCGTTCAACATTTTCGGCATGCCGTCGCGGCCGGCGAGATTCAATTCGATCTCGACGCCCATGAGGTTCTTGGCGCGGTCGAACCGCTTCTCGTCCAGCAGCCGCTCGAGTCCTGTCAGGCACTTCTGGAGCTTTTCGCGGTAGCGCTGGCGATCGGACAGGTCGAACTGCCCTGCCACGACCTTCTCCCCCATCTGGGTTTCCCTCCTCGGATGGGCGGGCCGCAGACCGGCCGCCGGGGTCCCGGGTCTGGATGATGCCCAGCGGAAGCGATCGATAACGTCCCGCGCGGGACCGGCGCCCGCTACTCTGTCGCAATGTTCCCGGCGGCACATTCACGGGGCATGCCGCATCACGCACGTTCGTGTGCCCCGATCGCCTCGTGAAAAACGCCGACGACAATCGGCCGACCGCGATGACGGCGTAGAGCGAGGTCAGCGAGGCCTCCCGGGAGCGAAAAGCGGGAGGTATGCATGCGAATCAGCGGCTGAATGACGCCTTGCCGGGTCGGCCGGAATGCGGTAGACGAAACATCGTCTGAACACGCGTCGTATAAACTTCGCGAACAAGGCCTAAGGTTGGTGCCCGCGGTCCCGGTTTCTGTCGTGTTCCTGCCGTCGATTCAGCGGCAGGCCACAGCCGCACCCTCGTTCATCGAACCGGGCCCCACCTCTCAGGCCACCCGTGAGCTGACAGCGCCGTCCGCCCTACCCTCCTCGCGCCGCCGCGCCTGTCGAACGAGAGGCGACCCACCATGCCCCTGCACGCGCCCGCCGCACCCGCGCCCGCACTCCGTTCCGTCCTCACAGCCCTCGGTTCCCCCACCGCGGTCCGCGAGGCCCGAACTCCCTCCCTGCGCGCCGCTCAGGGACCCACGACGCCCGAACTCCCGCTCCCGGTGCACGTGTTGGACCGGATCACCGCCCAGGGCATGTCCGCGACGAGGCCGGCCGGCTGGCGCTTCGTGATCCGCTGCGGCGATCGCGCGGTGGCCGCCGCCGACACCAAGCTGACCCCGGACGGCTGGGCCTTCTCGCACTTCTTCGAGGGCCCCTGGATCGCCTCCACCGAGCGCGCCCTGCAGCAGGCCGAGGCGCTGACGCAGCCGTACCAGCCGCGTCTGCTGTCCGTGCCCGGCCTGTACATGCTCACCCTGTGGCTGCACGGCGACGTCGCCGCCGACGCCGCCGAGGGGCATCCGGCCGCCACCGACCTGCTCGTACCCCTGGCCCCGGCGCCACCCGGTATCCCGGCCCACCGGCCGCACCGCGTCGCCGAGTTGCTTCCGGTGCTGACCCATCGGGCGACTCCCGTACCGCTGCTCGGTTCCATCCCTGCCTGAACGACGCGCGCGTACCCCGTTCCCCGGAAGGGAAGCGGGGTACGACTGTTTTTCCGGAAGCCGCTCGCTCGTACGAGCAATAAACCGCTCCTACGAGCCGGAAAAGGATCTCTGCCGTCCGGACTAGCCCTATCCGGCCCCCCAGAACCACCCGAACTGACAGTGCAGTTGGAATGAACCGTCCGCACGGGTGACGCGTCATGAACCTGTGAGAAGCGGTGCCGTGAAATCCCTGCGGATTGACGCCCGGAGGGCAACACTGGGTTCCGACCGACCTATTCACCACGGGGGGACGGACATGACCACGACAGAGCGAGAGATCCCATCCATGTGCCAGCACCAGCCACCGTGTCCGCAAGCCGAGTCCGCCGACCGGGAGTCCGCCCGCCTCGTGGCGCACCACCCGGAGCAGGGTTGGAGTCTGCTGTGCAACGGCGTCCTGCTCTTCGAGGACACCGGTGAGCTTCTGCCCGACGGCCGCGTCATCGCCCCGCACCGCCCGCTCGGTGCGGACCAGGTGATGACCGCCGCCTAGGCGAGCGTTCCGGGCGGTTCCGCCGCGCCGCCCGGCGACCTGAGGGGCCGGCCGCACACATACGGTGCGCACCGGCCCCGACCCGTGTCCGGGGCCGGCTACGTCAGGTGACCGCCCGTTGCCGCAGCGCTTCCAGCAGCGCGGAGTAGGCGGGCTTGGGGTTCAGCTCCTCGTCCCAGGGCAGGGCCGCGCCCTCACCGGGGAAGAAGGCCGGGATCCAGGAGTACTTGTCGGTGTAGTCCCAGATCGTCACGCCCACACAGCGGCGCACGGCCAGGCACGCCTCGGTCAGGTCCCGGTACCAGGCGGCCTGCTCGGCCAGTTTCCCCTCGGTCGCGGGCAGTTGCATACGTACGTCGACCTCGGTGAGGGCGGTGTCGAGGCCGAGGCGCGAGAAGCGGCGGAGGTTGTCCTCCAGGGTGGCGGGATAGCCGTACTGCAGGGCGAGATGCGCCTGCAGGCCGACGCCGTCGAGCGGCACGCCCCGCGCCTTCAGGTCGGCGGCCAGCCGGTGATAGGCGTCGCTCTTGGGGCCGACGGCCTCGATGTTGTAGTCGTTGAGGTAGAGCCGGGCGTGCGGGTCGGCCTCGTGGGCCCAGCGCAGCGCGTCGGCGATGTAGCCGGGGCCGAGGGTCTTGTACCAGATGGTCTCGCGGTAGCTGCCGTCCTCGTTGAACGCCTCGTTGACGACGTCCCAGGAGTAGACCTTGCCCCGGTAGTGCCGCACCTCCGTGGTGATGTGCTTCCTGAGTACGGCGCGCAGGTCGCCGGCCGTCCACTCCTTCGAGGTCAGCCAGTCGGGAAGCTGGCTGTGCCAGACGAGGGTGTGGGCGCGGACCCGCTGGTGGTGCCGGCGTGCCAGGTTCACGATCCGGTCGCCGTCGGTCCAGTCGAAGACACCCTGCCGCGGCTCGGTGGCGTACCACTTCATCCCGTTGCCCGGGGTGATCATGTCGAACTCGCTGCCGAGGATCTTCGTGTAGGCGCTGTCGGTGAGTTCGGGGTTGTCGGTGGCGCTGCCGAAGTAGCGCCCGTGCCGCTCGGCGAGGCCGGCGAGGGTGGGCTGCCGGTCGTGGGCCTGGGCGGCGGGTCCGGTGGCGAGCCCGGCGGTCACCAGCACAGCCGCGAGGGCACAGGCGAGTCCGAGGCGCGTCTTGGGCATGGTGCGACTCCTGTCTGTGGAGGGGGACACGGCTCAGCCCTTGGTGGCGCCCGCGGTCAGACCGCCGACGAGCTGGCGTTCGGCGACCGAGTAGAACGCGAGGGCGGGGACCATGGCGAGCACGAGGTACGCGAAGACACGGGCGTACTCCGCCGAGTACTGGCCCTGGAACTGCTGGACGCCGATGGGCAGCGTCCACCAGGTGCTGTCGGTGAACACCAGCAGCGGGAGGAAGAAGTTGTTCCAGCTCGTGACCACCGCGAGGACCGAGACGGTGCCGAGCGCGGGCCGGGCCATGGGCAGCAGCACCCGCCAGAAGAACCCGAAGGCGCTGCAGCCGTCCAGCGTGGCCGCCTCCTCCAGCTCGCCGGGTATCTGCCGGAAGAAGCCGCGCAGGATGATGATCGTCATCGGCAGTCCGAAGGCCGCCTGCGGGAGGATCACGCCGAGCGGGTTGTCCAGCAGGCCGAGGGAGCGCAGCAGCAGGAACAGCGGCAGGGCGGCGACCGCGAAGGGGAACATCAGCCCGAGTGTGAAGAGGGTGAACAGCAACTCCCGCCCCCGGAAGGCGAACCGGGCGAAGGAGAAGGCCGCGAGCGCGGACACCGCGACCACCAGCACGGTCGTCGCCACGGCGATCAGCGTGCTGTTGCCGAGGAGCCGCCAGAAGTCGCCGGAGCGCAGGATGCCGGTGTAGTTGCCGGTCAGCCACCGGTCGGGCAGCCCGAACGGGTTGCGGGACAGCTCGTCGGTGGACTTGAAGCCCGAGAGGATCGCGTACAGCAGGGGTACGACCATCACCGCGCCGACCACGACGAGGATCACATGCAGCGGAAGCGTGCGTACGGTCCGGCGTGTCACGTGCCGGCTCCCCTCATCGTCGTGGTGGCCCCCTGGAGGTCGCGGCGGAGCACGAACCGCTGGTAGGCGAGGGCGAAGACGAGGCAGATGCCGAACATGACCACGCTGATCGCGCTGGCGTAGCCGACCTGGTAGCGCTTGAAGCCGTACTGGAACATGGTCACGGCCATCGTCTCGGAGTGGTGGTCGGGGCCGCCCTGGGTGACCACCCACACCAGGTCGAAGAGCTGGATCGACCCGATGACGGACAGGAAGACGCTGATGCGCAGGGTGGGCGCGAGCAGCGGCAGGGTGACGTTGCGGAAGCGCTGCCAGGGTCCGGCGCCGTCGATCAGCGCCGCCTCGTTCAACTCGGCCGGGACCGACTGGAGTCCGGCCAGGTACAGCATCATGTGGAAGCCGAAGTACTTCCAGGTCATGACGAGGAAGAGCGTGGCCATGACATAGGAGGGATCGGCGAACCACTCACCGCCCAGCCCGTCGAGGCCGATGGCGCCGAGGACATGGTCGGCGAGTCCGTCGTCGGGGGCGAAGATCATGCTGAACAGCACGCCGGTGATGGCCTCGGACAGGACGTACGGCGCCAAGAACAGCATCCGGTACACCGCCCGGCCACGCAGCCGCTGGTTGAGCAGCACCGCCATGGCGAGGGCGAACGGCAGTTGCAGGGCGAGCGAGAGCACGACCAGGACCAGGCAGCGCCACAGGTCGCCCAGGAAGACGGGGTCCTGGAAGAGGCGGCTGAAGTTGTCCGCGCCCGTGTAGTCGGAGGGCATGCCGAACCCGCCCCAGCGGAAGAAGGCGGCGTACAGCGCGAACAGCATCGGCAGCAGCACCAGTCCGATGAACAGCACCAGTGCGGGGAGCTGGAAGCCGACCGCGGTGAGCCAGTTCAGCGTGCGCCGTCGCGCCCGCCCGCGGACCGCGCTCGCGGCCGGGGGCGGGCGGTCGGCGGCCGGGCCGCGGCGCCGGTCGGGGAGGTAGGTGGAGGTCATCGGCGGCTACTGCTCTTCCTTGGCCGTCTTGGTGATGGACTGGGCGACCTGCTCGGGCGACTTGGACCCGGCGATGAGCGCGGCGACGCTGTCGTTGACCTCCTGCCCGACGGCGGGCGCGTAGGCCTGGTCGAGGTAGAGCTGGAAACCGGTGGTGGCCTTCAACTGGGTCTGCACGGCCTTGAGGTTGGCGTCGGTGAGCACGCTTTCGGCGGCCGGTACGACCGGCAGCACCCCGGTCTTCTTGACCAGTTCGCGGTCGGTGGTCTCGCTCGCGAAGAACTTCAGGAAGTCCACGGCGGCCTGCGGGGCGCCCTTGCGCAGCGCGTGCCCGCCGCCTCCGCCGAACACCTCGGTGATCTTCCCCTTGCCGCCCTCGACCTCGGGGAACGGGAAGAATCCGAGATGCGCGCCGAGCCCCTTGCCCGCGTCCGCCTCCACGACCGGGGCCCACTGGCCCATGAGCTCCATCGCGGCCTTGCCGTTGCCGACGGTGGCCGCCTGGCCGTTCGGGGTGGAGTAGGCGGCTCCGAGGAAGCCCTTCTGGAACGGCTGGAGGGACACCAGTTCCTTCAGGTGCCGGCCCGCCTCGACGAAGTCGGCGCCGGTGAAGTCCTTGCTGTCGCCGGCCTTCTGGAGTGCCCCGGCACCGGCGGTCCGCATCGAGAGGTACGCCCAGTAGTACATCCCGGGCCACTTCTCCTTGCCCGCGAGGGCGATCGGGGTGACGCCGGCGGACTTCAGCTTCCGTACGGCGTCGAGGAAACCGCTCCAGGTGGTGGGGGGTGTGCTGATGCCGGCCTTCTTGAAGAGCGCCTTGTTGTACCAGAACCCGATCATGCCGATGTCGAACGGGATGCCGTACGCCTTGTCGTCCAGCAGGTACGGCTGCCTGGCCACCGGCAGCAGTCCGTCGGCCCAGGCCTTGGTGGTGTCGGTGAGGTCCTCGACCAGACCGGCGTCGACCTGCTGCTGGAGCACGCCGCCGCCCCAGGTGTGGAAGATGTCCGGCAGCTTCCCCGAGGCGGTCAGCGCGGTCATCTTCGACTTGTAGGCGTCGTTCTCGAGCTGGACGATCTTCACCTTGACCTTGGGGTTCTGGGCCTCGAACTTCTTGGCGAGGCCGGCCCAGACGGTCTTGGTCGGCTCGGTGGTCGATATGTTCCACCACTCGATCGTGGTCGTCCCCGAGGACGACCCTCCGTCCGAGTCGCCGCCGCAGCCGCTGAGTGCGGTCACCCCGAGGCCGGCGGCTACGGAGGCCGCCAGGAAGCCGCGGCGGGACAGTGCGGGGTCGCCCATCATGCGCTCCTTCGAAACTTTCGGAATTGCTTCGGAGAGGTTCCAGACGCGGAAAAGCAGGGACCACCACAGGCGCTCACCTCGTTCGGCACACTCCGGTGGACCGAAACATTCGGTCAAATTCCCGAACGTTCCGATCCGCGACTCTAGAAAGGCACGTGAAGAGCGTCAAGGTGTTGCGCACTAGCTGACGGGCTCGTAGGAGAACCAGTCGAAGGCAGCCCGCCCCTCGGTGACGTACATGCCGAGGACACGGCCGGTGAACCCGCCGGCCACTTCGGTGGACAGGTAGCGTCCGTCGAGTCCGGTCGGCCGAACGAGCCCTTCGGAAGTTTCGACGGAGAAGGCGATGGTGTCGGGGCCGCTCAGGGGCCGTGCGTTCCGGGTCGCCCGGATGTCCACGGCCAGGGTGACCGGGCCCGCCGGCACCGGGTGCTCGGTGACGCGCCGCCGCACCGGGCCGATCCGCACGATCACGGACGCCACTCCCCCGGCCACCTCCAGGTCGTAGTGATGGGCCTCGTCCAGGCGGACGGACAGCCCGGCCCGCGCCGACGGCCCGGCGTCCAGCAGGGCCGCGGCCCGGCAGTCGTGGTGCTGCTGACGGCGGCCGACGAAGATGCGCCCGGGCAGATCGGCGCTGCCTGCGGTGGCCGCGAGCGTCAGCCAGCCCGGCCGCTCGGTCAGCGACCAGCAGCCGTCCGGCCGACGGCGCGGCGAGATCCAGTGCGGCGCCAGCGCCGTGCCGGTGAAGTCGTCCCGCGCCGGGAGCGGCCGGACGGGCGTCCGGGCGGGCGGCGCCGGGTGCCGCTCCCGCACCGGTCCGAGCCGGGGCCAGCCGTCCACCCACTCCACGGGCACGAGGAAGGTCTCGCGGCCGAGTACATGGAACTCCGGGAAGTGGCCACGCGGCCGGGTGCCCAGCAGCACCATCCACCAACTGCCGTCGGCGGCCCGGACCAGGTCGCCGTGACCGGTGCACTGAACCGGCAGCCCGGTGCCGCGATGGGACAGCAACGGGTTGCCGGGCGCCGGTTCCCAGGGGCCGCGCGGCGAGCGGGCGCGGGCGGCCGAGACACCGTGGCCGAGCGCGGTGCCGCCCTCGGAGATCAGCAGGTACCACCAGTCGCCGACCCGGTACAGGTGCGGCGCCTCGGGGTCCCTGAGGTCGGTGCCGGACCACATCGGCAGCGGCCCCTCCAGCACTTCGCCGGTGCGGGGGTCGATCCGCGCGACCGTCACGCCGGCCATGGCGCACCAGCACCGGCCGTCCTCGTCCCAGGCCAGGTCGGGGTCGATGCCGGGCAGGTCGATCCACACCGGGTCCGACCAGGGTCCCTCGGGGCGTTCGGCGGTGACGAGGAAGGTGCCCCCGGCGCCGACGGCGGTCGTGATGACGTGGAAGAGCCCGTTGTGGTGCCGGATGGTCGGCGCGTAGACACCGCCGGAGGCGGGCACGTCGTCGGGCAGCGCCAACTGCCCCGGCCGGTCCAGCACGTTGCCGACCTGACGCCAGTGGACCAGGTCCCGGCTGTGGAACAGCGGTATGCCGGGGAAGTACTCGAAGCTCGAGCACACCAGGTAGAAGTCGTCACCCACCCGGCAGACGCTCGGGTCCGGGTGGAAACCGGGGATGACCGGGTTGTCGTACGTCCGCATGCACGCCTCACAGGGTTACGGGAGTTCGTGTCGAAAGTTTCGAACCTGGCGGCGAATTTTACTGAGACGGCGCCGCCCGGAGGGCCCGTACCGCTGGTCTCGTCACGCACCAGGGAGTGGGATGGAAGGGAGGCCCTGCACGCGGACCCGGCCGGCGCCGGAGCCCGCGGCGATCCGTGAGGAACGGTGGAGTCATGTCCGGTTACGACACCTCGGCGGCGGCCCGTGTGGTGGTCGGCGTGAGCGGTTCCCTGGGCAGCGTCACGGCCCTGCGCCGGGCGACCGCGCTGGCCCGGAGGCTGCGAGCCGAGCTATGGCCGGTGCTCGCCTGGGAGCCGCCCGGGGGCGACGCCACCGCGCGGCGCTCCCCCGCCGCCGCCCTGCTGGTCGAGGAGTGGCAGCGGCTGGCCAAGCAGCGGCTGGCCTCGGTGCTCGGCGAGGTCTTCGGCGAGGAGGGGCCGGGGGTGCCGATGCGCGCGGTCATCGTGCGCGGCACCCCCGGCAGGGCGCTGGTGGCGACCGCCGACCGCGAGAGCGACCTGCTGGTCGTGGGCGCCGGCCGGCGGGGCCTGCAACGGGCCTTCTCGGGCCGCGTCTGCCGGCACTGCCTCACCCACGCCTGCTGCCCGGTGCTGGCGGTGCCCCCGTCGCCGCTCGAGTCGGACCTGGTGGCCGTCCACCGGCGCAACGCGTGGCACCGGCGCATGGACACCAGGGACTTGTGAGGCCGGTGACACCTCACTGCGGCTGCGGATCCTCTTGCGCGGGAGCAGCATGGAGGGGTCGTACGAGATGACGCTCGGTGGCCGCCGCCCACTGGCCTGCGGTCATCCCTCCCCCTACCGTCCCATGCCCTCCATCGGCCTCCGGCCTCCGCTTCTTGATGCTTCGCCCGCTCCCACCCGGCCAGTCTTAACGCAAGATTGACGCCTCCCGACCCTCGATCCAGAGGCCACGGCGTCACTCTCTGCTTACGCTGGTGCCGCCGTCCGCGTGATGGCCGGAAACCCCTGAGCCAGACACCTGGAGCACGCCGATGGCCACGACCGAGCACCCCCCTCCCAGTCGCCTGCGCGCCTGGATGCTGGAGGGGCTGTCCGACATGGGCAAGCACGGCGGCCATACCGGGCCCCATGCCGTGCCGGAGGCGCCGCACCGGGGCCAGCGCTGGTGGCGGGTGATGTGCCTGACCGGTGTCGACTACTTCTCCACCCTCGGCTACCAGCCCGGCATCGCCGCCCTCGCGGCCGGCCTGCTGTCACCGATCGCGACGATCGTCCTGGTGATCGTGACCCTGGCCGGTGCCCTGCCGGTCTACCGCCGGGTGGCCGAGGAGAGCCCCCACGGCGAGGGTTCCATCGCCATGCTGGAACGGCTCCTGTCGTTCTGGAAGGGCAAGCTGTTCGTGCTGACCCTGCTGGGCTTCGCGGCCACCGACTTCCTGATCACCATCACCCTGTCGGCCGCCGACGCATCCACCCACCTGGTCGAGAATCCGCACCTGAACAGCGCGCTGCAAGGCCATCAGATGGTGATCACGCTGTTCCTGGTCGCCCTGCTCGGCGCCGTGTTCCTCAAGGGCTTCCTCGAGGCCATCGGCGTCGCCGTCGCCCTGGTCGGCATCTATCTCGGGCTCAACCTGGTCGTCGTGGCCGACGGCCTCTGGCACGTGCTCACCGCAGACCACGTGGTGGCCGACTGGAGCAGTGCCCTGACCGCGGAGCACGGCAACGTGTTCGTGATGATCGGCGTCGCCCTGATCGTCTTCCCCAAGCTCGCGCTCGGCCTGTCCGGCTTCGAGACCGGTGTGGCCGTCATGCCGCACGTGCAGGGCGAGCAGGGCGACACCGAGGAGCGGCCGGCCGGCCGGATCCGGGACACCAAGAAGCTGCTGACCACCGCGGCCCTGATCATGAGCTGCTTCCTGATCGCCACCAGCTTCATCACCACGCTGCTGATCCCGGAGAACGAGTTCAAGCCCGGCGGGCAGGCCAACGGCCGCGCCCTCGCCTACCTCGCGCACGAGTACCTGGGCGGAGCCTTCGGCACGGTCTACGACATCTCGACAATCGCGATCCTGTGGTTCGCGGGCGCGTCGGCGATGGCCGGACTGCTCAATCTGATGCCGCGCTATCTGCCCCGGTACGGCATGGCCCCGGACTGGGCCCGCGCGGTGCGCCCGATGGTCATCGTCTTCACCCTGGTCGCCTTCCTGGTCACCTGGCTCTTCGACGCCAACGTGGACAAGCAGGGCGGCGCCTACGCCACCGGCGTGCTGGTGCTGATCAGCTCCGCGGCGATCGCGGTGACCATCGCCGCGCGCAGGGCCGGGCAGCATCGCTGGAGCATCGCCTTCGCGGTCATCTCGGTGGTGTTCCTCTACACGACCGTCGTGAACGTCATCGAACGCCCGGACGGTGTGAAGATCGGCGCCTGCTTCATCGCCGGCATCATGCTCGTCTCCTTCCTGTCCCGGCTGGCCCGCGCTTTCGAGCTGCGCGTGACCAGCGTGGTCCTGGACCCGATGGCGGAGCGCTTCGTCAGGGACATGGCCAGCCGCAAGATACGGTTCATCGCGAACGAGCCCGACAGCCGGGACAAGGCCGAGTACCGCGACAAGGTCGAGCAGATCCGGGCCGACAACGACCTGCCGGAACACGAGGACTTCGTCTTCGCCGAGGTGACCGTCACCGACCCCTCGGAGTTCGAGACGGCCCTGACGGTACGCGGCGAGGTCCTCCACAACCGCTACCGCGTGCTGACCGTGGAGTCCTCCTCCGTCCCCAACGCCCTCGCCGCGCTCCTCCTGCACACACGCGACCTGACCGGCTGCACCCCGCACATCTACTTCGAGTGGACCGAGGGCAACCCGTTCGCGAACTTCCTGCGGTTCTTCCTCTTCGGACAGGGCGAGGTCGCCCCGGTCACCCGGGAGATCCTGCGCGAGGCGGAACCGGACCGCACCCGCCGCCCGCGCGTGCACACGGGCTGAGGACCGGCCCGCCGGCGGTACGGCAGGCAGGGCGGGTGACCCGATGTCCGCGGTTCCCGCGTGATGGCCCTATCGTGACCGGCATGCAGTCCTACACGATCGGCCAGGCCGCGCGGCTGCTCGGCGTGAGCCCGGACACCGCCCGTCGCTGGGCGGACGCCGGCCGGGTGGCGACCCACCGCGACGAGGCCGGGCGGCGGCTCATCGACGGCAAGGACCTCGCCGCGTTCTCGGTCGAACTGGCCGGGACGGGCGGCGGCGAGGAGGACGCGCCCTACACCTCCGTCCGCAACGCCTTCCCCGGCATCGTCACCGCCATCAAGCTCGGCGACGTCGCCGCCCAGGTGGAGATCCAGGCGGGCCCGCACCGGCTGGTGTCGCTGCTGACCCGTGAGGCCGTGGAGGAACTGGGCCTGGAGGTCGGCGTGGAGGCCACCGCGCGCGTGAAGTCCACCAACGTGCACATCGACCGGGTCTGACCGGATCCCACCGCGCGCGGCCGGCCCCCTCGCCTTCACCCGGTGTGCGTGCGACCGGCCGGGGCCGGCCCCGGTGTACCGAAGCCGTACCCCCCGTCGACCCGGATCGCCGTGATGCCGCTGACGTGCCGGGCCCCGCAGCGGTCCTGCGGCAGCACAAGCTGAGGGCCGGCCGCGTCCAGCGGGATGCCGTCGATCGTGACGGCGAGCAGTACGGCGGCCCCGGCGAAGTCGGGGTCGATCTCCGCCCAGGACAGTACGGCGTGGTGGCCGTCCCTGCCGGTGACGGCGATCAGGAAGCGCAGCCGGTCCTTGCGCCGGGCCGGGTCGAACGACGGACCGGCGTCGGCCAGGACGTCGTGCAGGCGCGGTCCGCTGAACCGGTGACGCTGGACGCCGCTGGTGGCGCACTCGAAACTGACCGCCACCCGGTGCTGCGGCCGGCCGAGCAGATCCGGCACGGTCAGCCTGGTGGGGCGCGACAGATCCCCGGTCAGGGCGAGTTCCGCGAGCGTCACCTGCGACCACCTCCCGGATGACCGTACCCAGCCGTCACCCCCGTACAAACGCACATGCCAGCTCATCAGGGGAACTGTCTTGCTCATGCGATGAGACAGCAGACTTACGCCTGGCAGATGCGGCAGTATGATCGGCGCATGGCCGGCACCGGCCGTGGCAGGGCGCGACAGCTCGCTCAAGGACTCGAGGAGTAGATCCGTGATGACCCGTTCCGTGCGCCGGACCCGGCGGACGCTGCAGCTGGCCGGTGCGGGAGCCGCCGCCCTGATATCACTCAGCGCCTGCTCCTCTTCCTCCGACGACTCGCCGGCCGGCGGTTCGGACACCTCGGGCTCCGCGTCCCCGAAGCTGTCCGGCTCGGTCACCGTGTTCGCCGCCGCCTCCCTCAAGGAGAGCTTCACGACCCTCGGCAAGGAGTTCGAGAAGCAGCACCCCGGCACCGAGGTCAGCTTCAACTTCGGCGGCAGCGACACGCTCGCCGCGAGCATCACCAGCGGTGCGCCGGCCGACGTGTTCGCCGCCGCAAGCCCGAAGACCATGGCGATCGTCACGGACAAGAAGGACGCGGTGGGCACCCCCGCCACCTTCGTCCGCAACCAGCTCGAGATCGCCACGCTGCCGGGCAACCCCGGCAAGGTGTCCTCCCTGAAGGACCTCACCGGGTCCGGCCTCAAGGTCGTGCTGTGCGACAGGACGGTGCCGTGCGGCGCGGCCGCCCAGAAGGCCCTCGACGCAAGCGGGCTCAAGCTGACGCCGGTCTCCTACGAGCAGGACGTCAAGAGCGCACTGACCAAGGTGGAGCTGAAGGAGGCCGACGCCGCCGTGGTCTACAAGACCGACGTGAAGGCGGCGGGTGACAAGGTGGAGGGCGTGGAGTTCCCCGAGTCGGCCGAGGCCGTCAACGACTACCCGATCGCCCTGCTGAAGAACGCGGGCAACGCCCCGGCGGCCAAGGCGTTCATCGCGCTGGTGCGGTCCGCCGAGGGCCGCCGGGTCCTGGGCGGGGCCGGGTTCCTCCAGCCGTGACCTCGCCCGCCGAGCCCGGCACCGCGGCCGGCCCCCGCACGGGCGGGCCGCGGCGCCGACGCGCGCGCGGGGTGCCGCTGCCTCTGCTGGTGCCCGGTGTCGTGGCCCTGGCGTTCCTGCTGCTGCCCCTTCTCGCGCTGCTCGTCCGCGCCCCCTGGGGCAGCCTGCCCGATCAGCTGACCAGCGCCGAGGTGTGGCAGGCCCTCCAGCTGTCCCTGGTCACCGCCACGGCGGCGACCGGGGTCAGTCTGGTGCTCGGCGTGCCGCTGGCCTGGCTGCTCGCGCGCACCGACTTCCCCGGCCGCCGTCTCGTACGGGCCCTGGTCACCCTGCCGCTGGTCCTGCCCCCGGTGGTGGGCGGCGTGGCCCTGCTGCTCGCCCTCGGCCGCAACGGGGTGGTCGGCAAGTGGCTGGACGCGTGGTTCGGGATCACCCTGCCCTTCACCACCGCAGGTGTGGTGATCGCGGAGGCCTTCGTCGCGATGCCGTTTCTGGTCATCAGTGTCGAGGGCACCCTGCGTGCCGCCGACCCGCGTTACGAGGAGGCGGCGACCACGCTCGGCGCCTCGCGGTTCACCGCGTTCCGCCGGGTCACCCTGCCGCTGATCGCCCCCGGTGTCGCCGCCGGCGCGGTGCTGGCGTGGGCCCGGGCACTCGGCGAGTTCGGCGCGACGATCACCTTCGCGGGCAACTTCCCCGGCCGTACCCAGACCATGCCGCTGGCCGTCTACCTCGCCCTGCAGAACGACCCGGAGGCGGCCATCTCCCTGAGTCTGGTCCTGCTGGCCGTGTCGATCGCGGTGCTGGCGGGACTGCGCGACCGGTGGATGACGGGGGCATGAGGGCACGATGGGGAGGGAGGACCAGGTGAGGAGGCCGGGCGAGGTGGGCATGGAGGGCGAGGTGAGGACCGAAGCCGACCCCGCGCGGGTTCCGGCGGCGGAGCCGGCCGCCATGACCGGGACCGGCGCCCCCGCCGGAACCTGCCCGGGGACCGGCGGCGAACAGGGGCTCGACGCCCGGCTCGTGGTCGACCGGGCGGACTTCCGGCTCGACGTGGCGCTGACCGCCGCCCCCGGCGACGTCATCGCGCTTCTGGGCCCGAACGGCGCCGGCAAGACCACCGCCCTGCGTGCCCTCGCCGGGCTGCTCCCGCTCACCGGCGGCCACCTGCGACTGGATGGCACCTCGCTGGAGCGCACCCCGCCGGAGTCCCGGCCGGTCGGCGTCGTCTTCCAGGACTATCTGCTCTTCCCGCACCTGTCCGCCCTGGACAACGTGGCGTTCGGGCCGCGCTGTCACGGTGCGGGCAAGGCCGAGGCGCGCGCGCAGGCCGCCACCTGGCTGGACCGCATGGGCCTCACCGGGCACGCCGGGGCCAAGCCCCGCCGCCTGTCCGGCGGACAGGCCCAGCGCGTCGCGCTCGCCCGCGCCCTGGCCACCCGGCCCAGGCTGCTGCTCCTGGACGAACCGCTCGCCGCGCTGGACGCGCGCACGCGCCTGGAGGTCCGGGCCCAGCTCCGCCGCCATCTGGCCGAGTTCGAGGCCGTCGCCGTGCTGGTCACGCACGACCCGCTGGACGCCATGGTGCTGGCGGACCGGCTGGTGGTCGTCGAGCACGGCCACGTCGTCCAGCAGGGCACCCCCGCGGAGATCGCCCGTCGGCCGCGCACCGACTACATCGCCCGGCTCGTCGGCCTCAACCTCTACCGCGGACAGGCCGCAGGGCACACCGTACGGCTGGACGCGGGCCCTTCGGTGACGACGACGGAGGACCTGTCCGGTCCCGTCTTCGTGGCCTTCCCGCCGGCCGCCGTCACCCTCTTCCGGGACCGGCCCACCGGCGCCAGCGCCCGCAACCTGTGGGCGTGCGAGGTCGCGGGCCTGGAGACCCACGGCGACCAGATCCGCGCCGACCTCACCGGCGAACTCCCCCTGGTCGCCGACCTCACCACGGTGGCCGCCGCCGAGCTGGACCTGCATCCGGGTGCGTCGGTCTGGGCGACAGTGAAGGCGGCGCAGACCCACGCATACCCGGCCTGACCGGACGGCAGCTCTACGGTGGGTGCTCATGACACTGAGCATCCGCAACCAGCTCCCCGGTGACGTGACCGAGGTCCACCCCGGCGAGGTCATGGCGATCGTCAAGGTGCGGCTGGACGGCGGCCAGGAGCTGACGGCCGCCATCACCCAGGAGGCCGCCGAGCAACTCGCCCTCGCCCCCGGCACCGCCGTCCGCGCCCTGGTGAAGTCGACCGAGGTCTCCCTCTCGACGAGCAGGGTCGAGGGCCTGTCGATCCGCAACCAGCTCCCGGGCGCGATCACCCGTCTCACCCGGGGCGAGGTCATGGCCTCCGTGAAGGTGGCCGTGGCCGGCGGCGAGCTGACCGCCGCGATCACCAGGGACGCGGCCGAGGACCTCGGCCTCTTCGTGGGGTCCGACGTGGTCGTTCTGATCAAGGCGACCGAGGTGTCGCTGGACACGGTCTGAGAGGCACGGAAAAGCGGGAGCCCCGCCCGGTCCACGGGCGGGGCTCACACGTACGGCTCGCTCAGTCCTCGTACGCGTCCAGCGGCGGGCAGGAGCACACCAGGTTGCGGTCGCCGAAGGCCTGGTCGATACGGCGCACCGGCGGCCAGTACTTGTCCGCGACCGAGACGCCGCCCGGGAAGACGGCCTCCTCGCGGCTGTAGGCGTGGTCCCAGTCCGCGCCGAGCGCCCGCGCGGTGTGCGGCGCGTTGCGCAGCGGGTTGTCCTCCGCCGGCCACACTCCGGAGCCGACCTTCTCGATCTCCGCGCGGATGGCGATCATCGCGTCGCAGAACCGGTCCAGCTCCGCCAGGTCCTCGGACTCGGTCGGCTCGATCATCAGCGTGCCGGCCACCGGGAAGGACATGGTCGGCGCGTGGAAGCCGTAGTCGATGAGCCGCTTCGCGACGTCGTCCACGCTCACACCGGTCGCCTTGGTCAGCGGGCGCAGGTCGATGATGCACTCGTGCGCCACCAGGCCGCCGGGGCCGTTGTAGAGCACCGGGTAGTGCGGCTCGAGGCGCTTGGCGACGTAATTGGCGGAGAGCACGGCCACCTGGGTGGCGCGCTTGAGCCCCTCGCCGCCCATCAGACGGACGTACGCCCACGAAATCGGCAGGATGCCCGCGCTGCCCCACGGCGCGGCGGAGATCGGGCCCACGCCGGTCTCGGGGCCGGCCGCAGGCTGCAGCGGGTGGTTCGGCAGGTACGGCGCCAGGTGCGAGCGGACGGCCACCGGGCCGACGCCGGGACCGCCGCCGCCGTGCGGGATGCAGAAGGTCTTGTGCAGGTTCAGGTGCGAGACGTCGCCGCCGAAGTGACCCGGCTTGGCGAGACCGACCAGTGCGTTGAGGTTGGCGCCGTCGACGTACACCTGGCCGCCGGCGTCGTGGACCTGGGCGCAGATGTCGGCGACGTGCTCCTCGAACACGCCGTGCGTCGACGGGTAGGTGATCATCAGCACGGCCAGCTCGGCGCGGTGCTGCTCGATCTTGGCCCGCAGGTCGGCGACGTCGATCTCGCCGTCCTCGGCGGTCTTGACGACGACGACCTTCATGCCCGCCATCACGGCGCTGGCGGCGTTGGTGCCGTGCGCGGAGGACGGGATCAGGCACACGACGCGCTGCTCGTCGCCGTTGGCCCGGTGGTAGCCGCGCACGGCCAGCAGGCCCGCGAGCTCGCCCTGGGAACCGGCGTTGGGCTGGAGGGACACCTTGTCGTAGCCGGTGACCTCGGCGAGGCGGTCCTCCAGCTCGCGGATGAGCGTGAGGTAGCCCTCGGCCTGCTCGGCGGGCGCGAAGGGGTGCAGCTGGCCGAACTCGGGCCAGGTGACCGGCTCCATCTCGGTGGTCGCGTTGAGCTTCATGGTGCAGGAGCCCAGCGGGATCATGCCGCGGTCGAGCGCGTAGTCGCGGTCGGCGAGACGGCGCAGGTAGCGCAGCATCGCGGTCTCGGAGCGGTGCTCGTGGAAGACCGGGTGGGCGAGGTAGTCGTCGGTGCGCAGCAGGGCCTCGGGCAGGGCCTCGCCGGCCGCCGCGTCCAGCGCCTCGATGTCGCCGTCGACGCCGAAGGCGGCGAAGACCGCCTCCACCTGGGCCCGGTTGGTGGTCTCGTCGCAGGCCAGGGAGACGAGGTCGGCGTCGACGAGACGCAGGTTGACGCCGCCCGCCCGGGCGGCGGCCACGACCTCGGCGGCCCGGCCGGGCACGCGCGCGGTGAGGGTGTCGAAGTAGGCGCCGTGGACGATCTCGACACCGCCCGCCTTCAGGCCCTCGGCGAGGATCGTGGCGTAGCGGTGGGTGCGGCGGGCGATGGTCCGCAGTCCCTCGGGGCCGTGGTAGACGGCGTACATGCCGGCCATCACGGCGAGCAGCACCTGGGCGGTGCAGATGTTGCTGGTGGCCTTCTCGCGGCGGATGTGCTGCTCACGGGTCTGCAGCGCCAGGCGGTAGGCCTTGTGCCCGTCGGCGTCGACCGACACGCCGACGAGACGGCCGGGCAGGCTGCGCGCGAACTTCTCGTGCACCGCCATGTAGCCGGCGTGCGGCCCGCCGAAGCCCATCGGCACGCCGAAGCGCTGGGTGGTGCCGACGGCGATGTCCGCGCCCAGCTCGCCGGGCGAGGTCAGCAGGGTGAGCGCGAGCAGATCGGCCGCGACCGTGACGAGGGCGCCCAGCTCGTGCGCCTGGTCGATGAGCGGCTTGATGTCGCGGACGGCACCGGAGGCGCCCGGGTACTGGACCAGTACACCGTTGATCTCGCGCTCGGCGATCTCCGCGGGGATGCCCTCGGAGAGGTCGGCGACGACGACCTCGACACCTGTCGGCTCGGCGCGCGTCTCGATGACGGCGACGGTCTGCGGCAGGGCGTCCGCGTCGACCAGGAACAGGCCCTTCTTGTTCCGGCCCATGCGCCGGGACAGCGCCATGGCCTCGGCGGCGGCCGTGCCCTCGTCGAGCAGGGAGGCGCCGGACGTCGGCAGCCCGGTGAGCTCGGCGACCATGGTCTGGAAGTTCAGCAGGGCCTCCAGCCGGCCCTGGGAGATCTCCGGCTGGTACGGCGTGTAGGCGGTGTACCAGGCGGGGTTCTCCATGACGTTGCGCAGGACGACCGGCGGGGTGAAGGTGCCGTAGTAGCCGAGGCCGATCATGGAGCCGAGGACCTGGTTGCGGTCGGCGAGCGAGCGCAGCTCGGCGAGCACCTCGGCCTCGGTGCGGGCGCCCGGCAGCTCCAGGGCGTCGGCGTTCTTGATCACATCCGGGACCGCGGCGGCGGTCAGCTCGTCGAGCGAGCCGTAGCCGACGTGCGCGAGCATCTTGGCCCGCGCCTCCTGGTCGGGCCCGATGTGGCGCTGCTCGAAGGGGATACCGGCTTCGAGCTCGGAGAGCGGGGTGCGATGGGCGGTCATTGCGGAGGCCTCCTGGTCTGACGCGACCTTCGAGGGGCACCCCGGTACGGATACCCCGACGGCCTCCCCCTCTGTCATCTCGACCTGAGAGCTTCACCGGCGGCCCGGGGGCGCCGGCTTTCACCGTCGGTGAGGGCGGACGCCGTCGACATCCGCCCTGCTTTCCAGAGTGACCTCGTCCGTGCGGTACGTGGGCCTGAGAGATTCCGGGGAGGATTTGCTCCTTCGGCGCCTCCGAGGTGATCGGAGGACTCTCCCGCACGGGGTCAGCAGCCGCTGTCAGCCTACCAGCGAGGTCAACGCCCGGGCCTTCGAGTGGCCGCCTCCCTGATTGTGCTCTTTCGTAGTGCTTACGGATGAGTTGCGACCACGTGGAGGGAGAGGGACCGTGCAGACCGACATCGATCCGCGCAACCTGATCGGCCGCAAGGCGTTCGACCGCACCGGCACCAAGATCGGCACCATTGACGAGGTGTACCTCGACGACGCCACCGGAGTGCCGGAGTGGGCGGCCATACGGACCGGTCTCTTCTCCCGGGACGCCTTCGTGCCCCTGGAGCCCAGCGAGATCGTCGAGGGCGCCCTGCGGGTTCCCTTCGACCGTGCACTCATCAAGGACGCGCCCGACTTCGGTGTCGGCCGCCACCTCTCCCCCGAACAGGAACTCCAGCTCTACCACCACTACGGCCTGGACGTGGCGGCGCCCTCCCCGTTCGCGGACCACGACTTCGGCAAGCTCGCGGGCACCGAGGAGCCCTGAGCCCGCTCCACCACCGGCCCCCCGTGGAGGCGCGGAGGACCGCCCGAACGATCACGACGGAGCCCCACACACAGACCAGGCACCTGCTACAGATCGGCGTCGACAGCACCCGACAGACTCGGCGGCGGATCCGCGTCCGGTACCCGCGGCAGCGGATCCGCGTCCGGTATCCGCGGCAGCGGATCCGTGCCCAGCACCAGCGGCAGCGGATCCGCCGGCTCCAGTTCAGGATCCTCGACGCCGAACGTCCGCACCCGCCCCGGCTCCGACTGGGGCGTCTCGAAGCGCACGGTCACCCGGCCCAGGCCACTGCCCTGCACCCAGCCGTGGCCCCACGCGGCGTGCCGCACGTCCTGCCCGGCCCGCCACTGCCGCTTGACGGGCTCCGGCCGCTCCGGCACGGTCTCGGCCACGGCCTCCTCCGGCACCGATACGTCCCGCGAGGGCTGCGCCGCCTGCGCGAACAGGTCCTCCTGGGTGTAGTCGGCGAGCCCGGTGACGCCCACACCGAGCAGCCGCACCCCGCCCGTGGTGTCCACGGAGTCCAGCAGCCGCTCGGCCGCCTCCCGGATCACCGCGGGGTCGTCCGTGGGCCCTCTGAGCGTCTCGGACCGGGTCAGCGTCGAGAAGTCGTACCTGCGGACCTTCAGCACGATGGTCCGCCCCGACAGCCCGGCCCCGCGCAGCCGCCGCACGCACCGGTCGGCGAGCCGCCCCACCTCGAGACCGACCCGCAGCCGGTCGTGGATGTCCACGTCGTAGGTGTCCTCGACCGACACCGACTTGGCCTCCCGCTCGGCGACCACGGGCCGGTCGTCGCGAGCCAGCGCCATCGCGTACAGCGCGTGCC
Source organism: Streptomyces sp. NPDC047869 (assembly GCF_040704065.1). Classification (NCBI taxonomy): domain Bacteria; kingdom Bacillati; phylum Actinomycetota; class Actinomycetes; order Kitasatosporales; family Streptomycetaceae; genus Streptomyces; species Streptomyces sp. NPDC047869. The sequence goes on from NZ_JBEYRK010000013.1 coordinate 182,630, forward strand.
CGTGCGCCTTGCCGAGCAGCCGTACGAGTTCGTCCTCGCCGGCCTCGGCCAGCTCCGCGACCGTGGTGATCCCGGCCCGCCGCAGATGGTCCCCGGTCGCCGGACCCACCCCGGGCAGGGTCCGCACCGGCATCGGCCCGAGCAGCGCCCGCTCGGTGCCGGGTTCGACGAGGACGAGTCCGTCGGGTTTGGCCTCCTCCGAGGCGATCTTCGCGAGCATCTTGGAGGCGGCGAGTCCCACCGACCCCGTGAGCCCGGTGACCGCCCGTATGTCGGTGCGCAGCTTCGTCCCCACCCGCCGCGCCGAGTCCGCGTCCCAGGCCGCCTCCCGGGGCTCGAGGTCGACGAACGCCTCGTCCAGGCTCAGCGGCTCCACCAGCGGCGACAGCTCCCGCAGCAGCGTCATCACCTGCTCGCTCACGGACCGGTAGACGTTGAAGCGCGGCACCAGGTACGCGGCGTTCGGCGCCAGCCTGCGCGCCTGGGCCATCGGCATCGCCGAGTGCACCCCGAATACCCGGGCCTCGTACGACGCGGTGGCCACCACACCACGCGGTCCGAGTCCGCCCACGATCACGGCCTTGCCCCGCAGGCTCGGCTTGGACGCCTGCTCCACCGAGGCGTAGAAGGCATCCATGTCGAGATGCAGGATCGTGGGCGCGTTTCTCACATCTCCGATGCTGCACCACACCACTGACAACCCGGGCGCACGGCCCGTGGGATGCGGTGGGGGCGTACTCAGACGGCCCGGTTGCGCCGCCGTGCCAGCTCGTCCGCCGGGTTGTGCCCGACCAGGGTCTCCCCCGTGTCGACCCGCTCCCCGTGCAGCTGGGAGAGCGCGCTCTCCACGTCCCGCCAGACCACGCCGACGGCGATCCCGAAGATGCCCTGGCCGCCCTGGAGCAGGGCGTGCACCTCGTCCGGCGAGGTGCACTCGTACACCGTGGCGCCATCGCTCATGAGGGTCATGCGCTCCAGGTCCTGGAAGCCGCGCTCCCGCAGGTGCCGCACGGCCGTGCGGATGTTCTGCAGCGAGACCCCGGTGTCCAGGAACCGCTTGACGATCTTCAGGACGACCACGTCCCGGAAGCTGTAGAGGCGCTGGGTGCCCGACCCGTAGGCGGGCCGCACACTCGGCTCGACCAGTCCGGTGCGGGCCCAGTAGTCCAGTTGCCGGTAGGTGATGCCGGCGGCCGCACAGGCCGTGGGACCCCGGTAGCCGATCTCCTCGGACGCCATGGACGCCACCCCTCCGCCGTTCGGCACCGCCGTCGGCCGCTGTGGGGCGTGGTCGACCGCGCCGCCGGGATATGCGTACTGCCCGCTGGAACGCGGCTGGGAACTCGGGGGAGGGTACGGACCGCTCTCCCCGAAACCGCGTCCGGGGGCACCCCCAGCCGTACCGTCGCCGCTCGTTCTCACGCCGACCTCCGTCCTTGAACTGCCTTCTCGACGGTAGGCAGTCACCAGGGGTGCGTCAACGATCGCCACACTCGCCACGCCGGGTGATAATCACCCTAAGAGTGGTTTCTCGTGCCCCACCGCGGGGAAAGGCTAGCCGAATGCTCCCGCGGAAGACCGCATGACGCTCTGGATGGCCGGTGGCAATTGCCGCGGCGCCGGGAACCGGCTCGCACCTCACCGCCGCCGAACCGCCGCACCTCACTGGCTGCTGGTGCCGAAGTCCTCCGGCGAGATCTGGTCGAGGAACTCGCGGAACTTCTCCACCTCGTCCTCCTGCTCGTCCGGGATCGCGATGCCGGCGTCGTCCAGCACCGTGTCACTGCCGTAGATCGGCGTCCCGGTACGCAGTGCCAGCGCTATGGCGTCGGAGGGACGCGCGCTGACCTCGACCCCGCTGGCGAAGACCAGCTCCGCGTAGAAGACGCCCTCACGCAGGTCCGTGATGCGCACTTCGGTCAGCTCCTGGCCGACGGCCTCCAGCACGTCCTTGAACAGGTCGTGGGTCAGCGGTCGCGCGGGGGCCATGCCCTGCTGGGCGAAGGCGATCGCCGTCGCCTCCCCCGGCCCGATCCAGATGGGGAGGTAGCGGTCGCCCCCCACTTCGCGCAGGAGCACGATCGGTTGGTTGGAGGGCATTTCGACCCGGACACCTACGACATCGAGCTCGTTCACACAGCAACCCTAGGCCGTGCCCGGGACCTTTGGGTAGTCGGGCCGGGAACAGGTGCCCGATCCGGCCGCCCGGGCACCCCGCCGTTCAGGGCAGACGCACGCCGAGAGCGGTCTGCACCAGCGCCGCGTGCAGCCGCATCGTGAGCGCCGCCAGCTCCTTCGCCCGGGCCTCGGCGTGAGCCCTGGTCTGCGGGTTGCGGTGGCGCTTCAGGGGGGCCACGACCTGGTCCACCAGGCCCGCCTCCCGGTCGGCGGCGGCCTTCATCACCCGCAGATGGCGCGGCTCGATGCCGAACCGGCCCAGCTCGGCGACGAGCGAGGCCACGGTGACGGCCGCCACGTCGTAGACACCGTCCTCCAGTGGAGCGATGAGCCCGTACGACTGCCACTCCGCGAGGTCGTCCTCACCGATGCCCGCCGCCGCCAGCAGCTCGCCACGCCCGACCCGGGCCACCGTGGGCCGTTCGGACGGCTCCGGCGGCTCGTCCCCGGTGCGCTGGCGCCCGACCACGGGCAGCTGCACGGCCTCACCGCGCTCCATGGCGTCCAGGTGCTCGCGGATCACCTTGAGCGGCAGGTAGTGGTCCCGCTGCATCCTCAGGACGTGCGCGAGGCGGTCGACGTCCCCGGGGCCGAACTTCCGGTATCCCGACGGAGTCCGCTGCGGCTCGATGAGTCCCTCGGACTCCAGGAAGCGGATCTTGGAGATGGTGACCTCGGGGAACTCGTCACGCAGCGCGTTCAGCACCGTGCCGATGCTCATCAGTCCGTCCGTGGCGGCGGTACCGCTTCGGGCACCGCCGCTCGGTGTGTGCAGCATGGACCTTCCCCTGGGTTCCCCCGGACGGAATCCAGGGGTCAGATGCCCTGCCGGCTCGCGTAGAAGACCAGCCGGTACTTGCCGATCTGCACCTCGTCGCCGTTCGACAGAGGCACCTGGTCGATCCGCTCGCGGTTGACGTACGTGCCGTTCAGACTGCCCACGTCGGCCACCGTGAACGAGCCGTCCGGGGAGCGCCGGAACTCCACGTGCCGGCGGGAGACCGTGACGTCGTCCAGGAAGATGTCGCTCTGCGGGTGCCGGCCGGCCGTGGTCAGATCGCTGTCCAGCAGGAAGCGGCTGCCCGAGTTCGGCCCCCGGCGCACCACCAGCAGCGCCGAGCCCAGCGGCAGCGCGTCGACCGCGGCCTGCGCCTCGGGCGAGAGCATCGGCACCTGCGTCTGCCCGGTCACCTCGGCGTCGTAGGCCTCGATGCCGGAGATGGAGATGGTCGACGTGGTCTCCGAGGCACGCTCCGGCGCCACACCGGGCCGCAGCGGCGCGCCGCAGTTGGAGCAGAAGCGGGCGTTCTCCGCGTTGCGGTTACCGCACCTCGTACACACCAGGACGGACATGGACGGATCCTCCTGCCGCGGATGCCCCGCGGGGGCGTTGGACGCATAGGGGTCGGAGGTAAACCCTCCACCCGCACTTGAGGTTGACGGTTGCCCGAAACCTATGCCGCCGGACTGGGCAGGGTCAACAGACGCCGCGCCCTGGCCTCCGGAAATGTCACCGCCCGGACCAGCGACCTGGTCACGGAACAGCGGGCGCTGGCCCTCTGCGTCAGGCTGTGCGCGGTGGCGAGCGGTCGCGTTGTCGCTGCCTTCTCGCGCGCTCTTGCCGAACAACTTCGCAAACAACTTCACGGGCGATTCCCCTTGACCGAAACAGACCCGCCCGTGGGGCAGGACGAACCCTGATTGCCTACACCGGTCGACCCGGACATCCTCACAACGTCCGTATCCACCAGACAGTTTCCACCACGCGCCACTTCTTCGGTGCGCCGACCCCCCGCAACCTCATGCCCCTGCCGGACGTCCCCCATGCACCGCCGGTTCACTGGGAGGACGACCGAGCGTAGTCAGGCCGCTTCACCTCTCGCAAGGCGTCCACGACGATCTTGCCGGACCGCTCTACGGTCACCGTGGCCTGCTCCTTCTCCAGAGTCTGCACCACGCCTCCCGGAATGTTCAGAGCCGGTTCAAGATCCTGTGACTTGCCGATGACCTGGAAACGATACGGTGCGTTGATCTTGTTCCCGTCGACACTCACGCTCTTGCCGGAGTCGGTGAGGTAGGTGCTCGCGACCACGCGTACGCCGTTGACCTGAATAGCCTCGGCACCGGCCGCGCGCAGCTCCTGGATCGCGTCGAGCAGCATGTCCGCCTTGACCGTCCCCTTCGTGTCCTCGATCGTCATCGTGATGCCGGGACCCTGCGCCGCCACGGTGCCCGCCAGAATGCCGAGTTGCTTCTCCTTCTCGGCCGTCTGCCTGCGCGCCTCAGCGGCCTGGTCGGAGCTGCTCTGCAGCTCCTGGCGCTGTTTGTCGAGTCCCTGCTTCTCGCCCTCAAGACGCTGAGTCCGGTCGTCCAGTTCATCGAGGATGCGAACGAGATCTTCCTGACGTGCCCCGCGCAGCGCGCTGTCGCTGTCGCTGTTCGACGCCACCTGGACGGCCAGCCCGAAGCCGAGGCCGAACAGCAGCACAGCGACGATGAGTTGGGCCCGGGTGACACGCGGCGGCCACACCCCCTTGAGCAGCCGCTGCCGGCCGGTGAGCGGGGGCTCGGCGCCCTCCGCTCCTTCGGTCGCCTCGGCAGGAGTCGGCCGCGGTTCCGCGGGCGTCCGCTCCGGCCCGACGGGCTTTCGCTCCGGCTCGGCGGCCGGGGCCGGGACCTCGTCGGGCAGTTCCTTGCGCAGCCTGTTCTCGGGCCGCTCGTCCTGGTTGCTCATCGCTCTCAAGCCCGGAAGACGTGTCGCCGGATCGCCGCGGCGTTGGAGAAGATACGGATACCGAGGACGACCACGACACCGGTGGACAACTGCGCCCCGACGCCCAGCTTGTCGCCCAGGAAGACGATCAGCGCGGCCACGACCACGTTGGACAGGAACGACACCACGAAGACCTTGTCGTCGAAGATGCCGTCGAGCATGGCCCGCAGACCACCGAACACAGCGTCCAGCGCGGCCACGACGGCGATCGGCAGATAAGGCTCGACGACCGCCGGAACCTCCGGCCGGACCAACAGGCCGGCCACGACTCCCACGATGAGGCCCAGTACGGCGATCACGATGTGCCCTTCTCAGTCTTCTCGTCGTTCGGCTGTGCTGTGCGTACGATCACACTCGGCGCGGAGGGCAGGCGGACGTCCCCCTCGGTGGAGATGGTGGCCCGGATACCGAAGTTCTCCTCCAGGGCGTGCAGATACAGCCCGTCGGCGCTGTCCTGGAACCTGGTGCTCAGCCGCTGCCCGTCCCCTACCGCCAGCACCGTGTACGGCGGCACCAGCGGCCTGTTGTCGACCAGTATCGCGTCACCGGCGGCCCGGATCGCGGACAGGGCCGTCAGCCGCTGCCCGTTGATGGAGACGGCCTCGGCCCCGGAGGCCCACAATCCGTTCACCACCCGCTGCATGTCCCGGTCACGCACCCGGCCGGTGTCGGAGAAACCGGAGGTCTCGCGCGGATTGGAGCCGTCGCCGCCGGCGCTGGCCTCCTTGGCGTCGTTCACCACGAGCTTGATGCCGGGGCCGTGCACCGCGGTCGCGCCCGACAGCACGCCCACCACGTCGGCCTCGGAGCCTCCGCCGCTGCGCCGCAGTGCCGCCCGCCGGCGCGTGTCGACATCGTCGCGCAGTCTGTCGACATCGCTCTCGAGCCGGTCCGCGTCCGCGGTCTCCCGGTCGATGCGGTCGATCAGCTCCTGGCGTTCCTTGGCCACCACGGGCGCCGCGATCCTCGCCTGCGCCGCTCCCACGGTGACCACCAGGGCCGCGAGGACCAGGCCCGAGGCCAGGCCCAGCTTCGCCCTGAGCGTCTTCGGCAGCCCTCCGGCCTCACCCTGCGCCGCCCGCCGGGCGGCGGCCTCCGCGTAGCCGTCGTCGAGGCTGTGGTCCATGACGTTGGTGATCAGCGACATGGACGCGTCCGGGCGCGACGACCGCGGGGGGCTGCTCCGAACGGGGGATTGCTGCGGCATGCCGCACATCGTCGCATGTCGCGAGCAGTACCTCCGAATGGCCCCACCGGCGTGCCGGACAGGCCCCCTCGGGGACACTGGTCCGGCACGCGCGCGTGTGGCCGCTTTCGCCGTCCGGAGCCGCCGGTACTACCGCCCGGCGCTCTCCACCACGGCCGCCCACTCGTCAAGCAGGGCCTGCGCCGAGGCGTCGTCCGGCCCCTCGGCCCACAGATGGGTGACGGCCTCGGCCGGGTCGGGCAGCACCATCACCCAGCGCCCGTCGGTCTCCACGACCCGCACACCGTCGGTCGTGTCGACGGACCGGTCCCCGGCCGCCTCGACGACCCGTCGCATGACGAGGCCCTTGACGGCCCACGGGGTCGCCAGGTCCCGCTTGAGGACGTGCGCCCGCGGAATCCGCGCGTCGATCTGGCTCAGCGTGAGCTGCGTACGGGCCACCAGCCCGATCAGCCGTACGAAGGCCGCCGTGCCGTCGTAGACGCTGCTGAACTCCGGGACGATGAAGCCGCCCTTGCCGTCCCCACCGAAGATGGTGCCCTCCTCGCGTCCCACGCGCGTGAGGTCGTCGGGAGAGGTGGTGGTCCACTCGACCTGGGTGCCGTGGTAGGCGGCCACCTGTTCGGCGATCCTGGTCGTGGTCACCGGCAGCGCCACCCGGCCGCTGCGCCGCTCCGCGGCCACCAGGTCCAGCATGACGAGCAGCGCCCGGTCGTCCTCGATGATCCGGCCCTTCTCGTCCACGAGCGACAGCCGCTCGCCGACGGGGTCGAACCGCACACCGAACGCGGCCCCGGAGGACGCCACGATCTCACCGAGGCGCACCAGGCCCTTGCGTCGCATCTCCTCGGTCTCGGTGGGCCGGGACTCGTCGAGACCGGGGTTGATCGTCAGCGAGTCCACGCCGAGCTTGCCGAGGAGGCTGGGCAGCACCAGGCCCGCGCTGCCGTTGGACGCGTCCACGACGACCTTGAGGCCCGATTCGGCTATGCCCGTGGTGTCGACGTTCCGCAGCAGCGACCCGGTGTACGAGTCGAAGACGCTGGCCGGGAAGTACAGGTCGCCGATCTCACCGGGGAACGCCCGGCGGTACTCCTGCCGTGCGAACACACGGTCCAGCTTGCGCTGGCCGCCCTGCGAGAGGTCCGCGCCCTGCCCGTCGAAGAACATGATGTCGACGGAGTCCGGCACACCCGGCGAGGTCCGGATCATGATGCCGCCTGCGCTGCCGCGCGCGGTCTGCTGCCGGGCCACGGGCAGGGGGACGTTCTCCAGGTCCCGTACGTCGATGGCGCTGGCCTGCAGGGCGGAGATCACCGCCCGCTTGAGTGCACGGGCGCCTCGGGAGTGGTCACGGGCCGTGGTGACCGTGGAGCCCTTTTTCAACGTGGTCGCATAGGCACCGGCGAGCCGTACGGCCAGCTCGGGCGTGATCTCCACGTTGAGGATGCCCGAGACACCACGGGCGCCGAACAGGTTGGCCTGTCCTCTGGACTCCCAGATCACCGAGGTGTTGACGAAGGCGCCGGCCTCGATGGTCTTGAACGGGTAGACCCGCACATTGCCCTGAACGATCGATTCTTCACCGATCAGGCACTCGTCACCGATGACCGCGCCGTCCTCGATCCGGGCGGCCCGCATGATGTCGGTGTTCTTGCCGACGACACAGCCGCGCAGATTGCTGTGCTGACCGACGTACACGTTGTCGTGCACGACGGCCCGGTGCAGGAAGGCACCGCTCTTGACGACGACATTGGAGCCCACGACGGTGTGCTCGCGGATTTCCGCACCGGCTTCCACCTTGGCGTAGTCGCCGATGTAGAGCGGACCGCGGAGCACCGCGTCGGGATGCACTTCGGCTCCCTCGGCCACCCATACGCCCGGGGAGATCTCGAACCCGTCGAGGTCGACGTTCACCTTGCCCTCGAGGACGTCGGCCTGCGCCTTGACGTAGCTCTCGTGGGTGCCGACGTCCTCCCAGTAGCCCTCGGCGACATAGCCGTAGATCGGCTTGCCTTCCTTCATGAGCTGCGGGAAGACATCGCCGGACCAGTCGACGGAGACGTCGGCCTCGACGTAGTCGAAGACCTCGGGCTCCATGACGTAGATGCCCGTGTTCACCGTGTCGGAGAAGACCTGCCCCCAGGTCGGCTTTTCGAGGAAACGCTCGACCTTGCCTTCCTCGTCGACGATGGTGATGCCGAACTCCAGAGGATTGGGCACCCGGGTCAGACAGACGGTGACCAGTGCGCCCTTTTCCTTGTGGAAATTGATCAGGTCGGTGAGGTCGAAGTCCGTGAGGGCGTCGCCGGAGATGACGAGGAAGGCGTCGTCCTTCAACGCCTCTTCGGCGTTCTTGACGCTTCCGGCGGTACCGAGGGGCTTCTCCTCATTGGCATATGTGAGCTCCATTCCGAGCTCTTCGCCGTCGCCGAAGTAGTTCTTGACGAGCGATGCCAGGAACTGCACGGTGACAACGGTCTCGTTGAGCCCATGCCTTTTGAGCAGCCTCAGCACATGCTCCATGATCGGGCGGTTGGCCACGGGCAGGAGCGGCTTGGGCATGCTGGAGGTCATAGGGCGAAGGCGAGTGCCTTCGCCACCGGCCATCACGACGGCCTTCATGTCGGAAGCGTCCTCCTAAAGAGACGACGGTCTAGCCGACTTCACCCGTCCAGATTGTCCCGCACTTCGGCGCGGAGGGCCATCGGACCACTATGTCCGGACAATCAGTGGGCTCAATCGACCGTGGCGTCCGCGCGGACCAGGCGGCGGACTTGTACCACGTAGAGCACTCCTGCCCACCAATAGAGGGTTGTACCCCAACCTGCGAACGCCCATCCGAAAATAGCGGCCAGTGACGCGATCCATCCGTTTCCGTCGCTGAGCAGCAGGAGCGGGAAGGCGTACATCAGGTTGAAGGTGGCGGCCTTCCCCAGGAAGTTCACCTGGGGCGGCGGATAGCCGTGGCGCCGCAGGATGCCGACCATCACCAGCAGAACGAGCTCCCGTGCGAGCAGAAGGGCGGTCAGCCAGAGCGGGAGGATCTCACGCCAGGTGAGGCCCAGCAGCGTCGTGAGAACGTACAGCCGGTCGGCCGCGGGGTCGAGCAGCCGGCCGAGGTTGCTGATCTGGTTCCAGCGCCTGGCGAGCTTTCCGTCCAGGTAGTCGCTGATGCCGCTCAGTGCCAGCACAAGAAGGGCCCAGCCGTCGCTCTTGGGGCCGCCGAACTCCGGCCTGAGGATGAGCCACAGGAAGAGCGGGACGCCGGCCAGGCGAGCCATGCTGAGGATGTTGGGGATGGTGAGCACCCGGTCCGTCTGGACACGGGTCTCCTGGACCTCCACCCGGGGGCCTCCTGTGCTGTAAGGAGCGAAACGATGCTCCCCGACCCTACCCCAACGCAAAAAAGCTCCGGCCCCTGGGCAGTGCCCAAGAGCCGGAGCTGTAAAAGGAGTTCGGCGGCGTCCTACTCTCCCACAGGGTCCCCCCTGCAGTACCATCGGCGCTGTGAGGCTTAGCTTCCGGGTTCGGAATGTAACCGGGCGTTTCCCTCA